>JBKQHH010000227.1:0-8458 GCA_052148875.1 Solirubrobacteraceae bacterium
GCTGTTGCTCGCGAAAGCCGGCGGCGATCGCCGTTCTGACAGGTAGCTCACTACCGGTCTCATGGGTAAAATGCCCAGGACGCGCTAGTCTAGATTTGTGGAAGGAGTTCGAAATGCGGAACTCTGACCGCGAAAGCGGCCGCAGGGGGGAGCAGCTGTCGGTTGCTGCCGGCCTCCGGTCCACGGCGCAATCCGAGCAGCTCGCGGCGCACACGGCCGTGCTCGACCTGGCGCCGCTGCTGGAGCTCGTCCCTGACGCGATCGTGGGCGTCAGCCGTGAGGGGCTGATCGTGCTGGTCAACGCGCAGGTGGAGGTGCTGTTCGGATACGGGCGCGAGGAGCTGCTGGGAGAGCCGCTGGAGGTGCTGGTGCCCGAGCGCTTCCGTGCGGCGCACCGCTCCGACCGGGCCGGATACTTCGCCGATCCGCGCACGCGGCCGATGGGCACCGGGCTCGAGCTGTTCGCACGGCGCCGCGACGGTAGCGAGTTCCCCGCCGAGATCAGCCTGGCGAGCATCCAGACCGAGGACGGCAGGCTGGCGGTCGCCGCGGTCCGCGACGTGAGCGAGCGCGTCGTCGCCGCCCGCGAGCGCGAGCGGCTGGAGGCGGATGCCGAACGGGAGCGGCTGCAGAACCAGCTGCACCAGGCCCAGCGGCTGGAGAGCCTCGGGCAGCTGGCGGGCGGCATCGCCCACGACTTCAACAACCTGCTGGCCGTGATCATCAACTACGCGGCGTTCGTCGCCGAGGACCTCGAGGTCGCCTCCGCCACCGAGCAGGGCCGTCGCGCCATGCGCCAGGACGTCGAGCAGATCAGCTCGGCGGCCGAGCGGGCCGCGCAGCTCACCCACCAGCTGCTCGCGTTCGCGCGCCGCGAGGTCGTCCAGCCGGAGGTCGTGGACGTCAACGACGTCGTCCGCGACATCGAGCAGCTGCTGCGTCGCACGCTCGGGGAGCAGGTCGAGCTGGACAGCTCGCTGGCCGCCGACCTGCGCCCGGTGCTGATCGATCCAGGGCAGCTGGAGCAGATCCTGGTCAACCTCGCCGTCAACGCGCGCGATGCCATGCCCGAAGGCGGCACGCTGCGGATCGACACCGCCAACGTCGACATCGACGAGCACTACGCCGCGTCGCGGCCCGAGCTCTCGCCCGGCCCCTACGTTCGCCTGCGGGTGAGCGACACGGGAGTGGGCATGTCCCCCGAGACGGTGCAGCGCGCGTTCGATCCGTTCTTCACAACCAAGCCGTCCGGTCAGGGAACCGGCCTGGGGCTGGCGACCGTGTACGGGATCATCCAGCAGGCGGGCGGACGCTGCCAGGTCTACTCCGAGCCGGGCATCGGCACCACCTTCACCGTGGTGCTGCCCGCGACCGCGCGCAGCACTTCGGCGGCCAACTGCCAGGATGACTCGCCGCCACGGCGAGGGGAGGAGACGATCCTGCTCGTCGAGGACGAGCAGGCGCTGCGCGAGGTCACCCGTCGCATCCTCGCCGCGGCCGGCTATCGGGTGATCGTCGCCGCGGACGGCCCGGAGGCGCTCGAGGCGGCCGGCGCCCACGCCGGCCCGATCGAGCTGCTGCTCAGCGACGTGGTCATGCCCCACATGCCCGGCCCGCAGCTGGCCGAGCGGCTGCTGGCGCAGCGACCCACCGTGCGCGTGCTGCTGATGTCGGGCTTCGCCCAGCCGATCCTCGACTCCGGCGGCCACCTGGACGACGGCGTGACGCTGATCGAGAAGCCCTTCTCAGGGCCGGCGCTGCTCGCGAAGGTCGCGCAGATCCTCGAACGCACAGGAGGTCGCTAGTGCCACAGCTACTCATAGTCGACGACGATGACGCGCTGCGGCGCTGGGAGGAGCGGGTGGTGCGCGACAACGGCTACTCCTGCGACGGCGCGTGCGATGCGGACGAAGCACGGGAACGCCTGCAGAACGAGTCATACCGGCTCGCGCTGCTCGACGTCAACATGCCGGGGGACTCGGGGATCGACCTGCTCTCCCAGATCCGCCAGCAGCATCCGGACGTGGCGGTCCTGATGGTCACCGGCGAGGACAGCACGAAGCTCGCGATGACGGCGATCGAGCTCGGCGCCTATGGCTACCTGGTCAAGCCGATCGGATCGGGCGAGCTGATCATCAACGTCGCCAACGCCCTGCACCGCCGCGGTGCCGAGGCGCAGAGCCAGCGCGTGTTGCACTGCCTGCAGAATGCGGTGCGGGAGCGAAGCGAGGAGCTGGCACAGGCGCTGCAGAGCCTCGAGGTATCCGAGACCAAGGTGTGGGCGTCGCAGGCCGAAACGATCTTCCGCCTGGCGCGCGTGGTCGAGTTCCGCGACGAGCAGACGGGCCAGCACCTGCGCCGCATGAGCTTCTACTGCGAGAGCCTCGCCCGGCAGATCGGATTCTCGCCAGAGGATTGCGAGCGCCTGCGCCTGGCGAGCCA
The DNA here is from genome assembly GCA_052148875.1 of Solirubrobacteraceae bacterium. Classification (GTDB taxonomy): domain Bacteria; phylum Actinomycetota; class Thermoleophilia; order Solirubrobacterales; family Solirubrobacteraceae; genus Palsa-744. The sequence goes on from JBKQHH010000227.1 coordinate 2,443, forward strand.
GCTGCACGACGTGGGCAAGGTCGCCGTTCCCGACAGCATCCTGCTCAAGCCGGGCAAGCTCACCCCGGCGGAGTTCGAGGTCATCAAGGGCCACACCGACGCGGGCTACAAGATGCTCCTGGGCTCGGCCTCGGACATCGTGCAGCTCGGCGCGCTGATCGCCTACACCCACCACGAGCGCTGGGACGGCACGGGCTACCCGCGCGGGCTCGCCGGCGAGGTGATCCCGCTGGAGGGGCGCATCGCGGCGGTGGCCGACGTGTTCGACGCCCTCACCAGCGACCGGGTGTATCGCGCGGCGCTGCCGGCCAAGTCGGCGCTGGAGATGATGCGAGACGAGCGCGGCCTGCACTTCGACCCGCGGCTGCTCGACGCGTTCTTCCTCGCGCAGGAGGAGATCGAAGACGTCCGCGAGAAATATGCCGACTGAGCCTCACCACCGCGAGGCGCACAGCGCACGGTCGATCGCGGCGCCGAGCTGCTCGGCGGCCGTCACGCCCCCCGGGGCTGTTTCTCGAGGTCCCGGTGGGCGACCGCCACGTCGAGGTCGTCGTGGTCGCGGTAGCGCTCGGCCAGGTGCTCGGCGATCGCCACCGAGCGGTGGCGGCCGCCGGTGCAGCCGATCGCAATCACCAGATGCGCCTTGCCCTCGGCGACGTACTGCGGGAGCAGGAAGTCGAGCAGCGCCTGCAGCCTGTCGTACAGCTGCGCCAACCGCCCGTCGCGGGCGATGTACTCGACCACCGGCGCGTCCAGCCCGGTCAGCTCGCGCAGGTCTGGCTCGTAGTGGGGGTTGGCCAGGAAGCGCACGTCGAACGCCAGGTCCTCCTCGCGCGGCGGCCCGTGCTTGAACCCGAAGCTCATGAACGTCACCGACAGCCGTCCGACGGTCTGGCGCGGCAGGAACTCCTCGGCGATCTTCTCGCGCAGCATCGCCGCGGACATGCCCGTCGTGTCGATAACCAGGTCGGCGCGGCCGCGCAGCGGCTCGAGCAGCGCGCGCTCGGCCGCGACCCCCGCCGCGATGCTGCCCTCCGGCGCCAGCGGATGACGGCGGCGGGTCTCCTTGTAGCGGGTGACCAGCGTCTGCTCGGCGGCCTCCAGGAACAGCACGTGGTGAGACAGGCCGAGCGCGTCCAGATCGTCGACCACCGCCCGCAGCGCCTCGAAGTACACGCCCCCGCGGACGTCCGAGACGACCGCCGCGCGCTCGACCTTCGACCCCTTGTGCACGAACAGCTCCACCAGCGAGCGGATCATCTCCGGCGGCAGGTTGTCCACGCAGAAGTACCCCGCGTCCTCGAACACGTTCATCGCCGTCGACTTGCCCGCGCCCGAGAACCCGGTGATCACCACGAAGTCCTGCAGGCGCGACTCGACCACCGGCTTGCCGGATTTCCCACCGGCGGCTCGCAGCGGGCGCAGGGGCCTGATCACGGCCATCGCAGCTGATTGTGCCGCGCGCGGCGGACGCGCGTGTCACCTTGCGGAGAAGTCAGCCGGCGCGGTGCAGGTACGCGTGGATGTCGCGGCCGAGCTTCGCCGGTACGCCCGGCACCGTCTGCAGTTCCTCGCTCGACGCCTGCACGACCGCCTCGGGCGAGCCGAAGTGCGTGAGCAGCGCGCGCTTGCGCGCCGGGCCGACGCCCGGCAGACCATCCAGCAGCGAGCTGTTCATCGCCTTGTCGCGGCGGCTGCGGTGATGGGTGATCGCGAAGCGGTGCGCCTCGTCGCGGACGCGCTGCAGCAGCTGCAGCTCTGGCGTGGAGTGATCGAGCACCAGCGGCGAGCGGCGCCCGGGCACGAAGATCTCCTCGATCCGCTTGGCCAGCGACACGACGGCGACGCCGCGCTCGCGAAAGCCCCGCAGCGGTCCGAGCCCGGCCGCGAGCTGGCCCTTGCCGCCGTCGATCACCACGAGGTTCGGCAAGGACGCGAAGCTGCGGTCATAGGCGGGGTCGTGTGGCGAGATGTCCGCCTGGCGCTCCCACTGGGCGAAGCGCCTGGCGAGGACCTCGGCCATCGACGCGAAGTCGTCCGGGGCGCCCTCGGTCGTGCGGATCGTGAAGCGGCGATAGTCCGATTTCTTCGGCGCGCCGCCCTCGAACACCACCATCGAGGCCACCGTGTGCGTGCCGCCAAGATTTGAGATGTCGAAGCACTCGATCCGGATCGGCGGCGCGTCGAGGTCGAGCGCCCGCTGCAGGCCTTCCAGCGCGTCCACCCGGCTCTGGCGGCGGCGCTCGGAGCGCAGTCGCTCCTGGTCGAGCGCCAGCAGCGCGTTGCGCTCGGCCAGCTCGAGGATCCGGCGCTTCTCGCCGCGCTCCGCCTCCCGCAGCTCCACCGGCCCGCCGCGGCGGCTGGACAGCGCGTCCGCCAGCGCCGCGCGCCGGCCCAGCCCGCGCTGGACGACCAGCAGCGCCGGGATCGACGTGTAGCCCCCGTAGTACTGGAGCATGAACTCCTCCCCCACCTCCGCCAGATCGCGCTCGGCCTCGTTGGCCAGGTAGAAGGACTGGCGGTCGGAGAGCACGCCGTCGCGCACCTGGAAGACCTGCGCGTTGGCGTCGCGCCCGTCCGCCGCCACCGCGACCGCGTCGAACGTGCCCACCGACTCGCTCGTCACGCGGCGGCGCTCGAGCAGCGAGCGCACCGCGTGCAGCCGGTTGCGCTCGAGCGTCGCCTGCTCGAACTCCTCCTCCGCCGCCGCCGCCCGCATGCGCGCCTCGAGATCGCGCTCGATCGCCGCGAAGCGCCCGTTCAGGAAGTCGATCACGCGGTCGATGCTCGCGCGGTAGTCCTCCCTGGAGACGTAGCCCACGCACGGCGCCTCGCAGCGCTTGATGTAGTAGTCCAGGCACGGGCTGCCGCTGCGCCGCCCGGGCTCGGGCCCGGTGCACGAGCGGAACATGAACACCTTCGCCAGCACCTCCAGCGTCGCGCGCACGCGCTTGGCGTTCGAGTACGGGCCGAAGTACGCGCGCCCCGCGCGGTGGCGCTCGCGCGTGAAGTACACGCGCGGGAAGTCCTCGTCGAGCGAGATCGCGATGAACGGGTAGGACTTGTCGTCGCGCAGGCGGATGTTGAAGCGCGGCCGGTACTGCTTGATGAAGCTCTGCTCCGCCAGCAGCGCCTCCGCCTCCGAGGCCACCACCACGCACTCGACGCTCTCCACCGCGGCCACCATCTCCGCGTGCCCGGGTGAACTCGATCCCCGCCCGCCCACCTGAGCCTTGGAGAAGTGTGAGGCGACGCGCTTGCGCACCGACTTGGCCTTGCCGACATAGATCACGCGGCCGCGCGCGTCCCTGAACAGATACACGCCCGGCTGGTCCGGCAGGGCGCGGCGCTGCTCGGCGAGGCTCGCGCCCGCGTCCATCGCGCTCAATACGCGCGCCACTGGCGGTACACCGCCAGCAGCGAGTACACGACGATGCCGGCCAGCGCGAACCACGCGAGCTCGCCGAAGCCCGTTTCCCACATGCGCGCCCGCGCGGCGTACTCGAACACGATCAGCGCCACCGCGCCGTACAGCAGCCCGCGGTTGCGATCGCCGAGGCTGTGCAGCGCGACGTGGTGTTCGCGATACATGCGCAGGCCGAGATAGCCGACGCCCAGCCCGAACGCCACCCACAGCGCCGCTTCGAACGTGTTCGCCGCCCGCCCGCCGCCGGGGATGAAGTACACCGCCGCCGCGATCGCGAGGATGATCGCCACGTTGATCGTCATTTTGAGGCGTTCGCTCACACGCAGAGATTAGCCCCGCCGACGGGTAGGATCGTTGGTGCTACCGTATACCCATGGCGAAGATCAGCGTCAGCCTCGAGGATGAGCTGTACCAGCGCGTGCGTGCCGCCGCCGGCTCGGACGGGGTGTCCGGCTGGCTCGCCGACGCGGCGGCCACACGCCTGCGCACCGATGCGATGCACGCAGTTGCGGAGGAGATAGCCGAGGTCACCGGGGGTCCCTACACCGAGCACGAGCTCAGCGAGGCCCGCAAGTGGCTGCCCTCGTCTTCGACGCCGGCGGCCTGATCGCCCTGGATCGCGGCGACCGCGCTGTCGGCGCATTGCTGGCCGTCGCCGCACAACACGACGTCGACGCCATCACGTCCTCTGCCTGCATTGCACAGGTATGGCGCGATCCAGCGCGTCAGGCCCGGCTCACGCGTGCGCTCGCCAGCTTCCTCGAGTGGCCCCTCGACTCAGCTTGTGCCCGGCGTTGCGGCGTCCTGCTCGCACATACGGGCACGAGCGACATAGCCGACGCCGCTGTCTCGCTCCTCGCCGGCGACGGTGACATCGTCCTCACGAGCGACCCCCAGGACATCCAGCGGCTGCTCGACGCGACCGGTGCGGACGCGCGCATCCGCACCGTCTGAGACCCGTCTGCGACCCGTCAGTCGACCAGCGCCTCCAGCCGCGCGTACGCTTCCTCGACCGCGCGCGTGGCGGCCGTGTGGCGCGCTTCGGACTTGGCCGCCTCGTAGCGTGTGGCCCACGCCGCCGGATCGGCGAGCTCGGCTTCGAGCGCGCTCAGCGCCGCCTCCGCCTCTTCGATCGCCCGCTCGGCCTTCTGCTGCGCGCTCAGCCGGTTCTTGGACGGGCCCTTGCCGCTCGACTTGGACCTGCCCTTCTTGGCCGGTGCGGGAACGCCCTCCGTGCTCGCCCGCCCGTTCGCGGCGCCCGCGCGGGAGCCGGATCCGTTGGCCGCCGCGCGCGGCGAGCCGTCGGCCGCGCCCGGCGCGGGGGCGAGCGCGGGCGAGGCGGCCAGCGCGCCCGCCTTGCCCGCCCGACCGGAGGCCGCCGCGCGGCGCTCGTCGCGCACGCGCACGTACTCGGGCCAGCCGCCGACATAGCTGTGCAGCGCGCGGTCCTCCACCGCGATCGTGCGCGTGCCGACGGCGTCCAGCAGCGCGCGGTCGTGCGAGACGAGCAGGATCGCGCCGGTGAACGCGCGCAGGGCGTCCTCGAGCGCCTCGCGGCTCTCGATGTCCAGGTGGTTGGTGGGCTCGTCGAGGATCAGCACGTTGGCGCCGGAGTGGACGAGCACCGCCAGCGACAGGCGCCGGCGCTCGCCGCCGGAGAGCCCGCTCAGCGGCTTCTCGGCCTCCTCGCCCGAGAACAGGAAGCGCCCGAGCAGCGCGCGCGCCTTGCCCGGGCTCAGGCCGGTGGCGCGCTGCGCCGCATCGACGACGCTCTGCTCGGGCGGACCGCCCGCGCCGAGCTCGTCGGCGTGCTGGGAGAGGTAGCCGACCTTCACGTTGTGACCGGTGCTCAGCTTGCCCGCCGCCAGCGGCCGCCGGCCGGCGAGCGTCTCGATCAGCGTGGTCTTGCCCGTGCCGTTGGGGCCCACCAGCGAGACGTGCTCGCCGCGTTCGAGCCACAGCTCCGCGTGCTCGAGCAGGACGAGCGGCCCGCCCTTCGCCTCGGTGATCTCGATGCGACCGTCGAGCAGCTCGAAGATCACGCGGCCCGATCGCTCGGGCGCCGAGAACGCGAACTCCAGGCCCCTGCCGTCCCTCGGATCGCGCTCGATCCGCTCGATCTTGGCGAGCTTCTTCACCCGCGACTGCGCCTGTTTGGCCTTGCTCGCCTTGTAGCGGAAGCGCTCGATGAACCGCTCCATGCGCTCGATCTCCGCCTGCTGGGACTCGATCGCCCGTCCCAGCGCGAGCTCGCGCGCGGCCTGCTCGCGCCGCCACTGGTGCCACGTGCCCGCGAAGAAGCGCGAGCGGCCGGCCTCGAGCTCGAGCACAGCGGTGCCGACCGCCTCCAGGAACCAGCGGTCGTGCGCCACCAGCACCACCGCCGCGTCGAGGTCGACGAGCGTCTGCTCGAGCCACTCCAGCGACTCGATGTCCAGGTGGTTGGTGGGCTCGTCCAACAGCAGCACGTCGGCGCCCGTGGCCAGTGCCCGGGCCAGCGAGGCGCGGGTCAGCTGCCCGCCCGAGAAGGTGTCGAGCGCGCGGTCGAGGTCCTCCCCCGTGAAGCCCAGCCCGCGCGCCATCGCCGTG
>JBKQHH010000228.1:0-16771 GCA_052148875.1 Solirubrobacteraceae bacterium
GCCGGCTTTCGCGAGCAACAGCTCGAGCTCGTCCGGGAGCGTGAGCGGGTCGAATCTCCCGCTCTCGGGCGCGCTGATAGCCTGCTCCGGCACGCCGGGCGACCGGAGCACACGCTCCTGAGACCCGGCATCGTTCATTTTCGCTTCAGGAGGCAATGAATGCCGGTACGCGTGGGGATCAATGGATTCGGCCGGATCGGGCGAAATATGTTCCGTGCGGCCAAGGCCCGCGGCGAGGCCGCGGGCGAGGAGATCGAGTGGGTGGCGGTGAACGACCTGACCGACTCGAGGACGCTGGCGCACCTGCTCGCGTACGACTCGATCCTGGGGCCGTACCCGGGGACGGTGCGGGCTCGCGGCGAGGCGGCGATCGACGTGGACGGCCGCGAGCTGAAGGTCCTGGCCGAGCGCGACCCGGCGGCGCTGCCGTGGGGGGAGCTGGGCGTCGACGTGGTGATCGAGTCGACCGGCCTGTTCACGGACCGCGACAGCGCCGCCAAGCACCTGGCGCAGGGCGCGAAGAAGGTGATCATCTCGGCGCCTGCGACGAATCCGGACGCGACGGTGGTCCTGGGGGTGAACTTCGAGGAGGCGTACGACCGCGAGCGCCACGAGGTGATCTCGAACGCGTCGTGCACGACCAACTGCCTGGCGCCGGTGGCGAAGGTGGTCAACGACACGGTCGGGATCGAGCACGGCCTGATGACGACGATCCACGCGTACACGGCCGACCAGCGGCTGCAGGATCTGCCGCACAAGGACCTGCGCCGGGCGCGGGCGGCGGCGATCAACCTGATCCCGGCGTCGACGGGCGCGGCGAAGGCGATCGGGCTGGTGATCCCGGCGCTGCAGGGCAAGCTGCACGGCTTCGCGGTGCGCGCGCCGGTGCCGACGGGCTCGGTGGTCGACCTGACGGTCGAGTGCGCGCGCGAGACGAGCGTCGAGGAGGTCAACGGGGCCCTGAAGGCGGCCGCGGAGAGCGGCCCGCTGGCGGGGATCATGAGCTACACCGAAGACCCGATCGTCTCCAGCGACATCGTCTCCTCGCCGTTCTCCTCGATCGTCGACTCGCTGCTGACGGCGGTGATCGACGGCACGATGCTGAAGGTGGTCGCGTGGTACGACAACGAGTGGGGTTACTCGAACCGGCTCGTGGATCTGGCGCAGAGGGTCCTGTGATGAGGAGCATCGACGACCTGGACGTGCACGGCAAGAGGGTGCTGGTGCGCGTGGACTTCAACGTGCCGCTGGACGCCAACGTGGACGCGGTGCGTGGTCCGGCAGCCGGCGGCGTGCCGCTTGTGAGCGACGACACGCGCATCGCCGCGGCGCTGGCGACGATCGAAGAGCTCCGCGAGCGGGGGGCGCGGCTGGTGCTGGTCTCGCATCTGGGCAGACCGAAGGGCGAACGCGTGCCGGAGCTGTCGATGGCGCCGGTGGCGGATCGCCTGCGCGAGCTGACCGGCGCGAAGGTGACGCTGGCGCCGGCGGTCGTCGGCGATGAGGTGATGGCGCTGGCGGAAGCGCTGGGAGACGGAGAAATCCTGGTGCTAGAGAACGTGCGCTTCGAGCCGGGGGAGGAGCGCAACGACCCCGAGTTCGCGGCCGAGCTGGCGGCGCTGGCGGACCTTTACGTCGACGACGCCTTCGGCGTGGCCCATCGCGCGCATGCGAGCAACGAGGGCGTCACGCACCTGCTGCCGAGCGCCGCCGGGCGGCTGCTCGAACGGGAGGTCAGGACGCTGACGGGAATCCTCGAGCATCCCGAGCACCCGCTCGTGGCGATCGTTGGCGGCTCCAAGGTGGCCGACAAGATCAAGGTGATCGAGCGCTTCCTCGCGGTGGCCGACGTGGTGATGATCGGCGGCGCGATGTGCTTCCCGTTCCTGTGCGCGCAGGGGCACACGGTGGGCACGTCGCTGTGCGACGACGAGGATGTCGAGTATGCGCGCAGCGCCCTGTCGCGCGCCAGCGACACGCACGCGCCACAGCCTGGCCGAGCGCGCCTGCTGGTGCCGAACGACCTGGTGATCGGAGAGCGCCTGACGGCGGATGCGCCGCACCGCGTGCTCGACGGGGTGGAGGTGCCGGCGGGCTGGATGGGCCTCGACATCGGCCCCAAGACGGCGGAGCGCTACGCGGCCGTGATCGCGAGCGCGGGCACGGTCTTCTGGAACGGCCCGATGGGCGCGTTCGAGCTGGAGCCGTTCGCGGCGGGCACGCGCGCGGTGGCGGAGGCGGTCGCGCGGGCGAAGGGCCTGACGGTCGTGGGCGGCGGCGACTCGGCGGCGGCGCTGGCGCAGTTCGGGCTGGAGCACGCGGTCGACCACCTCTCCACGGGCGGCGGCGCGACGCTCGAGCTGGTCGAGGGGCACACCCTGCCGGGCGTGCAGGCGCTGGAGGCCTCAGGGGTGGTCTCCTGATGGCACCCAGCCCACCCGCGGCCCGCACGCCGCTGATCGCGGGCAACTGGAAGATGTACAAGACGGAGGAGCAGGCGGAGGACTACATCCAGGCGCTGCTCCCGCGCGTGTCGGCGGTCGACGGCGCGGACGTGGCGATCTGCGTCCCGTTCACGGACCTGCGCGCGATGGTCGACAGCGCGCGCGGCTCGCGCGTGGAGGTGTACGCGCAGAACATGCACCAGGAGCCGGAGGGCGCGTACACGGGCGAGGTGTCGGCGCCGATGCTGCGCGAGCTGGACGTGCGCGGCGTGGTGCTCGGGCACTCAGAGCGCAGGGCGCTGTTCGGGGAGACGGACAGGGCGCTGGCGCTGAAGGTGCCGGCGGCGCTGGAGGCGGGCCTGGTGCCGATCCTGTGCGTGGGCGAGACGGAGGAGGAGCGCGACAACGACGACACCGACCGCAAGCTGCGCCAGCAGGTGAAGGACGATCTGGCGAATGTGCCGAGCGAGCGGCTGGCGGAGGTGGTGATCGCGTACGAGCCGATCTGGGCGATCGGTACGGGCAGGGTGGCCACGCCGGAGCAGGCGCAGGAGGCGATCGCGTTCATCCGCGCGCTGGTGGCCGACCGCGACAGGCAGGCGGCGGAGCGGCTGCGGGTCCTGTACGGCGGGTCGGTCAAGCCGGAGAACGCGGCGGAGCTGCTGGCGCTGGCGGACGTGGACGGCGCGCTGGTGGGCGGCGCGTCGCTGCAGGCGGAGTCGTTCGCGCAGATCGTGGCGGCGGCGGCCGCGCGATGAGCGTCCCGGCCGGGGCGGGGGGGGTGGCGGGTGGGGTGGGCGGGCCCCCAAACCTCCCGGCGCCGTGCGCGTGCCTGGTGGTGCTCGACGGGTGGGGGATGGCGGAGCCTGGGCCGGGCAACGCGATATCGCTGGCGCAAACGCCGGTGTTCGACGAGCTGTGGGCGACCTACCCGCACACGACGCTGACGGCGTGCGGGCGCGCGGTGGGGCTGCCTGAGGGGCAGATGGGAAACAGCGAGGTCGGGCACCTGAACCTGGGCGCGGGCGCGGTGGTGCGCCAGGACCTGGTGCGCATCGACGACGCGGTCGCCGACGGGTCGCTGGCGCAGAGCGAGGTCCTGCGGGCGGCGTTCGCGGACGCCGAGCGGGTGCACCTGCTGGGGATGGTGTCCGACGGCGGCGTGCACTCGTCGCTGGCGCACGTGCGCGCGCTGATCGCGTTGGGGCACTCGCTGGCGGTGAAGGACCTGGTGGTGCACGCGTTCACCGACGGCCGCGACACGCTGCCGCACGCGGGAGCGGGGTTCCTGGCGGAGCTCGATCGCACGCACGGCGCGCGCGTGGGGTCGGTGGTGGGGCGCTACTGGGCGATGGACCGCGACCGGCGCTGGGAACGCACGCAGCGGGCGTACGACATGCTCGTTCACGGCCGCGCGCCGCACCATGCGGACAGCGGCGAGCAGGCGGTCGCAGACGCGTACCGCAGGGGCGAGACGGACGAGTTCATCGAGCCGACGCTGGTCGGCGAGGAGGCGGCGATCCGCCCGGGGGACAGCGTGATCGCGTTCAACTTCCGGCCGGACCGGATGCGCGAGATCACGCGCGCGCTGGCGGAGCCGGGCTTCGGCGAAGACCCCGGCGCGTCCGAGCAGCTGCCCGGCTGGACGGGCCGCGGGGGGGTGCCGGCGATCGCGCGCTACACGACGCTGACCCGCTACGAGGAGGGCTGGCCGTACCCGATCGTGTTCTCGCCGGAACATCCGCAGAGCACGCTGCCGGAGGTGCTCGAGCGGGCGGGCGCGTCGCAGCTGCACGTGGCGGAGACGGAGAAGTACGCGCACGTGACGTACTTCTTCAACGGCGGCGACGAGACGCCGATGCGCGGCGAGCGGCGCGAGCTGGTGCCCTCGGCGCGCGACGTGCCGACATACGACCACAAGCCGCAGATGAGCGCGCGCGAGGCGGCGGCGGCTTTCGTGGGCGCCTGGCGGCAGGATGGGCCGCGCTTCGGGATCATCAACTTCGCGAACGCGGACATGGTCGGCCACACGGGCGTGATCGAGGCGGCGGTGAAGGCGGTGGAGACGGTGGACGAGTGCCTGGGCGAGGTGGTCGCGGCGGTCCACGAGCGCGGCGGCGTGTGCGTGGTGACGGCCGATCACGGCAACGCCGACCACATGCTCGAGCCCGACGGCAGCCCCAACACGCAGCACTCGCTGAACCCGGTGCCGCTGATCGTGACGAGCGCGGGCGTGTCGCTGCGAGCGCAGGGCGGCATTCTGGCGGACGTGGCGCCGACCGTGCTGGCGGCGCTGGGGATCGAGCAGCCGGCGCAGATGACGGGGCGCTCGTTGATCGAGGACGGCTAGGTTTTTCTTGTTTAATGGACGGCCTACCGGCCGTAGGGTGGAGTTCGCGTTGCACGGAAGGAGCTGAGGTGCCGTCAGACGAGCTTGAGCCAGAGGAGCAGCAGCCAGCGGGGCGGGGCGGGGGCAGGGGCCTGTCGTGGCGTCTGCTGGCGAACCTCTTCATCGGCGCCGGCGCCAACCACTTCGTGATGCCGCGCGCCTACGAGAAGATCGTGCCGCCGCAGCTGAAGGGCCACGCCAAGCGGATCGTGCAGATCAGCGGCGTGGCTGAGATCGCGGGCGGCGTGGGCGTGCTGGTGCCGGCAACGCGGCGCCTGTCGGGCCTGGGCCTGGTGGCGCTGCTGGCGGCGGTGTTTCCGGCGAACGTGCACATGGCGCTCGAGCCCGAGCGGTTTCGGAGGATCCCGCGCTGGGCGCTGTATGGGCGGCTGGCGCTGCAGCCGCTGATGATGCTGTGGGCGTGGCGGGCGACGCGGCGATGAGATCGTTCTGCCGAGCGGTGCGGGTTGGCGCTGCTATGTTCGATTGAGACGCTGTTGGACCGGACCGCCATGTCGACCGTCACCGCTGTCAAGATCGCCACCTCCGAGCAGGAGACCCTGACGTTGGGGGAGTTGCGCGCGTGGCGCGGATTGCTTAGGGCGCACGCGTGCCTGGCCAAGCGGCTGGACGCGGAGCTCGAGCAGGCGCACGGGCTGCCGATGACCTCGTACGAGGTGCTGGGCCACCTGGAGGAGGCGAGCGGCGGGCGCATGCGCATGTGCGAACTGGCCGAACAGGCGCAGCTCTCGCGCAGCGGCCTGACGCGGCTGGTCGACCGCCTGGAGCGCGAGCGCCTGCTGGAGCGCTGCTCGTGCGATCACGACGCGCGCGGCTCCTACGCGTGCCTGACGTACGCGGGACGCGAGCGGCTGGAAGAAGCGCGGGTGACGCATCTGGCGGTCGTGCGCGAGCACTTCTTCTCGCACTTCTCCGAGCGTGAGCTGAGCAGCCTGGCGGACATGTGGGAGCGCATCGCTCCTTGCGGCGGCTGCTGAGGCTGGGTTCTCCGGATAACCCGCCTCGTCGTGCGCGATCTTCGTCGTGCGCTTGCGCGCTCGCCGAAGACGCTCCCGCCGCGTCGCTGCGGCCGGTAGCCCACGGGCGTCAGCTTGCCTGCCAGGTCGCGGGTCGGAGCTTCACATGGCCGGTGCTGTATCGGCGGGAGACGAGCGTTGCAGACCTTCGCGTTGCGGTTGACAGGAGTGCGTCAGCGAGAGCTTCTCGCGCGCAAAGCACGGTGCTTGGCGATCAGCGTGGGCGTTGGGGCGACGATCGGACGGCTGCACGCAGGGCGCTAATGGGAGTGCAGTGTCAGGGTTATGCGCGCTCCGTCCGTCAGGCGCGTTCCTCGACGTGGCGCCTGCTGTGCCACGACGAGTCGCCCGTGATGATCCAGTGGCCTCTTGACCGCGCCAAGGCTGCAATGGGCAGCCTCTATTCGGCGCCGGGCGATTCGCAGCGTATCGCCCTTCAAGCTCGGCACCACACAGCTCGGCTGACTGGCGCGTAGCCGCTCATGTTCTTCGGCCTGCCGCTTGCGCGTCGCTTCTTCAGCAGCCTTGGCTTCAGCGGCTTCCTTTTCCCGCTGTTCCTGCACAGTCTTGGCGGAAGCTAGATCGCCAGATTCGATCGCGCATCCCGACTCGTCGGTCCTGTAAGGCCAATGGCCCGAGCTTTCTTCCTTTTCGGCAGGTGGGTCGTCGTAGAAGAAGAACGTGGGAGTAGACCGCGTCTTACCGGCCAAATTCGTCGCGATGACTTCAAGCCAGTAGATGTAGCCCGACTGCAGGTCAGAGAACGACGCATTCACGGCGGCAGCGCCTGTGCCCGCAGCTATCCGGCCATCCTGCGATAGCCCTGACAACAGTTCTGGCGATTCCGAGAAATGCACCTGCCTGGCGAGGATCAGGAACTCGTAGCTGGTTTCTTTGCCCTGGGGGTTGATCTCCGCTTCAAAGCTCGCCTCTGCTGCGCTCAAGCTGATCAGTCGCACGTCTTCGATCGTGGCGTACTTGGCTTCGCACGCCGTCAGGCCAACCGCCGCTGGGGCAGAGCACAGGCAAGCGACGATCAACGAACAAGTCGTATATACCAACCACATATCTCGCCTCAGGCCCAGCAGCATCATCCGCAGTCTCGACCATCCAACATCGAATGCCGACTGTTGGACTATAGACAACCTCGACGCGGACCCGGCGGCGCCTACTCGCCGGCCGGATCCTCGCCGTCCTGTGAATGGCGCGCCGTGACCGCGGCGTCGCCATCCGTGGGCGAGCGGTGTCCGCGACCGACGTGGCGGCGGTGCAGGACGAGCCCGCCGACGATCGCGAGCAGTACGGCAACCAGGCCGTAGATGCCGAAGGTTTCGATGGCGCTCCCGGCGGAGTGGCCGAGGAAGTAGGCGATCAGCCCGATGGCGCTCGCCCAGGCGATCCCTCCGAGCGCGTTCCAGAGGGCGAACGCGCGCCAGCGCATGCGCGTGGCGCCCGCGAGCCACGACGCCCAGATGCGCAGGCCGAGCAGGAAGCGCCCGAAGAACACGGCCTTGGGGCCGTGGACCTCGAAGAACGGCTCGCCGACGCGCAGCACCTCCTGGCGCTGACGGCGGAAGGCGCCGGGCCGCTCCAGCAGCCAGCGTCCGCCCTTGCGCCCGATCACGTAGCCGATGTTGTCGCCGACGATCGCGGCGGTGGCGGCGAGGGGGATGACGAGCTCGATCTGGAGCTTGCCCTGGCTGGCGAGGACGGCGGCGGCGATCAGGGAGGTCTCGCCGGGGATGGGAGCCCCACCCGACTCGCTCATGACGAGCAGGAACAGCAGCGGGTAGCCGAAGGTCTGGACGAGGTGGTTGACGTTGAGGAGGGAGGCCAGCATCGGCGGGCGTGGGTGGCGTGGGTGGCGTCGGCGGGTGGGTGGGCCGTTGGGCGGGTCCGGGTGGGCCCCCTTTATTGGGTGTTTTCGGAGACGAGCTGCTTGAGGGCGGAGGAGGCCTTCTGGACGTCGGAGTAGACGACGTTGCGCAGCACCACCTTGGCCGGTGCGGGCGCGGTGAGGATCACGACGGCGACGATCGCGACGGCGAGCGCGAGCAGCGCGAGCACGGCCACGAGCAGCCGGTTGGAGCGGCGCCGGCTGGCGGCCGGCGCGCGGCCGGCCGGCCTGGCGCTCGTGGCCACGGCCCTTGGCGGTCCTGGACGCGGATGGCGGGCGGCGATGGTCCCGGAGGCGGCGCCCGGGCGCTGTGCGCCGGCGAGCACGCTGGTGGCCTGGGTGGGAGCGCCAGCGCCGCGCCCTGTCCCGCCCCGTCCTGCCGCGCGTCCGCCGGACGCGGCGCGGTGCGGCTCGCCCGGCGCGATGCCGCGGGCGCCGCCGCTCAACCCGTGGCGCATCTCCAGGGCGGTCTTGTATCGGTCGCGCGGGTCGAGCGCGAGCGATATCGCGACGGCTTGGGCGAGCTCGGGGCTGACGGCGGCGACGAGCGTGTCGAGCCTGGGCGGCTCCTCCTGCTGCTGCTTGAGCGCGAGCTCGGTCAGCGAGCTCGCCTCGTAGGGCAGGCGCCCGGAGATCAGCTGATAGGTGACGACCCCGAGCGCGTACAGGTCGGCGCTCGGGCCGGCCTCCTCGCCGCGCGCCTGCTCTGGCGCGAGATAGGCGGCGGTGCCGAGCACGGAGCCGACCTGGGTAATGCTCGACTGCTCGGTGGCCTTGGCGATCCCGAAGTCGGCGAGCTTGACCTCGCCTTCGCGCGCGCGCAGCAGGTTGCCGGGCTTGACGTCGCGATGCACGACGCCGTGACGGTGCGCGTAGTGCAGGCCCTCGCACGCCTGTTCGATGATCGACAGCGCCTCGTCGACCTCGACCCAGCCCTGGTCGCGGAGGATCTCCGCGCCGGAGGAGCCTTCGATGTACTCCATGACGATGAAGTACTGGCCGGTGCGCTCGTCGCGGCCGGAGTCGAAGACCTGGACGATGTTCGGATGCACCAGGCGCGCGGCGGCCTGCGCCTCGCGCTGGAAGCGCGACACGAAGGCGGGGTCGTCGGCGAGATGCTCGGCGAGCAGCTTGACGGCGACCTGGCGCTCGAGGCGCAGGTCGAGGGCGAGGTGCACGGTGGACATCCCGCCGAAGCCGAGCCGACTCTGCAGCCGGTAGCGCCCGGCGATCTCGACGCCGCTCATTTCGCCGCTTCCTGACCGTTGGCGCCGATCCCGCCGGCGCCCGCGCCGCCTTCGGCCGGGTTGGCGCCGTTGGCGGAGCCGTTTTCGCCGGCGCCGGTGCCGCCGCCGGGCGCGCCGCCGGTGCCGGGTGAGGTTTCGCCGGCGCCGGGCGCGGGGGTGCCGCCACCCGGGGTGGTGCCGGTCGGCGTGGTGGTGGGCACGGTGCTCGTCGGCGTGGTCGCGGGCGTGGTCGTGGGAGTCGTGGTGGGGGTGGTGGGTGTCGTCTTCGGGGTGGTGGTCGTGGGCGTCGTCTGCACGAGCGGCTGCACGCACAGCGCGAGCGCGCGAGCGCGCAGGTTCTCGATGCCCTGGCGCAGCGTGTCGCGCAGGCCGGTGTCGACGCTCGCGGGCAGCGCGTCGAAGTCCTGTTCGGTCTTGAGGATCGCGCTTTCGGTCGTGGAGCAGTTCCCGTTGCCGGATTCGGCGTCCAGCGCGACCGTTTCGAAGTCGCTCTGCAGCGGTCCGGCGTCGGCGACGGGGATCAGCTTGCCGCTGGAGCCGCCGCAGGAGACGAGCAGCGCGGCGGCGATGCCGAGCAGGCCGGCGAGCGCGAGGCGCACGATCCGGATGTGGAGTGCGGCGCGAGCGGGCATGCGCGTCGGCGCTGAGCGGTGGCGCAGGCTCATTGACCGAACTCGAGGCGCTCGGCGAGGGAGTCGGGCAGGCGCGCCGCGCGGATCGCGGCGGCCGCGCCGGCGATGTCGTAGTCGGCGCGGTGGAAGGTGGCGGCCATGCCGTCGAGGTCGAGCAGCAGCCAGGAGGCGCGCGGGTCTCCGTCGCGCGGCTGGCCGACGCTGCCGGGGTTCAGCAGCCACTCGCCCTCGGCGACGTCGAGCTGCGTGCCCTCGCGGCGGGGCTCGCCGGTGGCGAGCTCGCCCTCGTGGCGCTCGAACGACAGCGCTACGTGCGAATGGCCGATCAGGCAGATGCGGTGCGGTTGGGCGTCCAGGCACAGCTCGGCGAGCAGCGCCGAGAGCACGTACTCCCACACGGGGTCGCGCGGGCTGGCGTGGTAGAGGCCGATCGGCCCCTCCTCTCCCTGGGGGCGCAGGCCCTGCAGGAAGGCGAGGTTCTCGGGCGCGATCACGTCCTTGGTCCACTGTGCGGCGAGGCTGGCCCCCTTGGAGAACTCGTCGAGCGGGATCTCGCCGGTGACGGCGAGGTCGTGGTTGCCGGCGAGGCACACGGCGGCGTGCTCGCGCGCGAGCTCGACGCACGCGTCGGGCTCGGCTCCGTAGCCGACGAGATCGCCGAGGCACCAGAGCTCGGACGCGTCGCTCGATGCGATGGCGTCGAGCGTCGCCTCGAAGGCGTGGCGGTTGGCGTGTATGTCGGAGATGACGGCGACCTTCATCCCTGCAGGGTACGAACACCGTCGTTCCTCACGGGTTCCACGATCGATTCCGCTGCAAGAGCACGGCCAGCGAGGGTGCGCGCCGGCGCACGGCCGCGCGCGCCTATTCGGCGTCGGGGTCGGCGCCGGCCTCCGTGCCGCCGTACTCGGGCAGGTTTTTGATGCCCTCGCGGGCGCTCCACTTGGAGTAGTTGTCCTCCATCGCGTCGATCAGCTCGCGCATGAAACGCGGGGAGAGGTTGACGCGCGAGACGACCACGCCGGGAACCTCGTCGGACTCGACCTCGTGGTCGACGCGCGCGAACGTGACCGTGAACTCGTAGTCGGAGTGGCTGACGTTGGCGAAGTTGGCGTATACGCCCCCCATGATCTCGGGGGAGAGGTGGATGTTTATGTGGCGCTCGGGGCCTGAGTCCTGGTCGTTCACGCAGCTAGTATCGCAAGCGCCGAGACCGAACCCATGACCGAGCCCGCATCCGACGACGACCAAGCCCCGCTGGAGAGCCTGCGCCGGGCGGTGCGCGCGGCGGCGGAGGAGCTTGCCGGGGCCCCCGTCGGCGGGGGCCGGGCGCCGATCACGCTGGAGCGCCCGCGGCGGGCGCAGTTCGGCGACTACTCGACGAACGCGGCGCTGCTGATCGCGCCCGGTCTGGGCGTCCCGCCGCGCGAGCTGGCGGAGCGTCTTGGGAGCGCGCTGCAGGTCCGGCTGGGGGCGAGCCTCGAGCGCTTCGAGGTCGCGGGCCCGGGCTTCGTCAACCTGTTCGTGTCAGACGCATGGCTGACGGGCGCGCTCGCGCAGGCGCTGGCGGCGGGCGAGGAGTTCGGCGCGGGCGGGGCGGGGCGGCGGGAGCGGGTGCTGATCGAGTTCGTCTCGGCGAACCCGACGGGGCCGATGCACGTGGGCCATGCCCGCAACGCCGCCTACGGGGACGCGCTCGCGCGCATGCTGGCGCTGCGGGGCCATGACGTGGAGCGGGAGTTCTACGTCAACGACGCGGGCTCGCAGGTGCGCAAGCTGGGCGAGTCGATCCAGGCGCTGGCGCGAGGCGAGGCGGTCCCCGACGACGGCTACCAGGGCGAGTACGTCGCCGATCTCGTCGCGAGCCTGGCGAACGCGGCGAGCATGGACCCGGCGGAGCTGGGTCGCGCGGCGGTGTCGATCGTGATCGGGCAGCTCGCCGCGTCGCTGGAGCGCTTTCGCGTGAGCTTCGACTCGTGGGCGTATGAGAGCTCTCTGCACGAGGGCGATCCGAGCCCGGTGGCGCACACGCTGGCGATCCTGGAGGAGCAGGGGCACACCTACCGCAGCGAGGGCGCGCTGTGGCTGCGCACGACGGACTTCGGCGACGACAAGGACCGCGTGCTCGTGCGCTCGAGCGGCGAGCACACGTACTTCGCGTCCGACATCGCCTACCACCAGGACAAGCGCGAGCGCGGCTTCGAACGGCAGATCGACGTGTGGGGCGCCGATCACCACGGCTACGTGCGGCGCATGAAGGCCGCGTACGAGGCCCTGGGCGGGGATCCGGGGGAGCTCGAGCTGCTGATCATGCAGCTGGTGCACCTGATGAGCTCGGGCGAGCGCGCGCAGATGTCCAAGCGCGCGGGCGAATTCGTGACGCTGGACGACCTGGTGGCGGAGATCGGCGTGGACGCGGCGCGCTGGTATCTGCTGGCGCGCTCGCACGACACGACGGTCGACCTCGATCTGGACCTGGCGCGCGAGCAGTCGAGCGAGAACGACGTGTACTACGTGCAGTACGCGCACGCGCGCATCTCCTCGATGCTCGCGAAGGCGGGCGCCGAGCGCGTGCTGGCGGCGGGCGCGGCGGTGGGCGAGCTCGAGCGCGAGCCGCTGCACGCGACCGAGCGCGCGCTGGTGGAGCAGCTGCTGGCGTTCCCGGCGGAGCTCGCGGAGGCGGCGGAGCGCCGGGCTCCGCACCGGATCGCGGCGTACGCGCTGGCGCTGGCGCAGACGTTCACGGCGTTCTACCGCGACTGCCACGTCGTGGGCGCCGAGCCGGAGCAGGTCGAGTCGTTTCGCATCGCCCTGTGCGTGGCGAGCGCTCGCACGATCGCGCGTTGCCTGGGCCTGCTGGGGGTGGACGCGCCGGAGAAGATGTAGAGCCGCGCCGCGGACTGTAGAGCCGCGCCGCGGACGTGCGGCGCCGGCGTCAGTCAAGTCGTGGCGGGCCGGTCAGTCGAAGCGTGCGAGGTCGGACTCGAGCCTGGCGGCGTCGGTCGGGCTGAGCGCCGCGGAGCCGGCGATCGTGGCGGCCTGCGCGCGGGCGCGGCGCCGCCAGCTGGGGATCAGCAGCAGGACCGTCGCGAGCAGGGCGAGCACGACGGCGAGCGGGACGAGGTAGGCGGCGAGGTCGAAGCCGTGGGCGCTGGGCAGCCCGAGCACGGTGGGGCCGTACTGGGCGACGAGCGAGCGCTTGATTTCGGCTTCTCCCTCGCCGCGGTCGATCAGGCTCTTGATGTATTCGCGCTCGAGGTTGGCCTGCGGGGACTGGGACTCGTCGAGGGCGACTTTGCAGGTCACGCACATGGCCTGGCGCTCGATCGCCAGCAACGAGACGCGCGGCTTGACGATCGCGGCGGCCTGGGAGGCGGGCGCGACGAGGGCGAGGGCAGCCATGAGCGCGGCGAGCAGCCTGACGGCGCGCTGCGTGAGCGCGCGCTGCGCTACGAAGGGCGACCTGCCGGTGTGCGGCGTGACGGTGCGCGGCCTCATGAGCCCTCGGCGAGCGCCAGCGCGCGGTTGACGAATGCCTGTTCGATCTGCCCCCGCGCGATCGCGACGATCCGGCCGTGGCGGTCGACGATGAAGCTCTCGGGCACCTGGCGGGTGCCGTAGGAGTGGGCGAATTCGCCGGTGGCGTCGCGCAGGACGGGGTAGGTGACGTGGTAGCGGCGGACGAAGCCTTCGGAGTCGGGCGAGGCGTCCTGGTAGGTCACGCCGAGCACGGTGCCGCCGTGCTTTTCGAGGCTGCTCTGGGCGTGCTCGAGCAGCGGCGCCTCGATCTGGCACGGTTCGCACCAGGAGGCCCAGAAGTTCAGCACGACGACCTTGCCCTTGAGCGATGCGAGCGTGCGCTGTCCGCGTGCACCGAGCACGGGCAGCGCGCGCGTGGCGTCCGGCGCCGACGGATACTGCCCGCGCGCGACCAGTTCGTCGAGCGTGCGGTTGGCCGTCTGCGCGGACACGCCGTACAGCAGCAGCGCGACCAGGCACACGCCGGCGAGCGAGGCGACGATCGGCACGACGCGGCGTCTCATGGCGTACAAGAGTAGACGGGCGGCGTAATATGCGGTCCGATTGCGGCGGTAGCTCAGTTGGTAGAGCGCAAGCTTCCCAAGCTTGAGGTCGCGGGTTCGAGACCCGTTCGCCGCTTACGAGAACTTGAGCCAGATTTGGCTCCAGCAAGCGGGTTTCGGCTGCTCGACTCGGGAAGCTAAGGCCGGTCAAACACGGATAATAGCGGGCAAGGCGGCCACCAATCTGCGGTACCAGTGCGGTACCGATGCGCGCGAGATCCGGCCGCTCAACGGGCTCGTGATCGACTCTGATAGCTCCCGACAGTTTGCCGGCGACACGGAAGTCGTCAGGCCTCGGCGTGCGAGTTGTCCCCGGCAACCAGCCACGGTCGCACGACGACCGGCTCCGCGTGTGCTGGCCACACCTGCGCGAACCCGACGAGCGACTCGGGCGCGATCGGCGGGACCTGGCCGCCGAGATAGGCGCAGAGGCTTCCCAGCATCAGCTGATACCCAGGGATCGGGATCTCGCTCACCTGTCCGTTGACCTCCAGGCGCACGGTCCCGTTCGCGGTCCGGACGCCGAACAGCCGCAGGCCAAGCCGGTCCTTTACACCGGGCAGCTCGAACGGCGCTGGCGGACCCGCTGGGCCCGCGTAGATCTGGCTGCCGGGCCCTGCCAGCCGCGACTGCATGAACCCGGCGCGCAGCGACGCGAGCTCGCCGCCGGGCCCGTGCTGAGCGGCGTCGAAGATCAGCGCGCATTTGTAGATCCAGGCGGCGAACGCGCTTTGCCCAGCCGTGTCGAGCGTCACCTCGCTCTCGCCCCGGATCAGCGGCTTCAGCACCCGCGCGGCGTCGTTGTCGATCAGCGAGAGCCAGCCGTTGTTGCAGCCCTTGCACGTCACTGCCGCCGTCTGCACGGGCTCGGCGGCCTCGACCTTCAACGTGTCGGGAGTCGTGAACGTGCCCGCGAAACCAGAGGCCGGCCTGCGGCTGCGCGCGAACGCGCGCAGCACCCAGGCTGCGACGATGTGTTCCTCGCTCACGTCCTCCTCGCCGCAGAAGATGCACTGCTCAAGGGTGATCGCGCTCGCCATCCAACGAGCGTAGCCGGGCTCGACGCACGCGGGGTCCTGCCTGTCAGGATGCGACGGTGCCCGATGTGCCGCTGCCGAGCTGGGAAATGCTGCGGGAACAGGTGGATCAGGCGCTCAGCCGGTCGTCGGCATGGCGACGTGCAGCGCACTGGACGATCGACGTTCTCCAAGAGGAACTAGGAGACTCATGGACCGTCGATGCCGTTGAACAGTTTGGGGAGCTGCCGATCCCGGTCCTCTGGGCAGTCAGCGGTCACATGTACGCCTTTGTGCAGACCGTGGACCTCGCGCTACGTCTTCGGCTCCTGCAATCCGCCAAGGGGGCCGGGCGCATCCGCAAGGAGCTTCGTGGCAACCGCCAGCTGAGTCGCGTTCTCCACGTCTCCTTGCAGGCCACACTCGCTGGGCTCGCACTCAGACGTGGGTGGGGCTTTCACCTTGAGCCAGGTCGGCCACCGGCAGACCTCTGGTTTGAGACTGAAGGCAGGAGGATGACAGTCGAGACGAAGGTGCTTGAACCATCCGACCTGACCCGCGAGCACCACCAGGCGGTCGATTGGATGATGGACCGCATCCGCGATACCGCTACGAGCGAAGGTGTATGGGTCTACGGCCGAATCTCGGCCATACCGTCAGACGAGGTGCTCAGCGACATCATCGACTGGATTGCACGCTCGGCAGGCGCTGCTGAGAGCGGTGGGGTGGTGCAGCCGTACCTGCAACCCGGCTTGGATCTTGAGCTAGTCGCCTATGGCGATGCAGCGGGACGCAGGCTCAGCGGCCCCGCTGGCGGCGAGAACTTGCTGCCCCGGTTCGTCCGGACGCTTAGCGACAAGGCGGAGCGGATGAGCGCGTCCGGTGCGGAATGGCTGTGCGTTGAGAACATCACAGGGCTTTTCCAAACTGAATGGGGGTTGATGGACATGGCTCGCAAGGTCGCAACGCTGGAGGGTGCGATCGACGCGGGCCTTTCAAGCGCCACGATCGGCGGCGTCATCGCCTGCTCTAGCGCGGCCACGTTCAACGGGACCGTCAACGAGGAAGTGGCCGAAACGGAGACCGGCTCGATCGGGATGCGCTACCCGGTTCTCCCCTGGCGGGCGCGCGAGGCCATCGTCGTCCCGCTGCGCGACAGCGCGCGAGACGCGACGCGACACTGGCGAGCGCTGCTCGAAGCCGAGCGCGATTGGTCCACCTGGGCGCTCGCCGAGGCAGGCTTGCCGACAGTCGATGAGATCGTTGAGCGCCCCTCCGCTGAGGATTGACACGGCGTTTGCGGCCGCGCAATGCGGTCTGTGCGAGCTGCGGTGAGGTGATCTCGGCGGCGCGCGTAGAGCTCGAGGCGGCTGAGCGTTGAGCTGAGGAGAGCGCGGCGGTGAACGGCTCGCGGATCGCTGGGTCGCAGTGTCGCTCCTCAAGCGCCCGCGTCTCCGTGCTGACGGAGGCGTCGCGCCAATCAGCGTGGCCATCACCACAAGGCCACTCCACTGGCTCCCACGCCCCGAGCAAACACGGCCGTACCGCTGCGTTCGCCGCGCCACGGCCAACGTCGGTCCTGGTTCCCCTGTATAAAGGCCCGGTGGCAAGCACGACGATTTCGATAGGTCGGCTTCTGCTCGACACCCAGAACCCGCGTCATGAGCCGGTCAGGACGCAACGTGAGGCGATTCTGTCGCTTATCGCCACCGAGCGCCAGAAGCTAGTCGTCTTGGCGAACGACATCATCGATCACGGGATAAGCCCGATCGACCTGTTGCTCGTCATTGAGAAGGACGAGAAGAACTACACAGTTGTCGAGGGCAACCGTCGTCTCGCGGCGATGCGCATGATCGCGAACCCCGATCTCGCTGAAGGCACCGTCATAGAGTCTCAGATGCGGCGGGTAGCAGCGCTTGGCGACGCACCCAAATCGGTCGAGTGCGCTGTCGTAGCCTCGCGGGATGACGCCGAGCACTGGATGGAGCTACGGCACGGTGGCGAGGCGGGCGGGGCGGCTGTTGTTA
>JBKQHH010000229.1:0-26074 GCA_052148875.1 Solirubrobacteraceae bacterium
CAGCGCACGCGCGACTTCCACGAGTTCCTGCTGCCGCGACCGGTCGACGAGCTGCGCGAGCAGGGCGCCCGCTGCATGGACTGCGGGGTGCCCTTCTGCCACAACGGCTGTCCGCTCGGCAACCTCATCCCCGACTGGAACGACCTCGTCTACCACGGGCGCTTCGAGGATGCGATCGGCCAGCTGCACGCGACGAACAACTTCCCCGAGTTCACCGGCCGCCTGTGCCCGGCGCCGTGCGAGGCGGCGTGCGTGCTCGAGATCCGCGAGGGCGACGCGGTCACGATCAAACAGATCGAGAACGCGATCATCAACCGCGCGTGGGAGGAGGGCTGGGTCACCCCGCAGCCGCCGCGACGAGACCGCGAAACGGGCCAGGCGGTGGCGGTCGTCGGCTCCGGGCCGGCGGGCATGGCCGCGGCGCAGCAGCTGCGCCGCGCCGGGCACCGCGTGACGCTGTTCGAGCGCGACGAGGCGGTCGGCGGGCTCGTGCGCTTCGGCGTGCCCGACTTCAAGATCGAGAAGACCGTCGTGCAGAGGCGCGTCGAGCAGCTGATCGCCGAGGGGGTGGACATCCGCTGCGGCGTGGAGGTCGGCAGCGACGTGAGCGTGCAGGAGCTGCGCGCCGGCTTCGACGCGGTCGTGCTGGCGACCGGCTCGCGCGTGCCGCGCGACCTGCCCGCCCCCGGCCGCGAGCTCGACGGGGTGCACTTCGCGATGGAGTACCTCTACCAGCGCAACCGCTGGGTGGCGCGTCAAATCGAATCCCCACCCACCCCTTCCGCGCCCACCGCCGAGCAGCCGCCGATCGAGCGGGAGATCACGGCCGCCGGCAAGGACGTGGTGGTGATCGGCGGCGGCGACACGGGCGCGGACTGCGTGGGCAACTCGCTGCGCGAGGGCGCGCGCTCGGTGGTCCAGCTCGAGCTCCTGTCGGAGCCCCCGGCGCACCGGCCCGACGAGCGCACCCCGTGGCCGCAGTGGCCGCTGAAGTACCGCCTCAGCTACGCCATGGAGGAGGCGAGGAAGCTGGGCGTGGGCGAGCAGGACTACTCGGTCACTACCACCGCGTTCGCCGACGACGGCAGCGGCGCGCTCGCCGGCCTGCGCATCGCGCAGGCCGCGCCGGAGCCGCCGTTCGATCCGCTGCCTGGCACCGAGCGCGAGCTGCCCGCGCAGCTGGTGCTGCTGGCGATGGGCTTCCTGGGGCCAGAGCAGGAGCTGCTGGACCAGCTCGGCGTGGCGAAGGACCCGCGCGGCAACGTCAAGTCGTTCGAGCCGTACACCACGTCGGTGGATGGCGTGTTCGCGGCCGGCGACGCCCGCCGCGGGCAGTCGCTGATCGTGTGGGCGATCAACGAGGGGCGCCAGTGCGCGCGCATGGTCGACCGCTATCTCGCGCGCCGGCGCGGGGCGGATGCCGCCGGCGTGTCGCTCCCCGAAGACGCCGGCCTGGCCGGCCACGCCGACGCGGACGACGGTCCGGAGGGCCCGCCCCAGCACGTCGGGCCCGGCATCGCCGCGCCGGACGGCTAGGCTTGAGCACAATGAACGAGATGTCTGCCAACGGACATCAGGCAGCCGCCGCGCCGTCGCGACCGGAGCTTGCGAAGGTCTGCCTGATCGGTGCGGGAT
Organism: Solirubrobacteraceae bacterium; assembly: GCA_052148875.1. Taxonomy (GTDB): domain Bacteria; phylum Actinomycetota; class Thermoleophilia; order Solirubrobacterales; family Solirubrobacteraceae; genus Palsa-744. Next base: position 1,636 of record JBKQHH010000229.1, read on the forward strand.
CCTCGGGGATCGCGACCGTGAAGGCGCTGCACGAGCGCGGTATCCCCTTCGACTGCTTCGAGAAGTCCGACCGCGTGGGCGGCAACTGGGTGTTCGAAAACCGCAACGGGATGTCCGCCGCCTATCGGGACCTGTTCATCAACACCTCGCGCCCGCGCATGGAGTACTCGGACTTCCCGATGCCCGAGTCCTATCCGGACTTCCCCCACCACACGCAGATCGCGGCGTACTTCGATGAATACATCGACCACTTCGGGCTGCGCGATCTGATCACCTTCGAGACCGGCGTCGAGCATGCGTCCAGGGACGAGGCGGGCGTGTGGACGGTCGAGCTCGACACCGGCGAGACGCGCACCTACGACGCGCTGATCGTCGCCAACGGGCATCACTGGAACCCCCGCTGGCCCGAACCGGCGTTCCCCGGCGCGGACGCCTTCCCGGGCACGCAGCTGCACGCCCACTCCTACGTCGACAACTCGATCTTCGCGGGCAAGCGGGTCGTGGTCCTGGGCATGGGCAACTCGGCGATGGACATCGCGGTGGAGTTCTCCTACGTCGCCGAGAGCACGTACCTGGCGGCGCGCCAGGGCGTGTGGATCGTGCCCAAGTACGTGTTCGGCAAACCGGTCGACCAGATGCGCAACGACCCGCGCATCCCCTTCAAGATCCGCCAGCGGATGATCCAGCAGGTGATCCGCAGCTACGCCGGGCCCCCGGAGCGCTATGGCCTGCCCAAGCCCAACCATCGCTTCGGCGAGGCCCATCCGACGATATCCGGGCGCATCCTCGATCGCATCCAGCACGGCACGATCACGCCGAAGCCGAACATCGACTCCTTCGCGGGCTCGCGCGTGCGCTTCGCCGACGGGAGCGAGGTCGAGGCGGACGTGGTCGTGTACTGCACCGGCTACAAGATCGCCTTCCCGTTCTTCGACGAGGACTTCATCTCCGCGCCGGACAACCACATCGAGCTGTTCCGCCGGGTCTTCCACCCGGACATCGCGAACGTGTTCTTCATCGGCCTGCTGCAGCCGCTCGGAGCGATCATGCCGCTGGCGGAGGCGCAGGGCAGGTGGGTGGGCGACTACCTGCTCGGCGACTACGCGCTCCCCGCGGCATCGGAGATGCGGGCGGACATCGCGGCCGACCAGGCGGCGATGCGCGCGCGCTACGTGGCCTCCAAGCGCCACACGATCCAGGTCGACTTCGACGACTACCTGCACGCTCTGGCGGCCGAGCGCCGCGCGGGCGGCGCACGAGCGCGCGCAAACGGGTATATCCCTCCGGCGTCATGCCGACCTTCTGCCGTCACAATCGCTTCGTAGAGCGCTGCCCGATATGCAGTAAGACCCTGCCCGGCCGCTCGCCGAGCACGGCATCCTCGCCGCGCGCCAAGGCGTCCACCCGCAGCCGCTCGAACGGAGCGGGCACTCAGCGGCGGCGCGTACCCAGCGAGGGCGTGCGCATCCACCGCGAGGGGCGCGCCGAGGACGACGGCTACCGCTCGGAGCTGGTGCCGGGCCTGCGAGCATCCGCTGACGCGCTCCGGCTGGTCGAGGAGCTCGCGTTCTCCAGCGGGCGGCTGCTCGCGCTCGCCACCCAACCGCCCGGGTCCTACGGCGAGGCTCGCGCGCTCGCCGGCGAGGATCTGGAGCGCGCGACGTGGACGTGCCTGCTGATCGCCTACCTGTGCCCGCTCGAGGGCGAGGATCCGTTCGCCGGCATCCGCGCTGCCCTCGCGAGCGCGCCCGGCGAGCTGCCCGATCTGGACGGCATCCCGCTCGGCCCGCGCACCTCCCACGATCCGGGCCGCGGCGCGGACACCCTGATCGCCTACCGCCAGTGGGTGGCGCGCGGCGGGCAGGCGAGCGTCTCGGCGCAGCCGGCACACGCTGAGGGCACGCAGTCGGCGGCGTTCACGGGCGATCCCGCGTGGAGCCCGCAGCGGCGCTTCGAGCGCGTGTTCGAGCGGCTTGCGCTTCCTGGCTTCGCGCGAATGGGACGCTACGACCTCCTCGTCACGCTCGGACGCCTCGGCCTGTACGAGCTGCTGCCGGACTCGCTGCACCTGGCCGGCGCGCGCGGGCTCTCCTCGGAGGACCTCACCGCGCTGGCCGCCAAGCGCGTGTTCGGCATCGGCGATCCCCTGCTCCTGGAGCGCCGCGCGGCGGCGCTCGCGCAGGCAGTCTCGGTGCCGGTCGAGGCGCTCGACCTCGCGCTCGCCAACTGGATCTCGCCGCAGCCCGCCACCATGGGCTTCCCGCGCGAGACCCACGACGACGGCGCGTTCGAGCGCGCCGGCGACGCGCTCGGGCTCTGAGCGCGCGCGCGAGAAATGCCGTCCACACGGCCACCTACAGTGCGTGCAGAAAGTTGGTTCCAAATTCCGCCGGGAGTCGCCGATGCCACTCTGTTTCATCGAGCCTCAGGATGCGATCCGCGTCATCGCCGAGTCGGTCGGGCGTGAGGCGCGCCGCCAGCTGGTGGGCGAGGTCGTGCGCGCGTGGGTCGACGACATCCCAGACCAGGAACTGTCGGTCCACTACGCGAAGGCGATCGCCGACCTCGACGAGGACGACCTGCACCTGCTGGCCGCCTGGCACGCCTCACTGGAGGTCGGCCAGCCGATCCCCAACACCGACTTCCTCGTCGGCGTGTTCCCGAGCCTCGGCGAGAACCGGCGCGAGGCGCTGAAGATCGCCGCGGGCTTTCGCGGCGAGGAGGCCTTCCAGGCGGGCGTCGCCGAGGACCAGGCGCTCGACACGGTGCTCCCGCGCCTGTCCAGCGAGCGCGCTATCGAGCTCGCCAACGAGTGCATCCAGCTGTACATGTGGGACAGGCTCGGCTGCGATAACTAACGGCGGCTAGACTGGCCTCATGTCTGAGCTGAGCGCTGCGCCCACCGAGGAGGACGTGATGGAGGCGCTCTCGAACGTGATCGACCCTGAGCTCGGGTTGGACTTCGTCGAGCTGGGCTTGATCTACGGGGTGGAGGTCGCCGAGGGCAACGTGCGCGTGACCTTCACGCTGACCACGCCGGGCTGCCCGATCGGTCCGCAGGTCAACGAACAGATCGAAGAGTTCGTCGGCGATGTCGACGGCGTCAAGACGGTGGAGTCGGAGATGGTCTTCACGCCGCCGTGGTCGCCGGAGATGATGAGCGAGGACGCCAAGTTCGCGCTCGGCTACTGAGCGCCTCAGTCCCACTCAGAGAGCCACCCTACGCTCAGGCGAGACGCGAATGGCTTGCGGCGCTCTCGCTTGTGACGGTGCGGTCACGGCCGAGGCGCTTGGCGCGATACAGGGCCCTGTCGGCCAGTGCGAGCAGATCGGCGGGCGAGGTGTCCGCGGGCGAGGCGGTCGCCACGCCTGCTGAGCATGACAGCGTGCTGTGCGCGACCGGGACCCGGGCGATCGAGTCGCGGGCGCGCTCGGCGATGTCGTAGGCGGCCGCGGCGTCGGCGTCGGGCAGGAGGATGGCGAACTCCTCGCCGCCCATGCGAGCGGCCGTGTCGTGCCCGCGAATCGACGCGCGCAGCGCATCCGCCACCCCGAGCAGGACCTGATCGCCATAGGGGTGCCCGTGCGCGTCGTTGATCGCCTTGAAGTCGTCGAGGTCGAGCATGATGATCGAGCTCGCGCCGCCCGCGCGCTGCGCGCGGCTGAACTCCGTGGCGCAGCTGTGGTAGAAGGCGCGCCGGTTGGCCAGCCCGGTGAGCGGGTCCTCCGCGGCCTGCCGTTCCAGCCGATCGACCAGGCGGGCGTTCGACAGCGCGATGGCCGCGTGTGCGCCATAGCTGGATAGCGCGGCGGTGTCCCCCGGCAGGAAGACGGTGGAGCCGTGCGCGAGCGCCACCAGCACCCCGAGCATCTCGTCGCGGAAGACGAGCGGCGCCGCGCACATCGAGCCCAGGGGCATCCGCTCCTGGCGCGGCAGCGTCGCCACGGCGGGGTCGGTGGCCAGGTCGTCGATCACCACCGTGCCGCGCTCGAGCAGTGCTTCGCGATGCTCCTGCGCCCATGCCTCCAAGGCCGCCAGCGACGCCGGTGGGATTCCCGAGTGCCGGTCGGCACGCATGTCGCCGCCGTCTGCGAGCAGCAGCGCGAACTCCTTGCCGCCCACCGCGGTCTGCGCCTTCGCGGTGATCTGGTCGAGCACCTCGTCCAGGCGCAGATCCGAGGACAGGTCCTCGAGCGAGGAGAGCAGGCGCTCGGCCGCGTCGTCCTGCTCACGCACGCGCAGCTCGAGCACGCGCAGCCGTCGGCGCATGAATCTCATCGCCCGCGCGCCGATGCCGAGCTCGCCGGCCACCAGAATGCCGCTCGCCACGGGAACGAGCACCGGATCTGCCAGCGCGCCCGCGGCTGCCAGCGTCGCGGCGCCCGCAGCGAGCACGAACGCGGCGCGCGTGAGGCCATGAGTGCCGGTGCTCCAGCGGACGTCGAACTCGCACCACGGACCGCCGCGCGCGCCGCAGACGGGGTGCTCCACGTGCGCCGGCGGCAACCCGAACAGCTGCGGGACCGTCGCCAGCAAGCCTTTCGTGTAGGCGCAGTCGTAGCGGTGATAGCCGACGCCGGCGATGTCCGTGTAGCGCATGCGCACGCGCGCGTCGCCCTTCTCGACGACTACCAGCTGGTGCGCCCAGTTGAACTTGGCGTTGGCGCGCACGACGTTGCCGTATACGAACGCGGGTGTGCCGAGCGCGCGCAGGGTGTGCTTGAGGCCGCTCGCGACGGACAGGTCGAGCACCGAGGCGCCGACGTGCTCGGCGATCTCGGGGTCGTCGAGCACCTCCTCCGCGGCGCTCCACAGCGCGAGCTTCGTCTCATACGAGAACCAATGGTTTTCATCGCGCAGACGCTCCTCGACACCAGACAGACCGGCCCGGGCGAGCATGCGGCCGACCGCCTGCCCGCCGGCTTCGCGCTCCACGTAGGCGAGGATCAGCCGCGACGTCAGCCCCGAGCCGGCGTGCTCACGCCGCCACGCGACCTCGACATCTCGCGTTTCCGCAGATTCGATTCCCCCGAGTCCGGACATCCCTTCCGTATCGGCCGCAGGGCGCGTCAAATCAAGCTGGGAAAGACGCGCCAGCCGGCGCCGTGCCGTCTCAGTTGCTGTGTTCCGTCTTGATCTCCAGCTGTTCCTGGTTGGCGATCTTCGCCGACGCGGTCAGGCCCGCCTGTTCTGAGCCGAAGCCCATCGTCGCGACGAGCGTGTCCTGCGGCGCGCCTTCGAATTGTTCGGGCTCCTGCCTGCCGACCTTCGCCCTGTACTTGAGGCTGAACGACGAGGACATCCTGTTGGCCTTGCCGATCGGCGCGATCACCGAGCCTTTGACCACGAGGGCTTCCTTCGCGCCAGCGCATTCTGCCGTGAGCAGCGACGGCTCGGCGCCGAGGTCGAAGCCGACCGACACGAGCAAGCCCGATGCGGTGACCTGGTCCTCGATGAGCCCCAGCCGGCCGGTCAGCGGGCTCGAGACGATCTCTCCGGTCGCCGCTTTGGGGCTCTGGCAGGATTCGTCGTTGGCGGAGCGCTTGCACCCGCTGAGGGTGACGACGGCGCTCGCCGTTTTCGGCCCTGTGTATTCGCCCTCGATGCTCGAGCCGCTGCAGAGGACTTTGGCGCCGTTCACGCTTTCCAGCGTCGCCTTCGCGCCCGCGCTCGTGAACTCGCGCTTGACGCCGGGGCCCGGGAGCCATTCGTACTTGCCTTCGTGTCCGACCTCTTCCACCGTGCAGCCACGGTTTTCGTAGAGGCCCTTGTAGACCTTCTCCTTGCCTTCTCCGACGCTTTCCGCGATCTCGCACCTGCCGATTTCGGGAAGCGCCAGCTGGGCCTCGACTTCCGAGGCCGAGGCAACCTCGAGCGTGCCGTTCATGATCGCGGTGTTGTGGCCGGCCGCCGCCGGTATGCCGGCGGAGAGGTCCACCGCCGGGTCGATCAGGAGAGACAGGAGGCCGCCGCAGCCGTTCGCTCCGGGCACCGAGAACGAATTGCCCACCAGCGAGTTGTCGGCTATGAGCTCGATCCGTCCGCCGTCCACGACGCTGAAATGGCCCGGGCTCCCGGTGATCGGCCTGTTCGGTGACGGCGGGCTCGTCGTGCCGGTGGTGAGCTGCACTTCGACGGGGTCCGATTCTGAGCCGATGTAACAGCTTTCTCCGAGGAGCGGATTTCCGAGCTTGACCATCAGCGGCAGCGACGCCGCGGTGCCGTTGCCGTTCAGCAGGTTGATCGAGCTGAGCGCGACCGGTCCCGCCAGTTCCGCGGTCGCCGTCACTTCCCCGCCGAGCCCTTCGATGCCGACGAGGCCGCCGGGAACGGTCAGCGGCGTCCTGGACAGCGTTTCGCCGTTGGCCGCCGGCACGAGGTCGGGAGACACGGAGCTGAGGCCCCCCTGCAGGACGACCGTCTTGCCGATCGCGACGGTCTTGCCGCCAAGCGTGAATTCGCCGCCGGTGACCTTCGAGTAGGCGCACCTCGCCACGTTCGGGACGTTCACGGGACACTCGGCGAACACGGCGAGTTCCTGCTGAAGTCCGGCCAGCGCCGGAGCCGGGGCGCCGAGCGCCGCGATCGCGGCCACGAGGCTGACCGCAACGACGAGCGTGTGCTTGCGCATGTGGGTCGCGCGCGCGGGACGAGTCTCCATCCTGTCCCCCATGAGTCCGGTCCTCCCGAGGTAGTGACTTTGCTGTACGTAAGAGTACCCAGCTGACCGAAGTCTAAACCGGCGTCAAAGCAGCGAGGAGCCGCGCGCCGCGCTCCCGTCCAGGGACGCCAATCGGGCGGCGGGTGCGGCCTCGCAGCCCTACACGGGCGCGGCGGCGGACTCGCGCGCGAGCGCGACGAGCGTGGCGAGTTCGGAGGCGATGTTCTCGCCGATCGAAGCGATGTCCGGGAGCGCGTCGAAGTCGCCGAGCAGGCCGAAGTTCATCTGGCCGTTGTAGGACATGATCGCGATCGCCAGGGCGTGGTTTTCAGGCAGGAACGCCACGGGGATCGCATGCAGCATCTCGCGCCCGAGCACGTACAGGGGGAACTGCGGGCCGGGCACGTTCGTGACGATCAGGTTGAACAGGCGCGTGGAGAAGTTCAGCCGCGAGGCCTGCGCGAGGATCGTCGGCGGAGCGAAGTTCTGGGCGCCAGCGATCACCTCCGCGCCGAGCGCCTGCTTGGACTCCTTCAGGCCGTCCATCGCGCTCGAGACGAAGCGCAGCCGGTTGACCGGGTCGCTGATGTAGATCGGCAGCGGGCCGCGCATGACGACGATCCGGTTGCCGCCCTCGTGATGCTCGCCCTCGCTGCGCACCGACACCGGCACGAGCGCGCGCATCTCGACACCCGCGGTGTGCCTGCCACGGGAGATCAGGAACGAGCGCAGCGCGCCGGCGACGACCGCCAGGATGACGTCGTTGACGGTGCCGCCGAAAGCGTTCTTGACGGTCTTGAAATCGTCGAGCCGGCTGGTCACCCCGACGAACCGCCGGTGCGGCCCGATGGGCACGTTCAGCGGCGTCTCCGGCGCGGGGTTCAGGCCCGCCCACACGATCTCGCCGACGCCCTCGGCCGCCTCGCGGGCGCGCGAGAGCGCGCGCTCGGGGTGGGCCAGCGCATCGATCGCGCCCTCCGCCAGCGTGGCGCCGGCGCGCAGCGCGCCCACCAGGCCGGCGGCGAGCAGATGCGCGGTCCCCGGTTCGGGGTGGGGCTGCCACGGTCGCCCCGAGTAGGGGATCTGCGGCGGATCGGGGGACAGGTCGAACAGCACCGTCGCCAGATCCACGCCGGCGATGCCGTCGATCAGCGAGTGGTGGGTCTTCGTGATCAACGCGAAGCGGTCGTCCTCCAGCCCCTCGATCAGCCACATCTCCCACAGCGGCTTGGAGCGGTCGAGCTGCTGGGAGAAGATCCGTGCGGTCAGGTCCTGCAGCTGCTCCCACTGCCCGGGGGCGGGCAGGGCCGTGTGGCGGACGTGGTAGTCGAGGTTGAAGCTCGGATCGTCGATCCACACCGGGCGTCCGCTGTCGATCGCCGTGTGCGCGAGCTTGTGGCGATAGCGGGGAACCAGGTGCAGTCGCCGCCGGATCTGTTCGAGGAACTCCTCCATGTCCGGCGGCGGGCCTTCGATGATCGTGAGCCCGCCGATGTGCATGTGCGAGACGGCGCTCTCCTGGTGCAGGAACGAGGCGTCTACGGGAGTCAGCCTGTCGAGGTGGCGTTGGCTCATGGGCTTAGCGTACCGGGGCGACCCCTACAATGGCACCCGTGGCCAACGCCGTCGAGAAGCCTGTCTCCAACACCGTCGAGAAGCTGCTGCTGGCGGCCCCGCGCGGCTACTGCGCGGGCGTCGATCGTGCGGTGCAGACGGTGCAGCGCGCGCTCGCGATCCACGGCGCGCCGGTGTACGTGCGCAAGGAGATCGTGCACAACAAGCACGTCGTCGCCCAGCTGCGCGAGCGCGGGGCGGTCTTCGTCGACGAGCAGACCGAGGTGCCGGAGGGCGCGGTGTGCGTGTTCTCCGCGCACGGCGTCGCCCCGAGCGTGCGCGCCGGCGCCGCCGAGCGCGGCCTGCAGACGATCGACGCCACGTGCCCGCTCGTGACGAAGGTCCACCGCGAGGCCGTGCGCTTCGCCGAGGAGGGTTACACGATCGTGCTCGTCGGCCACGGCGGGCACGAGGAGGTGGAAGGGACGATGGGCGAGGCGCCCGATCAGATCGTGCTCGTCGAGAGCGAGCGGGACGTCGACGAGCTCGAGGTCGAGGATCCCGAGCGGATCGCGTACATCACCCAGACGACGCTCGCCGTCGACGAAACGAGCGCGATCCTGGAGCGCCTGCGCGCGCGCTTTCCGAGCATCGTCGGGCCCCGTACCGATGACATCTGCTACGCCACCACCAATCGCCAGGCGGCCGTCAAGCAGATGGCGGGCAGCTGCGATCTGATGCTCGTGATCGGCTCGCGCAACTCCTCCAACTCGGTGCGTCTGGTGGAGGTGGCCCGCGACTGCGGCACCGAGGCTCACCTGATCGACTCCGCACGCGAGGTTCGCGAGGAGTGGCTGGCGGGTAGGCGCGTCGTCGGCATCTCCTCGGGCGCGAGCGCGCCGGAGGAGCTGGTGATCGAGCTGGTCGACTTCTTCCGCGCGCGCGGCGTGCGCGACATCTCGGAATTCGACGTGGTCCGCGAGGACGTCCGCTTCATGCTCCCCAAGCAGATACGCGAAGCCTGCGCACTCTAGTCGTCTCCGATCTGCACCTCGGCAGCGTCTCCGGATCCGATCTGCTGCGACGCGCCGAGCTGCGCGCACCGCTGCTCGAGGCGGTCGCGGACGTCGAGCGCATGGTGCTGCTCGGAGACGTGCTCGAGCTGCGCCACGGGCCGATGCGCGAAGCGCTGGCCGCCGCGCGGCCCTTCTTCGAGGACCTCGGGCGCGCGCTCGCCGGCCGGGAGCTGGTGATCGTCGCCGGCAACCACGACCACGCGCTCGTAGAACCGTGGCTGGCGCGTCGCGGCCAGGAGCATGAGCCGCCGCCGCTCGGAGTCGAGCAGCTGCTGGATCCGGCGGACGCCTCGCCCGCGCTCGAACGGATCGCGGACTGGGCGTCGCCCGCCACGGTGCGCGTTGCCTACCCCGGCCTGTGGCTGCGTCCGGACGTGTACGCCATGCACGGTCACTACCTGGACTGCCATCTGACGGTCCCAACGCTCGAGCGCCTGAGCGTCGGCGCGATGAGCCGGCTGCTGGGACGGCCCGCCAGCACGTTCCACTGCGTCGATGACTACGAGGCTGTCGGGGCGCCGATGTTCGCATGGCGGGACGCGGTCGCCCGGGACGCCCGCACGGGCGCGGCGCTCAACGGGGCGGCCACCGTCATCGCCTGGAACGCGCTCAGGGGTGGCGGCGCACGTGACGGTAGCGCGCGCCGCGCGCCTGTGCGCCGGCTGCGCAAGCGCGCGATCGCCGCCGGCTTCCCGCTGGCCGTCGCCGCGCTCAACCGCGTTGGGATCGGCCCGCTGCGGCCGGACGTGACGATGAGCGAGCTGCGTCGGGCCGGGCTGCGGGCGATGGGCGAGGTCGCGGCGCGCCTCGAGCTCGGCGAGGCGTACGTCGTCTTCGGCCACACCCACCGCGTGGGGCCGCTGCCCGGCGACGAGGAGCGAGAGTGGAGCGGGCGCGCCGGTGCGCGGCTGGTGAACGCCGGCAGCTGGACCTACTCCAGCGTGTTCCTCGCCCGGGCCTCTGGAGAGAGCCCCTACTGGCCGGGGACGTGCGTGCTGGTCGAGGACGACGGTCCGCCGACGATCATGCGCCTGCTGCAGGACCGCACGCATGCGCAGATCGCATCGGCGGTCAAACGATCCCCGGAGTGAAGCACGTGGCCAGGCACGTGACGCCCGGCCCGATCTGCAGATCCAGCACGCCCACGGTGTGCCGATCGTGATCGAGCAGCGAGTACGCCCCGGGGTGCGTGACCGCCAGCTCCAGTTCCTCGGCCTCGCCGTCGCTCACCGTCACGGTCCCAGCGCCGTCGAGCACCGCCCACACGCCGCCCGCTTCATACGGCCCGGAGTAGGCGCCCTGCTGGTCCTGCGTCTGCGGCGCGAGCATCGCGTCGGGGGCATCCTCCGGGCGCAGCGGCGCGAGCGGCTCGCGCCGCACGCCGAGCAGCTCCTGGATGGCGAGCTCGGTCTCCGCGTAGCCGCCCTCGCCGAAGTGGTAGTCGAACAGGCGCGCGCGGCCGTCGAACAGGTAGCGGGCGGGCCAGCCGACGTTCTCGTACTCCTGCCACACCTCCAGCTCGCTGTCGATCAGCACCGGATGCGCGATCTCCAGGCGCGCCACCGCGTCCCTGACCGCCTGCTCGCCGTGCGAGGCCTCGAAGCCGGGGCAGTGCACGCCGATCACGCGCAGGCCCGCCGGGCCGTAGCGCTCGTGCCAGGCCTGCACGTACGGCAGCGTGCGCAGCGAGCTCGGCCGGCAGAAGTCCCAGAACTCCACCAGCATCGGCCTGCCCTGCTGGATGATCGACTGCGGCCCGCTCGCGTTCACCCACGGCAGCCTCGTCGGGAACAGCGGCGCGACGATGTTGTCTACGGGCGCTCTCAAGATCGAGCGCGCTAGCCGATGCTGCCGACCATCTCCAGCTGGATGAGGCGGTTGAGCTCGACCGCGTACTCCATCGGCAGCTCCTTCGTGACCGGCTCGATGAAGCCGTTGACGATCATCGCCGCCGCCTCGTCCTCGGTGAAGCCGCGCGAGCCCATGTAGAAGAGCTGGTCGTCGGAGATGCGTCCGACCGTCGCCTCGTGCGCGACCGTCACGTTGGGGTTCTGGATCTGGATGTCGGGCCAGGTGTCAGAGCGCGATTCGCCGTCCATCATCAGCCCGTCGCACTGCACGCGCGCTTTCGAGCCCGCCGAGTTGTGGCCCATCTTGACCAGGCCGCGGTAGCCCATGATGCCGCCGTCCTTGGAGATCGACTTGGCGAGGATGTTCGACGTCGTGTTCGGCGCCAGGTGCACGACCTTCGCGCCCGTGTCCTTGTGCACGCCCTTGCCCGCCACGCCCACGTTCAGGTGGTCGGCGCGCGCGCCCTCGCCCATCAGGAAAGAGCCGGGGTAGAGCATCACGTACTTGGCGCCCATCGAGCCGCCGACCCACTCGACCGTGCCCTCGGCGTCGACGACGGCGCGCTTGGTGTTGAGGTTGTACACGTCCTTCGACCAGTTCTGCACGGTCGTGTAGCGCGCCTTGGCGCCCTCGTGCACGAAGATCTCGACGACCGCCGAGTGCATCGAGTTGACGCTGTAGGTCTGCGCGGTGCAGCCCTCGATGTAGTTCACCTCGGCGCCCTCGTCGGCGACGATCAGCGTGTGCTCGAACGTGCCCTCGCCGGCGCCCTCCATGCGGAAGTAGGACTGCAGCGGCAGGTCGCACTTGACGCCCTTGGGGATGTAGCAGAAGGCTCCGCCGGACCACACCGCGCCGTGCAGCGCCGAGAACTTGTTGTCCTGGGCCGGCACGCACTTGGTCATGAAGTATTTCTGCACCAGTTCCGGGTACTCGGTGATCGCCGTGTCCATCGAGCAGAACAGGATCCCCTGCTTGGCGTACTCCTCCTTCAGCCCCTCGTACACCGGCTCCTGGCGCCACACGCCGACCACGCCCGCGAGGTGCTCGCGCTCGGCCTGGGGGATGCCGAGGTCCTCGTAGGTCTGCTTCATGTCCGCCGGGACGTCGTCCCAGCTGTTGAAGCGCCCCGCCGTCGGCGGCGAGTACAGGACGAGGTCGTCGAGGTTCAGGCCGCTCAGGTCGGGTCCCCACGTGGGGATCGGCTTGCGTTCGAAGATCTCCAGCGACTTCAGCCGTTTCTCGGCCATCCAGTCGGGCTCGCCCTTGATCTTCGAGAGCTCGGTCACGACCTCGCGCGAGATGCCCTGGCGGGCACGCAACTGACCCTGCTCGTCCTCGATGATCGGGCTGGGCTTGTCGATCTTCGTGCGGTCAATCGTGGCCATGAGGCTCCTCGCTGGCGGTCGCTTTGCGAATCCTGTGCGCTGGAGTAGGAATTGTATCGAGAGCGGCGGGCTCGATCGGACTCGGCTCGCTCCCTACCACAGCGTCGACCGGGAGTCGAACGCACGGATCGCCTCGTCGCGGGTGATCAGCTGCGCGTCTGTTGCGCGTGCCGTGGCGTAGATCAGGCGGTCGACCGGATCTCCCGGGAAGGCGCGCGCGTCGAGCAGGGCGGCCGCGACCGCGATCTCGGTGCTTGGGGCAAGCGCCCCCACGCGGTTTTGGGCGAATGCCTGACGAACCCACAGGCCGACATCTCGGTCGAGCGAGATGCGCCCGCGTGTGGCCAGCATTGCGACCTCCCAGGCGCTCAAGGTCGAGACGCCGATGCTCGCCGCCTGGTCGATCGCTTCGCTCGCACCGTCCGAGAGGCGCTCCGGCGCGGTGAGCCACCACAGCCAGGCGTGCGTATCGAGGACGATCACCCGCCGACGGCGTCCCACTCGACGTCGAGCGGCTCGATGAGCTCCTCGTCGGACACGTTGAACGTGACCGAGCCTCGCAGGCTAGCTGGCACCGTCGCCGCTGACACACGCGCCACCGCACGGCCGTGCTTGGTGATGACGATCTCCTCACCCGTGCTGGCCACCTCGTCCAGCATCGCCAGGCACTGGGCCTTGAACTGGCTGGCTGAGACAGTGCGACTAGACATGACCATGGTCATAGTACCATGGTCACATTCAGCTCCCCTCGCCCAGCAGCTCATCTAGCGTACGGTCGCTGAGCACAGATGCGGGTCGCTCCGCGACGATGTCAGAGCCCGGGCGCGCGTCGTCGTCGCGCCGCTTGACCAGCAGCCACTGGGATCTCAGCCCTGCCTGCGCCGGCCCCCGTCCCGTGCGCTGCAGCGCGAAGCCGCCACGGAGCTTCTCGCCGTGCAGGACGAACACGGCGTGCCCGCGCTCGAGCGCCTCGGGCCAGGGCACCCTGCCGCCCTGCTCGTAGAGGCCGCGGTCCCACACCACCACGCCCCCGCCGTCGGTCCTGCCCTCGAACGCGTTGTGCTCGATCCCGTGATCCTCCACCTGCACGGCCAGGCGCTTGACGGACGGGTCGAGCGACGGGCCCTTGGGCACCGCCCATGAGCGCATCGCGCCGGCGACCTCCAGGCGCAGGTCGAAGTGGCGCGTCGTGGCCGCGTGCTGCTGCACGACGAACACGCCCGCGCTCACACCGCGGATCGCGAACTGCTCGTGGCCCTCGGTCCGGACGTCCTGCACGGCCACGTCGACCACCGCGGCCCCCCGCGGGCCCTCACGCAGGAAGGCGATCAGCGCCTCGACCGCGGCCGACGGGCCCTCGGCGTGCACCGCCACCGTCCCGTCGTCCGCGTTGCGCACCCAGCCCATGACGCCGAGCTCGGTCGCGCGGCGCCGGGTCGCCTCGCGGAAGCCCACGCCCTGAACCGCGCCGCTGACCACCGCGCGGATCGCCCGAGAATCGTCCAGTGGCCTCAAGGGGTCGCCGCCATCGGCCGATTAATAGAGAAGTGAGGCGTTTTTCGGTACGCGCACGCTCGAGGACCGTGGCTTCGGCTGCCTCGCTGCCGGCGTGCAGAGGGGCATTGCTGGCGAGCGCGCTGATGCTGCTCGCATCGCTGGCGTGCGCCACGGCCGCATGGGGCTCACCGACGGGCACGATCACCGAGTTCCCGATCCCAAGCGCCGAAAGCGGCGCGGCGGGGATCGCGCCGGGGCCAGACGGAAATGTGTGGTTCACGGAGTACGAAGCCGACAGGATAGGCCGTGTCACGCCGACTGGCACGGTCACCGAATTCCCCGTTCCCACCGCGGAAGGCGGTCCCACCGCCATCGTGACGGGCCCCGACGGCAATCTCTGGTTCACCGAGCACGGCAGCGGCAAAAGGGAACGAAAGGGCGAAACGATCGGGCGGATCACGCCAGGCGGTGCGATCACCGAATTCACGACGCGCGACAAGGAAAGCGGCCCCGAAGACATCACGCTCGGACCCGACGGCAACCTGTGGTTCACCGAGAGCCAGCGCAACCGCATCGGGCGGATCACGCCCAGCGGTGAAGTGGCCGAATTCCCCACCCAACACCCGACCGGCGCAGTCGCTGCAGGCCCCGACGGCAACGTGTGGTTCACCGAGCCCGGGGGAGACGAGATCGGAGTGATCACGCCAACCGGCACGATCAAAGAATTCACGATCCCGCAAGAAGGCGAAGTCGCGGAAAACAGCGAACCCGAAGACATCACCGCCGGCCCCGACGGGAACCTGTGGTTCACCGAGCGCAACTACGACAAGATCGGGCGGATCACAACGAGCGGGGCGATCTCCCAGTACGCGATCGCCACCCAAAACAGCGATCCCGTGGGCGTCGCGGCAGGCCCCGACGGCAACGTCTGGTTCACCGAGTTCGGCGGCGGCAGGGGACGCACGATCGGCCGCATCACGCCCGCCGGCACGATCAGCGAGTTCCTCACCCCGACCGCTGAAAGCGGGCCGCTCGAGATCGCACCGGCCGCCGACGGCCAGCTGTGGTTCACCGAGCGCGGCAAGAATCAGATCGGTGAGATCAGCGCCGGTGCCCCGGAAGCGGACGCCGGGCCGGGGACGATCACCGGCGGAGGACTCGTGGGCACACCCCAGATTTGCAACCTGTCGTGGGCGTCGTGGGGCTCCCTGCAGCCATCGCCGAGCCTCTACGGATTCGACGGCTACCACTGGCTGCTCGACGGCTCCACGATCGCGACCGGCCAGTCCTACACCCCGACCCTCGCCGAGGTGGGCGACTCGCTCGTCTGCGCCGAGACCGCCACCTACCCGAACCCCTTCCTCGTCACCGCCGGCGCCGCGAGCGCGCCGGTCACGGTCGTCGCGCCACCGCCGACGATCACCGCCGCTCACGAGTCGGCGTCGATCTGGCGCGAGGGCGGCAGGCTGGCGCAGATCAGCAGGAGGAGGAGGAAGGCGCCGGCGCTGCCCGTGGGAGCGACGTTCTCGCTCGTGCTCAACGAGCCGGCCAGCGTGAGCTTCAGCTTCACCCAGCAGGTCACCGGCAGTAGCGTCGACCACAGGTGCGTGGCGCGGACGCGCAGGAACGCAAAACGCAGGACCTGCCACAGGACCGTGACGGTTGGGCGGCTGTCGTTCGCCGGCCAGATCG
This sequence comes from Solirubrobacteraceae bacterium, assembly GCA_052148875.1. Classification (GTDB taxonomy): domain Bacteria; phylum Actinomycetota; class Thermoleophilia; order Solirubrobacterales; family Solirubrobacteraceae; genus Palsa-744. Next base: position 17,356 of record JBKQHH010000229.1, read on the forward strand.
GAGCGAACCAGGTCGTCTTCCAGGGTCGCGTCTCGCCGAGGACGAAGCTCGCGCCGGGTCGTTACACGCTCGTCATGCTCGCCACCAACGCCGTCGGCCTCGCTTCGGCGCCGGCGTCGCTCAGCTTCACGATCCGCAAGGGCTGACTCACGCCCAGTTGGGCGTTCGTGGTGGGCCCAGGACGGCACAACTGAGCCAGCCCGCGACCGGGCGGCGTGGCTGCCGGCGATTGCGAACGACCGAACCACTCATGGATGTGGAAAACTACGGGCCGCGATGGGGAAGCGCGCACGGTTGTGCGCTGCCGGGCGACGCTGGAGAGTGGGCGCATGGAGATGCTCGCCCCCGATATGGCCGACGCCGCCCGCGAGGCGGTGGGGACGGTTGAAGCCGACGGTGGCGCCGCTTGCAACGGCGAGCGCTGGATGGTGCGCCCGCATCGCCTGATCCGCTGCGCGGCTCTCGGCGCGATCGTGGTGCTCGCGTTCGTTTCGCTGCCGGTCGAGACCGCGGGCGCAGAGACCGTGCTTGCGAGCGGCCTGCCGCAGGCGCCGAAGGTGAGCGCGGCGGGACAGGCGGTGGCATGGAGCGCATTCGACCCCTCGGTGTCGGCCTGGCGGCTGATGGTGCTCAGCGATGGCATCACGCAGGCGCTTCCGATCGCGCCGAACGCCACCCCCTTTGACGTGGACCTCGGGGACAACGGCCACGGCGGGCTGGTCGCGAGCTACTCGCGCTGCTCGCAGCCCTCCACCACTCCCATGTCCTCAGTCGGCTGCCGGCTGTTCGTCTACGAATTCGCGACGGGAGCCGAGCATGCGATCGCGGCCGCCAACCTGCCTGGCTACTCGCAGTTCCTGCCCTCGATGGCGGGCGGACGTGTTGCGTTCGTGCGCGTCGCAGAACGCAAGCCGGTGAGCTCCGCCAACCCGCCCCGCATCTATATCCAGAGTCTCGCCGGCGGGAAGCCCAGGCTGCTGGCCGGCGGCACCGAGGACGCCGATCCGCGCACGGGCCCGACCGCGCTCGACCTGAGCACGACCGCGCTCGCCTCCAGCTGGGAGGCGTGGGGGGCTGCCAGCGCCCTCTATCCGGACGGAGCCGCGGAGCTGCTCGTCGATCGCCTGTCCGGCGGGCAGACCGTGGTCGACCTACAGGGGCAGGAGCAGATCGAGGGGATCGAGGACCTCTCGCCGACGCTGCTCAGCGGCGCTGTCGTCTACGGCGTCGCGAAGGAGGGCGACGAACCGGGATACCAGTTCCGCAGCTTTGGCCTGCCCAGCGCCCGCCTCGGTGTCGCGGTCGCACCTGCGGGCCTAACGAGCACCGCGACCGGGGCCGCAGGCACGATCTACTCCCGCTGCACGATCCCCGTGTGGCCGGCGCCGCCGAGCAGCCAGTCCTGCGAAGTCGACCTCGCGCCCGCCGTCGCCTACGTCGACCCCGACCGCCAGGTGGCGCAGAGCAGCCGCCCGACCACGATCAGCGCCTATCGCGGCAACTGGCTCGCATTCAGCGCCTATCAACCGGCAAGCAGGACGTATCGCCTGATGGTGCGCGCTCCCAGCGGAAGGGTGAGCGCCGCGCCGGTTCCGCCGCGCGAGGTCCCCTTCGACGTCGAGCTCGGCCCGCGCGTCGGTGGCGGTGAAGAAGCGGCCCGTCACGGCGTGCTGGCGGTGTACTCGCGCTGCCGTGTGGAACCGCGGCTCGATCCCCGCGACCTGCTGCCGCTGCCCGGGACCGGTCGCGGCTGCCGCCTCTACAGCTATGAACTCGGCTCCGCGCATGAGCGTCTGATCCCCGGGTCGGGCTCGCGCTACCTGCCGAGCGTTTGGGGTGACCAGCTGGCGTTCGCGATGACCGGCCCCGAAGGGCGGCCGGCGCTCTACCTGGGGTCGATCAGAGGGCGCGGCGCTCCGCGGAAGCTGGCGGGCGGTACGCTCGGCAGCGCTCCCGGGCTGGGGCCGCGCGCGGTCGCCCTCTACAACGGACGCGTCGCGTTCGTGTGGGAGTATCGCTCCGGTACCGTGCTGCACTCCCAGTTGCGCCTGGACGGGGCCGACGGGAACGCGCAGCTGCTGGATGAAGCGAGCAGTCCCGACGGGACCGATCGCGAGCTCTCGCCCTCCTTCACCGCGGCCGGTCTGCTCGCCTGGGCGCGCCGTGGCGCCGGCGGTCACAGCTGGATGCTCGAGCTCAGCCGCTCGGGGCGTGTCGGCACCTACCTCGTGCCCGATCCGATCCAGGCGATCTCAAGTCCGCAGCTGGGGAGCGAACCACCGCTCCACGGCACGATCTACTACGCCCGTGGAGACGACCACGGCGGCGCCACGATCCGCCTCATGGCCGGCCCGCCCGCCTTCGCCACACGAGGGTGAAGCCTGGCGTCGAGCTCACGCCGGCCAGGCGTGATCGCCCGTGACCGCGCCGCGCACGACCTTCAGGTTCAGCAGCGCGCACTTGCGCCGGGTCGCCGACACGGGGATGCCGAGCAGGTCGATCATCCAGTCGGCGTCCAGCTCGCCGACCTCCTCGAGGGACATGCCCTTGAGCTCCTCCGAGGCGATCGACGCCGACGCCTGCGAGATCGCGCAGCCGTGGCCGTGGAAGCGCAGGTCCTCGATGCGCCCGTCCTTGACGCGGATGTGCACGCCCAGCTCGTCGCCGCACAGCGGGTTGTGCTCGAGCGCCTCCAGGTCGTGGGGATCGAGCTCCCCGAAGTTCTGCGGGTGCTTGTAGTGCTCGAGGATGTAGTCGCGATACAGGTCGTCCATGCTCAGCGGCTCCCGCCGACCCTCACAGCCCGAACACCTCGCGTCCGGCGATCAGCGCGTCGATCAGCGCGTCGACGTCCGACGGGTCGTTGTACACGCCCACGCTCGCCCGCGCCGTCGCGCTCACGCCCAGGCAGCGCATCAGCGGCTGCGCGCAGTGGTGGCCCGCGCGGATGCACACGCCGCCGCGGTCGGCCAGCTCGGCCACGTCGTGCGGGTGCATGCCCTCGATCGTGAACGACGCCAGCCCGCCACGGCGCTCGGCCGTGGGCGGGCCCACGATGCGCAGGCCCGGGATCTCCGCCAGGCGCTCGAGCATGTACGCCGTCAGCGCGCGCTCGTGCGCACGCACGCGCTCCATCCCCAGCTGCTCCAGGTACTCGACCGCCGCGCCCAGGCCGACCGCCTCGGCTATCGGCGGCGTGCCAGCCTCGAACTTGTACGGCAGCTCGTTCCACGTCGCCGACTCGAAGTCCACCGACGCGATCATGTCCCCGCCCGTCAGGAACGGCTCCATCCGCTCCAGGATCTCGGCGCGGCCGTGCAGCACGCCGATGCCCGTCGGCCCGAGCGCCTTGTGGCCCGTCCACGCGTAGAAGTCCGCGCCCAGCGCAGCCACGTCGACCGGCATCTGCGGAACGGCCTGCGCTCCGTCCACCAGCGTCAGCGCGCCCGCAGCGCGCGCCCGTGCGGTCATCTCCGCAACCGGGTTGATCGTGCCGAGCACGTTCGACACGTGCGCGAACGCCAGCAGGCGCACGTTGCCCAGCGCCAGCTCCGCGTCCAGCTGCTCCAGCGACAGCTCGCCGTGCTCGTCCACCTCCAGGTAGCGCAGCGTCGCGCCGCGCTCGCGGCACAGCACCTGCCACGGCACGAGGTTCGCGTGGTGCTCCATCTGCGTGATCAGCACCGCGTCGCCCGCGCCCACGTTCGCGCGGCCCCACGCGTACGCGACGAGGTTGATCGCCTCCGTCGCGTTCTTCGTGAAGATCGTCGTCTCGGGTTGGGCGCCCACGAACGCCGCCACGCGGCGGCGCGCCGCGTCGTAGGCGGCGTCGGCCTCCTGCGCAAGCGCGTACACGCCGCGGTGCACGTTCGCGTTGTGGTTGCGCAGGTGATCGGCCAACGCGTCGATCACCACCTGCGGCTTCTGCGAGCTCGCGCCCGAGTCCAGATAGATCAGCGGCCGCCCGCCGAAGGTACGGGAGAAGATCGGGAAGTCACTGCGAACGCCCGCCCGAGCCCCGGAGGGGCTCCCCTCAAAAAGGTCGTTCTCAGCGACTGGTGGCATACGCCTCGATGTCCTCGCGCGCCGCCGCGAGCTTCGCCGCCACCCTGCCGCGCACGAGCTCTTCCAGCGCCTCGTCCTGCAGCTCCGCCACCAGCGGCTCGAAGAAGCCCTCCACGATCACCCGCACCGCCGCCGGGCGGTCCAGGCCGCGCGACTGCATGTAGAAGATCGCCGTCTCGTCCAGCTCGCCCACCGTGCCGCCGTGCGACGCCGACACGTCGTCCGCCGACACCAGCACCGACGGGATCGCATCGATGCGCGCCTTCGGCGAGAGCATCATCGAGTGGATCTGCAGGTACGTGTGCGTCTGCTGCGCGCCCGGGTCGATCTGGATCAGGCCCTCGAAGCTCGCCCGGCTCTCGCCCGTCGCCGTGCCGCGCCAGTGCACGTCCCCGCCCGACGGTCCCGTCTCGTGCAGGTCCACCGCGAACACGTCCAGGTGCTCGTGCTCCTCCGCGAAGAACAGGCCGCGGAAGGCCATGTCGCCGCCCTTCTCCGTCACCGCCAGCTCCAGGTGCTGGCGGACCAGGTGGCCGCCCAGCAGCGCCGGCAGCCAGTGGCAGTACGCGTCGCGCCCCACGCCGACGAAGCGCGTGGACACGTCGAACACCTCGCCATGTCCCCAGTCCTGGAACTGCGCCAGGCGGCAGCGCGCGCCGTCCTGCAGGTAGAGCTCGAACGCGCCCGCGTGCAGCGACTGGCCGTCGAAGTCCTCCGCCAGGTCGTACTCGTGCACGCGGAACTCGCTCGTCGGGCCGCCCAGCACCAGCGTGCGCCCGTACTGCGCCACGCCCGCGCGGTCGATCGCGTACACGATCTCGAACGGCTCCTCCACGACCACGCCCCGCGGGACGTGCAGGAACGCGCCGCCCGTCCAGAACGCCGCGTTCGCCGCCTCCAGCTTGTGGCGGTCGATCGGCAGGCGCTTGCTGTACCACTCCGACACCAGCTCGCCGTGCTGCTCGAACGCCTGCTCCAGCGAGCACAGGATCACGCCGCGCTCCGCCAGCTTCTCGTCCAGCTCCACCTGCACCACCGCGCCCGCGCTCTGCACGATCCGCCCCGCGCGCGGGCGGTCGGGGAGCGTGCGGCTCACGACCTCCGGCACGCCTTCCTCCTGCACGCTCGTTCGCAGCGCGTCGAGGTCGAGGCTCTGCAGGCTCGTGCTCCAGAAGCCCGACCGCCGCCACACGGGCAGCTCCGAGCTCTCGTACGCCTTCAGCGCCGCCTCGCGCAGCTGCGCCAGCGTGCGTCCGTCGCCCGCTCCGGCGCCCGCCAGCGCGTGGTACAGGCTCGCCTCGCGGTGGCGGCCCGCCTTGACCTGCACCTCAGACACGGACGCCGTACTCTTGGCGGATCTGGTCGTAGCCCTCGCGCTCCAGGCGTTCGACCAGCTCCACGCCGCCCTCCAGCACGATCCGCCCGTCCATCAGGATGTGCACGAACTCGGGCTTCACGTAGTGCAGGATGCGCTGGTAGTGGGTGATGATCAGCGCGCCCAGACCCTGCTCGTCGTGCAGCCTCTGCACGCCCTCCGCGACCGTGCGCAGCGCGTCGATGTCAAGGCCCGAGTCGGTCTCGTCGAGGATCGCGATGTCCGGGGCGAGCATCGCCATCTGCAGGATCTCCGCGCGCTTCTTCTCGCCGCCGGAGAAGCCGTCGTTGAGGTGGCGCGAGGTGAACGCGCGGTCGACGTCCAGCAGCTCGATCGCGTGCTGCAGCTGGTTGCGGAACTCCTTCACCTGGATCGGCTCGTCGCGCTTGGCGTTGATCGCCATGCGCAGGAAGTTCGCCACCGACACGCCCGGGATCGACACCGGGTACTGGAACGCCAGGAACAGCCCCGCCTTCGCGCGCTCGTGCGGCTCCGCCTCGGTGATGTCCTCGCCCTTGAACGTGATCGAGCCCTCCGTGATCTCGTACGAGGGATGACCGAGCAGCGTGTTCGCCAGCGTCGACTTGCCCGAGCCGTTCGGGCCCATCAGCGCGTGGATCTCGCCGCGGTTGATCTCCAGGTCGACGCCGCGCAGGATCTCGCGCTCGTCGGTGCGCACGTGCAGGTCTTTGATCTCTAGGTCGGCCATGTCGTGTGGTCAGGCTCCGGTCGTCAGGGGTTGTATTTGCAGGGGCGGCAGGGTCGCCGCGGCGGGCATCGCCGGCGTCAGCAGATCTGCCAGGGTCGTCTCGCGCAGCGTGTTCACGATCGAGAAGCGCACGCGCGTCCACAGCAGCTTCGTCGGGCACACGTGATCCGGACTGGACTCGCGCGCGCACACGATCGAGCCGTCCGCCGCCTGCGAGATGCACTCGATCGGCGCGATCGAGCCCTCCAGCGCCTCCACGACCTCCGCCATCGTGATCTCGCTCGACGGCCGCGCGAGCATGTAGCCGCCGCGCGAGCCGCGGCGCGAGTCGACCAGCCCCGCCTTGCGCAGGCGGGCCACCAGGTGCTCGAGATACGCCAGCGGGAGGCCGTCGTGCGCGGCGATCTCCGCCAGCGGCACGGGATCGTCGCCCGCACGCCGGGCGAGCTCGACCATCACGCGTACGCCGTACTCGGCCTTGGTTGAGAACATCATCGCAAGATTTCCTACCTCGCAGCTAGGGTATCAGGGGCGGGCGGAGTCCAGGGACGGGCGGGGCCTCAATCCAGCTTGCGGACGTCGTGGCTGAGCGCTTCCGGCGTCAGCTCTTCGGACTCGAACAGCACCCGCTTGCGCCCGGACGGGTCGAGCAGCAGCACCGGCGCGTACTCGTCGAACTCGCGCGCGCCCACGCTCGCCGGCTTGACGTCGTACGCGCGCCAGATCGAGCGCAGCCGCGACAGCGGGCCCGTCAGGTACCGCACGCGCCCGGTCAGCGACACCTGCGAGAGGAAGCTCCGCACGTGCGCGGGGGAGTCGGCGGTGGGGTCCGCGCTGACGATCACGACGGCCGGCGTGCGGACGTGTTCCTCTTCCAGTTCGTTCAGCGCGCCGCGGATCTGCTGGCCGATCACGATGCACGTGTCACCGCACGTCGAGTACAGGAACGTGAGCACGACCACCTGGCCGCGATATTCGCCGAGCGCGACCCGACGGCCGTACTGGTCGCTCAGCGTGAAGTCGGGAACGGCGACGCCGCCGCCGGGAAACGGCGCTCCGTCGAATCCCGATTCCGCGCCGGCGGAGGAGGTGGACGACGACGCTCCAGGGGGGGCGCTGTGTTCGCCGGAGCCCGACAGGGCCACGACGAGCGCCACCGCCAGCGCCAGCGCGGCCGCGACGGCGGCGAGTGCGAGCGGGACGGGTCGCCGCGGCCTGAACATGCCGGTGAGGGTAGGGGAGTGGGCCGGGTCTCGGTGTTTGTCTGCCACGCAACGTGGTGTATAACCATGGCAATACAGCGTCTTGCGAGCAACATACGCGAGGCAGCCGGCCCATGGAGAGGCCGGCAACCACGCAAAGTACCGCTACACTTTATGAAGTCCCTGAATCCCGACCCTGGTTTAGGAGTTTTCAGAATGAGCCCGTCAGGCGCGGAGCTTCTCCGCCAAGTCAAGAGCAAGATTGAAGAGGTCGACCCCTCCGAGGTCAACGAGCTGATCAGCGAGGGCGTGACGATCGTCGACGTGCGGGGCAGCGAAGAGTTCGCCACGGGCCATCTCCCGGGTGCGAAGAGCATCCCGCGCGGCCATCTCGAGGCGCGCATCGAGAGCGCCGCGCCCGACCGCTCAGCCGAGCTGATCCTGTACTGCCAGTCGGGCAACCGCTCCGCGTACGCCGCGCGCACGCTGCAGGAGGACCTCGGCTACGAGCGCGTGCGCTCGATGACCGGCGGGATCACGCTGTGGAAGGACCGCGGCTACGAGGTCGAGATCCCGCGCGCGCTCAGCGCCGAGCAGCGCGAGCGCTACTCGCGCCACCTGCTGATCCCCGAGATCGGCGCCGAGGGTCAGCAGCGGCTGCTCGACGCCAAGGTGCTGCTGCTGGGCGCCGGCGGCCTGGGCTCGCCGACCGCGCTGTACCTCGCGGCGGCCGGCGTCGGCACGCTCGGGATCGTCGACGACGACGACGTCGACCTGTCCAACCTGCAGCGCCAGGTGATCCACTCCACGCAGCGGATCGGCATCCCCAAGGTCGACTCCGCGGAGGAGTCGATCCACGCGCTCAACCCGGACGTCGACGTCGTCAAGTACCAGACCCGCATCGACGCGTCGAACATCATGGAGATCATCGACGGCTACGACGTGATCGTCGACGGCGTCGACAACTTCCCCACGCGCTATCTGCTCAACGACGCCAGCGTGCGCCTGCGGATCCCCGTTGTGTCGGCGTCGATCCTCGGCTTCGACGGGCAGCTGTCGGTGTTCAAGCCCTACGACGGCCCGTGCTACCGCTGCCTATTCCCCGTACCGCCGCCAGCCGAACTTGCGCCCTCCTGCGGCGCCAACGGCGTCCTTGGCGTGCTGCCCGGCACGATGGGCCTGCTCCAGGCCACCGAGGTGATCAAGCTGATCCTGGGCGAGGGCGACCCGCTGATCGGGCGCCTGCTCATGTACGACGCGCTTGCCGCCACGACCACCGAGGTCAAGGTCCGTCGCGACCCGGACTGCCCGATTTGCTCGCGCGATCCCGAGTCGATCACCGACGAGGAGCTCGGCGTGTTCCCCGAC
>JBKQHH010000230.1:0-4484 GCA_052148875.1 Solirubrobacteraceae bacterium
CGGCCTGTCCGCGCTGCTGTGGGCGGGCCTCGTGCGCATCTTCCTCGTGCACCACATCACCTGGAGCATCAACTCCATCTGCCACTTCTTCGGCAGCCGCCGCTTCGACACCGACGACCACTCCACGAACGTGTTCTGGCTGGCGCTGCCCTCGCTCGGCGAGGCATGGCACCACAACCACCACGCCTTCCCGCAGTCCGCGTTCCACGGCCTGCGCTGGTACGAGCTCGACCCCTCCGGCTGGCTGATCCTCGCGCTGGCGCGCGTGGGCCTCGCGTGGGACGTCGTCACGGTGACGCCCGAGCGCGCCCGCGCGAAGCTGAAGCGCGCTACCGTCTAGGAATGAACATGGTGCCGTCGGGGCCTCTGAAGCCCCGGCTACGCGGCGTGTTGCACGAGTACGGGTTCTTCGTGTCGCTCGTCTGCGGCGTGGCGTTGATCCTCGCCGCATCCGATGGGCGGGCGCGCCTGGCCGCGACGATCTACGCGGTCGCCCTCTCCGGCCTGCTGGGCACGAGCGCGCTCTATCACCGCGTCACCTGGGGTCCCAGGGCACGGCGCTGGATGAGGCGGCTGGATCACTCGATGATCTTCGTGCTGATCGCCGGCACGTACACCCCGGTGGCGCTGCTCGCGCTGAGGGGATCGCTCGCGAACGCGATCCTGATCGTCATGTGGGCTGGGGCGCTCGGCGGCGTCGCGTTCAAGCTGCTGTGGATCGACGCCCCCAAGTGGCTGCTCGCGGCGGTGTACGTCGCGCTCGGCCTGGTCACGGCCGCCGTGTTCGGCGAGCTGCCCGCCGCGATCGGCTGGCTCGGGGTCGCGGGGCTGGCGAGCGGCGGCCTGCTGTACGTGATCGGCGCGATCGTGTACGCGAGCGGCAGGCCCAACCCGTGGCCGAAGGTGTTCGGCTACCACGAGGTGTTCCATGCGCTGGTACTCGCGGCGGCGGCGCTGCAGTACGCGGTGATCGCGTTCGCGGTGCTGCCTCGCGGCTAGGCGCAATACGTTGACGTAACAGCGGAATCACGGCCGGCAGGCTGCTGCTTGACGTGGAGAGCGAGCGCAGCGTCGGGCGTCAGCTTGCTGCTGCTGGTCGTCCCGAGCAGTCACCCGCGAGGCGCGCGACCAGACGACTGCCTTCACGCGGGAGCAGTTACTCGGAACCGTGCGCTCGCTGGAGCGGAGCCAGCACCCGTACTCGCCTGGAGCCGGTAGCGGCCTGGCGCGAGCGCGCGTCCGTTGAGACGGCCGGTGAAGTGCACCGTGTTCGTCCCGCCGGCACCAGAGCTGCTCAAGCTGCCCGGGAGCGCAACCGTCAGCGTGCATGCGTGGGCGCGGCCGTTGCTCTTGGTTTGTGCGACACAGCGCCCTGTGCCCGCTGTCCGGCCTGTCTCAAGGCGCAGGACGCGGAAGTAGACGACACTCGCGCTGCTGAGCCAGTAGGTGACCGTCGCCCCGGTCGCGTGACCGGCCCGCGCGGCGCTGATGAGCGAGGCGCCTCGCTCGGCCGCTTTGAACGTATTGGGGGAGATCGCGAGATCGGCCAAGAGAGGCGCAGGGGGCTTCGGCGTGGTGTTCGTTGAGCCGCCGGTCGGCGCCGTGCCCCCGGGGCGCGATGCCGAGGCGCTCAACGTGGTGAAAGGGAACGGGCCCGTGTGTGCGCTACCCCAGGTGTTGCTCGCGACCAGCTCCTCACAGTAACTCGTCGCCGGGGACAGGCCGCTTATTTCGACTCCAATGCCCACCGTTGGGGGCACGAACTGCTGCGCCGGTGTTTGGTATTCGGGCGAGTCCTGCGCTCCGCCGCTGGAGCACCAGCTTGAGCTCGCCAGCCCATAGGACACGTAGTATTCGGCCGGACCGCCCCCCGGCGTATTGAGGCTTCCGAAGACCCGAGCCCACGTCACGGCCGCGTCCGTGCCGGACGGTAGTATGTGTGGCGCGCCTGCGGTGAACATCAACGTCGGGGAATGGCTCGTTCCCGAGGAGTTGTGTGCCGTGAGCTGCGCGCAGTAAGTCGCGCTGGGGGTGAGTCCGGTCAGAGTCACCCCGACAGCCGAGTTTTCTTCTTCGCCGGTCAAGGTGCCGCTGAGCGTTCGCGCGGGCGTTGTGACTTCCGGGGAGCCCGCGGTCTCAGAGCTCGAGCACCAGGTAGATGGCGCTAGTGCGTATTCGACGCTGTATTCCGTGGTCAGGCCTCCCGGGTTGATTCGGACATAGATGCCCTCTTCGGTCGAGCTGAACGGGTAGATGTTCCCGGAGGTGACCACGGGCGCCGCGGCGACAGCGCTCGCGGGCGCGAGCAGAGACGCCGCGAGCACGAGCAGCAACAGATGACACACACGCCGCGAGAGCCCGCGCGGGCTCCCGGAGGAAGACACGATTCGTGGTGTCCTCCCTACGGCGCTGACTCGCGCCGTTGCCACAACGATGCTTGCGATTGCTTGATTGCTTTTGCGCATGTCAACTACCTCGGCCTTGTTCGAGGCCCGCGTGCAACCTGCTCGTAACCACAGAATAAACGGCGCTCTCGACCAGAGTAACACGCTCGACTGGATCTCTGCGTCGGTTCGATTGGGGCATCGCATGCTCACCATAGAAACGACTGGATAGTGGTTCTATCACCGGTCATTGTTCCAGTCCTCTGACCCTCGGCCAGGGACACCTCAGCGGCCGCGATCAGGCCCGCGACGCACGCCAAGCTGATGAGCCGCACGCACGACGACCTTGGTCGCCAGCGTCGATCAAGGTGCTGAGCGGTTCGACGCGTGCTATTGCTTTGGCCGACGGAAAACCAAGGGGCTGAGGTTTTGATTTGCGCGCACTTTGCGAAGATTCCGGCCATCGGATCGGTCGCGGACCCTTCACGCAGGGCGCCAGATCGGCTGCTGTGGCTTCGTTCGGCTCGAGCGTGGGTCGACGGGCGCGATGCTAAGGATTTTCGCCCGCGCAGTGCTGACGCCGGCGGACACGTATGGGCGAGTCCCAGCCTCCACGCGGGGTCGTTGCCCGAGACCGCCGACGAGCGCTTTGCGGCGAAACTTTGCGGCGAAAAGGAGGCGTGCCACGCACCGGCCACGAGACGAGCGGTTCGGACGAGTCCCGAAAGCCTGGATCGGCCCTTGGTTGGCCGCTCCTTTCTACCGGAAGCGGAAGCCAACTCCGGCGTGTAAGTAGGTGAACGGGATTGCGGCTAGGCGAGCTCGCCGCGACTCGGGCACATACGCGCGATCGCACACCTGTTGCACGCGGGCGAGCGCGCGTGGCAGGTGCGCCGGCCGTGGCGCAGCAGGTTGACGTGCAGCTCAAGCTCCTCGCCGGGCGGCGTCAGCGCGAGCATCTCGTCGTGCAGCTCCTCGAACGGCGCGCCCGGGCGCAGCAGGCGCAGGCGCATGCCCACGCGCGAGACGTGCGTGTCGACGGGCACGTCGCGCAGGCCGTACGCGAACAGCAGCACGCACGCCGCCGTCTTGCGGCCCACGCCGGGCAGCGACACCAGGTAGTCGCGGGCCTGCTCCAGCGGCGCGCGCGCGAGCCAATCCAGCGACAGCTCGTGCGCGGCCTTGCCGGGCACCGGCGCGCCGTGCGCCGGCCCACCCGGATCGCCTGAGATCGCCCGCAGGATCGCCTGGATTCGGTCCGACTTCACCTTCGAGATGCCGCCCGGGCGGATCGCCTCCTCGACCTCCGCCACCGGCGCGTCGCGCACCTGCTCCCACGCGTCGAAGCGCTCGCGCAGGCGCAGGTAGGCGACGTCGCGGTTGCGGTCGTTGGTCGACTGCGACAGCACCGTCAGCACCAGCTCGGCGATCGGATCGCCGTGCGGGCGCATCAGCGGCACGCCGTACACCGCGCGCAGACGTTCGCGCACCCTCGCCACGCGTGCGCGCGTCGGAGGCGTCCAGTCCGCGGGCCGTGCGCGCGGCGGGCGCGGACGGGCGGGCGAGGTGCGGGCGGGCGGGGTCACAGCGTCACGGTATCCGCGGAGCGCCGCCTCTATATCCTCGCCCGGTGCCCGAGGTGAGCGACCACACCGGCGAGATCGACACGCCGCTCGCCCCCGGCGACACGAGCCCTGCCGCGGGGGGCAGGCTGCAGGTGTTCTGGCGCAGCGCACCGGCGCCGGCCGGCGCCGAGTCCGCGACGCCGGCGCTGTACCTGCACGGCGTGCCGAGCAACTGCGACGAATGGACCGGGTTCCTGCGCCGCGGCGGCGGGTTGGCGGTCGACCTGCCGGGCTTCGGACGCTCGGGCAAGCCCGCGTTCCTGCGCTACACGATCGACGAGTACGACCGCTTCATCGAGCGCTTCCTCGCGGATCGCGGCGTCGAGCGCGTGAGCCTCGTGGTGCACGACTGGGGCGCGGTCGGGCTCGCCTTCGCCCAGCGCATGCCCGAGCGCGTCGCGCGCATCGTGATCATCAACGCAGTGCCGTTCCTGCCCGGTTACCGCTGGCATCCCTGGGCGCGCGTGTGGCGCAC
>JBKQHH010000231.1:0-9006 GCA_052148875.1 Solirubrobacteraceae bacterium
TCCGCATCGACCTTGACTTGGCCGTGCTCCACGCGCGAGATGAGCGCGTCGACGCTGAACACCTGTTGCGAGAGCGCCGGGCTGTCTCTGCCAAGACGCTCGGCCGTCGACCACGACACGGCGACACCCAGCGTCTGATGCCCCGTGAGCTGCTCGGCCCTGGCGGCGGCGTCGATTACGACGCCCTTCCCGGCCCCGGCAGGCCCGACGAGGATCGCGGCGCGCTCGGGGCCGGTGATGACCTGCAGCGCGTGCGCCTGCTCGGGGCTGAGGCGTCCGCCGATCCGCTCGGCGATCTGATCGCTTGCGAGTGCGCGGGCCTCGTTGCCAACGTCCCGGCCGCCTGCGCCGGCGAGCGTGGCGAACCTGCGCTCGACCGCCTGCTCGCGGGCGCGCACCGTGAGCGTGGTCATCAGGCCACCCTCCAACGGCAGGACGCGGCGCTCGGCGATCATCGCTCGCGAGCGCTCAAGCGCCTCGCGGGGCGAGACCTCGCCGACGGACTGCTCAAGCAGGACGGCTCGGAACTCGCCGGGCTCGAAGGTCGCGGCGCGCTCGGTCAGGCGCTGCTCGACACGATCCTCAAGCGCACCCTCCGGTGCGTGCTCGGCGACGGCGCCGAGCAGCCGTCCGGGCTCGTCGCCGGTGAAGTCAAAGCGCGCGGCGGTGTCGTTCCATGCGCTCTGCAGGTCGGTGCGCGTGACGAGCACCTTGGCCTTGCGGTTCTCCAGCTTGAGCGCTCGAAGCTCGCCGCGCTCGGGCGCGCGGCCCCACTGTGCCCGGAAGCGCTCGGCGGCTCTGGCGACCTCGCGGCTGCGGGCGGAGAAGGCATCCAGCAGACCGCGCGGCACGCCGGCGATCTCGAAGTAGCGGCCATGTTTGCCGGTGCCCCGCTCGATCGCATAACCGCGCCGCTGGAGTTGATGCGCAAGCGATGAGCGGTAGTAGGCGCCAAGCTCGCGGGCGGATCGGAAAATCGGACGGGAGGCGACGGCGACGATCTGACCGTCCTCGCGGATCGCGCTGGTGATGACCACATGGCTGTGGAGCTGCGGGTCGGGTACGTCTCCCTCGAGGACGCCGCGTGCGGTGGTGTGCCGGTACTCGGCGGCCACCACGTCGCGGGCGTGCTCCTCGATGACCTGCCCGCGCTGGCGGCGGCGCACGGTCGGCACAGTCTCGGTCAGGTGCGCGATCGTCTCGCTAACTGCGGCGGCGTGCGCGGATTCGATCGCGCGCCGTTGGGACTCGTCCGCGAGAGCCCAAGCGGCCGACACCGACTTGGGGGCGCTGAAGGTCAGGTCGATCCCGCCGCCCCTGCCGCCGTTGGAACCGGCCCGCCGCAGCCACCGCTCCGACCGTGGGTGCTTGCCCTCCATCAGCGAGATGAAGTCGCGGCCTTCGATCGTGGAGCCCTCGATACCGAGGCGCGCGAGCGTGTCAGGGCTCGCAAGCCACTGGCCGGGTGCCTGGGTGGGCTCCCCCTCCGGGGAGAGGTAGTAGTCCCCGCGGTCTGGCTCGACGGTCTTTGACTCCAGGTAGCGCGCGTACCCGCCGCCCTTGGCGGCACCGATGCTGGCTGCGGTCATCACAACGGATACAGACCACGAAGGCTCCAGACCGGCCAACGGATTGCACAGCGCGGACACAGCACCCGCCAGGGTGTGCATCTAGTCTGTCCGGGCTTGGCGTTGTGCGCCGGCCGCGTGAGCCTGTGAGCGTCAGCGAGCGGCGAGCGGGCAGCCCGAAGGGCTGCCGGCCGGCATTGCACGACGCCGGGTTCGGTGGAGAGCCGACCGGAGGGAGGCTCGGTTACAGCGGGCGCAGCCGGCGTCGGTAGCCGGCCGTTGAAGGTAGGGCCACGCCGTCGGCGGTCGCCGGCGCGGCGAGCCGATCGGCTTGTGTCGCAGCCTGCCTGGGAGCGGGCGCGAGCCCGCGAAGCCGGGAGCCGGCACGTCAGGGGCTCACGGGCAGTCGTCTCCCGCTTGACAGCGATGCGGCCGCGCGTCCGTGCTTGCAGTCAGGAGGGGCTCGCTTCGGCCGCTGTGGAATAGCGGGTACCGCCGGGGTCCGTGTGTCTGTTGTCGGCGTCGCGCTTCATCCTCGATCGCGCGACGGTCCCCCTTCGCAAGTGCGGATGCGGAGCTGCGGAGTCCGCTCGAGGTCCCTTACGTGATGTCGGCAGTCATTTGTTTATGAGGAGCCGGCACGCACGGAAGCGTACGCGACCCCGTTCCCCTCTACGGGAAAGCGTCTGGCAAGCCGAGTTCGGTCTCTTGAGCGGCTCCTGGCGTCGAACGAACCGGCGTGAGCAAGCCGGGTGGCTCCATGATCTGCGCGAGATCTAGCTGGTACTGAGCTGCGACCTCGGCGATCGCGCCTCGCACCCGCCGGTTGGTCGACCACTGCAGGCGCAGCAGCATCGTCGCCTCAGCGACCATTTGGCTGGCGGGCTTGGCGCCCGCACGCCGGTACTCGCCCGTGTAGTGCTCAGCGAACGGGTCCTCGGAAAACTGGTCGCGGGTGGGGTCGAGCAGCACGTCGGCAGCTTCTACCCACCAGTGTTCTTGCTCAGGCAGTGCCGAGTAGCGGCCGGTGACGTACTCGGCTTGCACGCCTGCACGGTCCAAGTCCAGCGTCAATAGCGAGGCGCATAGCTGGCAGCCCCTCACAGCGATGATCTGTCGCGTGGTGGCGTGTGAACGTTCTACGGCTGGGAGTAGCTCGATGAAGCGCATAGGATCACCAACGCTAGGACGCATCCGACCCGGCCCCTCGCCAGCCCGACAGCGCGAAGGAGATGGACAGCGGCCGTCGACATCGCGGTCTTTGCGGCCGAACCGGCCTGTCTTGCACATCGAGCCGCCCAGGTCGTCATCCTGTTGTTGTGGCGCGTGCTGATCTCATCCTTGGCCTCGTCCGGGCTGCCGGCCAGCGCGACGATGCCGCGTTCACGCGCACGGTCGAGGCGCTGATCGCCGAGGAGCGAGAAAAGCAGCACCACGTGCTGGCTGACCGCATCGAGGCGGCGCTTCGTCGAAACGGCGGCAACGGGCATGGGCGCACCAATGGCTTCTCCGGGTTGGCCGAGTTGGAGCCTGGCCCAGGCATCGAGATCATCACGCCCGAGCGTACGCTCGCAAGCCTTGTCTTGCCCCAAACGGTTCGCGTCGCCTGTGAGGAGCTGATCGAGGAGCAGCAGCGCGTCGAGCTGTTGCGTGCTCACGGCCTTGAGCCACGCCATCGCGTCCTGCTCACCGGACCACCGGGCAATGGCAAGACGAGTCTGGCGGAGGCCATCTCCGAGGCGCTGTATCTGCCGATCGTGCGGATTCGTTATGAGGCAGTCATCGGCAGTTTCCTGGGCGAGACGGGCGCACGGTTGGCCAAGGTGTTCGAATTCGCACGGACGCGCCGGTGCGTGTTGTTCCTTGACGAGTTCGATGCGATCGCCAAGGAGCGCGGCGACGAGCACGAGACGGGCGAGATCAAGCGAGTCGTCAGCTCGCTGCTGCTGTTCGTCGACGAGGTTCCGAGCCACGTCATTCTGATCGCCGCCTCCAATCATCCCGAGCTGCTGGATCGGGCTGCTCATCGCCGCTTCGAGCTGCATTTCATCCTGCCGATCCCGACGCACGCGCAGCGTGCCGCGTACTTCGAGTCGTTTTTGTCGAGTCTCGACAAGAACGCCGGGTACACGTCCCGCAGGCTTGCCGATGCCACCGAGTCGGCGAGCTTCTCTCAGCTTCACGACCTCACGCTCGATATCCGTCGGCGACACGTCCTTCAACCGGAGCGCGACCTTCGCCATCTCATCGAGCAGCGCGTCCGGCGCTTGACCCAGGACACGTCCTGACGTGACTGACCGCGTTCCGCTGCTGTTCGCCCCGGCCAGGCCGGGCAGACGAACCAAACCCGGACCACGGGGCCGCGACAAGGTTCGCGGTCCCGGCGCCGATCGGCAGGCGCAGCGCATCGGGCCACAGTTGCAGCGCATCACCGCTGCGCTAGACGCCCAGCAGCTGCGCCTGCGTGCGACGCCTGACGCGCTGGAGCCCGAGACGATCCTCGTGCTGGAGATCGCCGGCGAGGTCACGAGCTTCGCCAAGGCAATGCTCAAGGTTCCTGGGCTTGAGTTCCTGGGTGAGCAGGCCCTCGCCCAGCTCGACCCGGACGACGACTTCCGCGCCGTCAATCAGCGAGGCCAGGAGAAGCGATACACCCGGCAGCTGTTCCTCATCGCGACGGACGTCCGCGCTTGGCAACAACTGCTCGGGCTGTGGGAGCGTTTCAAGCGCGGCGAGACGATGCCCCACGGGCTCACCGCGTTTCGCGACCTGTTCTCCCAGTTGCGAGATGTCCGCGAGTGGAACGATCAGGATCGGCTCGAACGAGCCGGAGCCGCCGATGCATGGCGGCGCGATCTCGCCGAGCTGGGCGACCGGCTCGTACCGTTCGAGGCCGAGCTATGGCTGCGGCGCGACCAGAAACGCCGCAGTGCGGTCATCGACCGGCTCAGCACCGAGCTGCGAGCGGTCGGCGGCGAACTCGTCGGGCAGGTGGTCCTAGAGCAGATCGACTACCACGGCGTACTTGGTCGCGCCCCTGCCACGCGGCTGCTTGAGGCGGCGGCCAGCGAGGACGTGAGCTGGTTGAGTACCGAGGGGGTGCGTCTGTTTCACGCAACGGGCCAGATGGTCGCCCCCGTGATCGACAATGGGGAGCGCGCCGATAAGCCGCTCCGGCTTGGCGAGTCGTCAGCAGGCGAGCCTCGTGTGGCGTTGCTCGACGGCATGCCAGTTGGGCGTCATGAGGCATTGGACGGCCGACTGCGGATCGATGACCCCGAGGACTGGGCCTCGACGATTCGCGTGGGCGACCGCCACCACGGCACGCTGATGGCGTCCCTCGTCGTCCACGGGGACCTTGGCGACGCGGGCGACGCGCTCGATGAGCCCGTCTATGTACGGCCGATCCTGCGCCCCGATCAGGCGGCCTGGTTTGATAATCCGCCGGAGATGCTGCCGGTGGATCGACTGCCCGTCGACCTCATCCACCGGGCCGTAGCGCGCCTGTTTGAGGGCGACGAACCGGCCGCAGCACAAACTCGCGTGATTGTCCTTGCGGTGGCAGACCCCTGCCAGCAGTTCGACCGCTTCGTCAGCCCGCTGGCACGGCTCGTCGACTGGCTGGCCTGGCATTACAACGCCCTGTTTCTGGTCAGCGCGGGCAATCACACCGGCTCGATTGCCCTGCCGGCCGATATCGACATCACCAACGCTACCGAGCTTGAGCACGAGATCGTCAACGCGATTCGCCGCGAGGCGCTGTCGCGACGACTGCTCGCTCCTGGTGAGTCGACCAACGCGCTGACGATCGGCGCGGCGCACGACGACGCGTCGGGCGCGACGGCACCGGCCGGCGTGGTTGATCCACTTGCAGACACGGACCTGCCGAGCGTGATTAGTCCAGTCGCGACTGGCATCAACCGCGCGATCAAGCCGGACCTGCTGCTACCCGGCGGCCGGCAGGCCATGCGCGCGGAACCGTCCGCGGAGGGAGGCCCGCGGCCGCTGTCGGTCGCCATCTCGCGCCGACCACCTGGGCTGCGTGTCGCTGCGCCGGGCATAGACGGCGAGCTGGACCGTTATGTCCACACGACAGGCACTAGCGGCGCTACCGCACTCGCGGGCCACCACACCGGCGCACTGTTGCAACGCCTCGACGTCCTACGAGCAGCCTACGGCCTCGATTTTCCCGACGCAGAACTTGATGCGGTGCTGTTGAAGTCCGCACTTGCGCATACAGCTCGCTGGGGATCGGCCGCCGCGACGATCGAGCGCGTTCTGCGAGACGCTGGTGAGTCCGCATCTCGTGCGGCGATCTCGAGATTCCTCGGCCACGGACGAGCACACCCGGAGCAGGCGCTCGTTGCCGACGACCATCGCCCCGTACTCATCCAGGCCGGTCGTCTCGGCGTCGACGACACCCACAGCTACGATCTACCGTTGCCGCCAAGCCTCGCCGGCATCACGGCCGAACGTCGTCTCACGCTTACGTTGGCCTGGCTGACCCCGATCAACCCGCGACACCGCGCCTACCGCACTGCTGCGCTCGATCTGACCTACGTCGCGGGGCGCGACGCTGCGTTCGGTCAGCGCCAGGAGGTCGACAACCAGGCGGCCGGACGCGGCACACTGCAACACGAGGTGCTGATGAGTAGCCGCGCAGTCCCGTTTGGCCCGAATGAGACCACGACGCTCGAAATCGCCTGCCGTGCAACCACCGGAGACCTCGCCGATGAGGTTCCCTACGGCCTGCTCGTCACGATCGAGACACCCGCCGCGCTCGCTCTCCCCGTCTATGAAGAGGTTCGTCAGGCGATCAGCACGCGCGTTCCCGTTCGTCCTACGGGCTAAATGATCCTCCGGTCAGGGTGTTGGGCTCCTGCCGACTCGGAGGAGACTGTTCGTAGGGGCAGCGCCTCGACGGTGTGTCCGCTCACCGGCTTGACGAGGACTCGCTGTTGTGCGCGTAAGCGATCGCGGTCCCCCCGGTCGGTGCTCCTTCATCTCGGGTGAGTCTCGGAGCGCTAGGTTGCCGATGTGATTGCCTCCGCTGTCGATACGTTCGCCATAGTCTGTACTTGGGTGTTTGGCGTGGTCGGGCTGATGGCATCTGTGGTCACGGTGCAGGCGCTCTGGAACCGTCCTCGCGTCGACGCGAGGTGGGTCAGCGAGGACGCTGGTGAAGCCCATCCGCCGTGGGAGGGTCTCGTAGTCGAAGTGCGGCCCAGACAGCGACCCGTTCGGATCGAACGTTTGGAGGTCGAACTTCGATACGGCAAACCACGGGGCTGGCGCCGCAGGCGCTCCTCCCATTTCTTCGAGCTGTCGTCCCGCCCTCAGTGGCCGCATGTACTCCAAGACGGCGAAGTTATGGAAGCGCACCGCAACATCAATGAGGCAGTCAATGAAGCCCACGAAGCCATTGGTGACGCCCGATTGAACTCGACCTCACGAGTCGTGGTCCGATGGGGACATCACCGCACGCTTCGTGTGCGCTACTGACTGACCTCGATTGCGCATCGCGCCTCGATCGCCGTCAGGTGGCGCCCGGACCCCGCTCCCTCATCGAGAGAGTCCAGATCGTCGCCGGCCGGCAGTGGCATGTGGCCTTCGGCAAAGATGCGTTCGACCTCGCGCAGCCACTTGGCGGGGATCTCCTCCTCCAAGCGCTCAAGGAACGACGTGGCCGAGGCCGGGCGGATGGGCGTGACGTTCTCGGGCAGGCTGTGGGGGTCCAGCGCTCGCGTGATCTGGCCGGCAAGCTCGGGCTGGGGCCTGTAGGCCATGTACTGTTCGGTCGTGGTGAGGCGATCGTGGCGCATGAGCGCCTGGATCGTTCTGACATCCACTCCGCGACGGGCGAGCGTCGTGCCGAAGGAGTGGCGCAGGTTGTACATCTTGATCGGCTTCAGCCCGGCCTTCTGCTGGGCGAGCTTGAACGCCTTGCGCATCGAGCGCTCGCTCACAGGGCCGTCGCGGTCCTCGCTTGCGAACACCAAGTCCTCGTTCTCGGTCGCATAGTCGCGGTCCATGACCTTCGCCAGCGCGCGAGCCAGGCGCGGCGTCATCGGGATCGCCTCCGAGTCTGAGGTCTTGGTCGTGTCGATGGCGTTGCGCACCCAGTTGTCGTGGACACGGATCACCCCGGCCTCGAAGTCCACCGCGCCCCGCGGCAGGCCGAGACCCTCACCTGGCAGCCGCAGACCGGCGTGCGCGCCGAGCAGCCAGAAGGCTTCCTCGAGGACGCTGGGCGCGTGCTGCAGCAGCCGGTCGATCTCGTCGGGGTCGTAGAAGTCGTCGCGGCGCAGGATGCGCTCCCGCTCGTGCCGCTTGCTGCTGCGCTTGACCTCATCGAGAGGGTTCGTCGGCATCCAGCGGCGGCGCACCGAGTAGTCGAGGATCGCACCGAAGATGTCGCGGTAGACGTTGCGCGTGTGCGCCGCTGCGGGAGCGACGAGCATCCACGGTTTCGTCGTGCGCCGCGCGACGATCCAGCCTTCCGCCTCGCGCTGCCTTGCGGTCCCGTGCGCGACCCGCTTTGGGCGCTGCGTGTTCAACGGAACCACGCGGTAGCAACCCCGCCGACGGTGCTTCCAGGTGCCCGGCAGCTCGTCGGCCAGGCGCACGGCCTCTGTCTTGGTCCTGACCTCGACGGCGGCGCTGCCGGGCGGCTGCGCAGTCCAGCGTGTGATCTCCACCCTGCGGACATCCTTGCCTTCGGCCCTTGCCTTTCGGGCCATCTTCTCGCCCAGGACGCGATAGGACTTGAAGTCCTTGAAGTAGACGCTCAGCCGACCGTCGAGAAAGTCGCTGACGGGCGTGTCGGCGCCGTGATCGCGGTAAAGGCGCTCGAAGATATCCTCGTAGCCCGCGACGGTGGAGCGCTTGAGGCCCCGCTCGTTCTGGCGCTCGGCGAGCCATCCCTCCGCGGCCTGGCGGAGTGTCCCCGTGCTCTGCTCGTCCTCGATGCCGGCGCGCAGCGCGGCGAGGATGTCCTCCAGTCGGTCCTCTGCCTCCTTTGGCGTCAGATAGTCCGGGCTCGGCTTCTCGCCGTAGCCCGCGCGCCATACGATCGCTCCGCGCGGCGTCCGCCGCCCGGAGTCGCGGACGTGGGCGGGGCCGAGGCGCCGTCCACGCTTCTGATCGTTCTGGTCGCGCCAGAACGCCCAGAACGCCCGCGTGCGGCCGTTCGCGTCCAGCTTGACCTGGATATGCCCTCGGGGCCGGAACGTACTCATCATCGCTACAGACCTCCACTCGCTCGAAACGGCCAACGAGCTTGGGGACCTGCAACGGCTCTGATTTCCCTGTGATTTCCCTAGAGGGCGCGGCTAGGTCGGAAAAGCCCTAGATTTCATGGGGCAAAACCGCCGTAGTAGAGCCAATTAGGGGTGGAGGCACGCGAATCATAATCCGCGTGTCGGGGGTTCGAGTCCCT
>JBKQHH010000232.1:0-5790 GCA_052148875.1 Solirubrobacteraceae bacterium
TCGTCCAGGGCGCAAGCTACGTGCAGACATGGTGAGACGCTCGCATCGCTCTGGAAGACGACCTCGGCGCCGACCACGGCACCGTACCAGTCGATCATCTCCTGCAGGCGTGTCGTCTTCAGGTTGAAGTGGTGGAACTTCGGGTGGACCGCGGTGGTATCGGACATCGGTGGCTCCTTGTAGTCAGGCAGGGGTCGGGAGGGGCAGTTGGTCGCGCAGGTCGTCGATGAGCGCGGGCAGATCGGCGGCGTCGGCCGCGCTGCCGAAGACGTAGAAGTCGGGGCGCACGAGCACCGCGTGCGCCCCGTGCTCGCGCAGCCAGCCGGTGAGGCGCCCGTCAGCATCGCGCCGGCCGCAGTCGACGTCGGGGTCGAGCGAGACGACGTGCGCTCCGAGCGCGTCGAGCAGCGCGCGGTCGCGCCCGTCGAGCTCCTCCAGTGGGTCGCCGGCGGCGGCGATCAGGGTGAACCCGCCGCCGGTCACGTCGTCGAGCAGCGCCTCGCCCGACGCCGTCACGACGAGACCCTGCACGGACAGGTGGCCGGCCAGCGGCCCGGGCGCGCCGTCGGCGCCGCGGCGCAGCAGCCCTCCGGTGAGCGGCGCGAACTCGGGCGCAGGCGGAGCTCCCGCGGCGCGCAGCGCCGCATCGCGCTCGGCGGCGACGCCGACGTCGAGCTCGCATAGCACGCGCCCAAGCTCGACGGCCAGGTTGATGACCCACTCGTTCTGCGGCTGGCGCTCCGCCTCGACGGTGTCGAGAAGCGCCTCCTCGGCGACGCCGCGCAGCACAAGATCGAGCTTCCACGCGACGTTGGCCGCGTCCCGCAGCCCCGAGCACAGGCCCTGGCCCAGGAACGGCGGCGTGAGGTGCGCGGCATCGCCCACCAGCAGCGCGCGGCCGTCGCGCATCCGCTCGGCGAGCATCGAGCGGAACTCGTAGACGGCATGGCGCGTCAGCGTTCCGTCGGCGGGCGTGAACCACGGTCTCAGCAGCTCCCAGGCCCGCGCGGGATCCTCGAAGTCGGCGGGATCCTCGCCGGGGAGCAGCATGAACTCGAAGCGCCGATGACGGGTGCCGCTTTGAACGTGGGTGGTGGGGCGCACCGGATCGCACCACTGGCAGGCCGGGGGCAGGTCGAGCGCGTCCATGTCGTGCGGCTCGAGGTCCACCACGAGCCAGCGCTCCCGGAAGCCGAGGTCTCGGCGGGCGATGCCGCGCGCCTCGCGAACGAAGGAGTTCGCGCCGTCCGCGCCGACGACCCAGCGTGCGCGGATCGAGCGGAGCTCCTCGCCCAAGGCCAGATCGCGCTCCTCGCTCACACAACGCACGGTCAGCAACGCGCCCTCCGGCTCGACGCTCAGCGCCTGCGCAACCCACCCGCGCTCGACCGTGACGGAGGGCTGCTCGCTCGCGCGGCGCGCGAGCGCCTGCTCCAGCGCCGGCTGGAAGAACATATAGTCGGACTCCCAGCCGGATACCGCGGGCACGGGCGCTTCGAGCGTCATCAACGGCTCCCCGTCGGCGCCGTACCAGTGGTAGTCGCGGACGGGCAGCAGATCGCCTGCCAGGTCGTCCGCGACCTCGAGGCCCTGGAGCAGCCGCACGATCTCGTGGTCGAGGTGAACCGCGCGCGGCAGCCGGTAGATCTCGGCGAACCGCTCGACGGCCAGCACGGAGTGCCCGGCACGGCCGAGCAGCGCCGCGAGGGCCTGCCCGACCGGGCCGAACCCGACGATTGCGACGTCTACCTCGATCTCCTGGGGGGCGTGGTGCACCGGCATCAGGCGTGAGCGATCGCGGCGGTCGGCGCGGCGAGGATCTTCCCGAGCGCCTGCGCCAGCACCTCGGCGGGCGCGTCGGCGGCCCCCAGGCTGCTCCACGCGATAAAGCGGTCCGGGCGCACGAGGATCGCCCCCTCGGGGCCGATCTCCCGGTAGCGCAGCCAGGTGCAGCGGGGGTCGTAGAGCTCGCCGTCGAGGTGGCCGATCCGCACGGCGTCGAGCGGCAGCCCCTCGGCGTCGGCGATCGAGCGGGCGGCCTCGCACCAGCTCTCGCCCTCCTCGCCTGCGATCAGCAGGAAGCGTCCCGGCCGGACCAGGTCCTTGATCGGCCGCCGCCCGCCGTCCTCGTCGTCGATCCAGATGATCAACGCCCGCGCGGAAACCTCCGACCTGACGCCCATGCGGGCGAGGAGCATCGATGCGGTGAGCCCCGCGCCGCCGCCACCCACGACAAGCACGGGCACCTCCTCGGTCATCTCATCTCCTCCCAACGCCCTCGGCCATTCAGAGCGGCGAACGTAGCAGAGAATGAATAAAGATTCAATTCTGATGCTATATTCAGATGATGCCTGTGCTGGAGAATGCGCGGATGCCCGCAAGCCCGCAGCACAACGCACCCCGCGCAGGGACTCGGGTGGAGCGGCGCAAGGTACGCACGCGGGCTGGACTGCTCGCGGCGGCGAGACAGCTGTTCGCCGCCCGCGGGATGGAGCGCACGACGATCGCCCAGATCGCCGAGCACGCGGACATCGCGATCGGGTCGTTCTACAACTACTTCCGAACCAAGGACGAGCTGCTCGACGCGCTGCTCGAAGAGGAGCTCTCGGCGCAGCTCGCGCTCTTGGAGCTGCGCCAGGCCCACGTGGAGGACCCGGCCGAGAAGATCAGCATCGCCCACCGCCACCTCGTGCGCGTTGCCCAGAGCGACTCGGATTGGGCGTGGCTGCTCGTCCGGCTCGAGGTTCCCTTCCGCGTGGCGTGGTCGGTGCTCGGGCAGTCGGCGCGCAGCGATCTTCGATCCGCGATCGAGGCTGGCCGCTTCCACGTTGCAGACCCCGCGCTGGCTCTGAACGCGAGCGGCGGCGCGTTGTTCGCGGTCATCCACGCCCAGCTTGTGGGAGAAGGCAGCGAGCAGGCGGACGTGCTGCATGCCGAGGGCGTGCTGCGCAGCTTCGGCCTCGACCGCAGCGAGGCCGCCGAGATCGCACGCCGACCGCTGCCCGAGCCCACTCACCCCGCAGAGGAGCAGCAGCCCGAGTGACAACGGACGCCGGCGCGATCGACGTGAGGGGTCCGGTGAGAGGCCCACAAGCCGGGCCGGTTCGCGGGAGACCGTTGAGCAGGCACGGCCGCTTCCGTGGCGAAGCGGCCGTTGACGTGGAGTTGACGCCGGGGCTACCGACGGTCGCGGTCGTCCACTTGCCGTCGGGTGGTCACGTCCGTCCGCTGCTGCCGCTCGTCGCCGCCTTGGGGGACCGTGGGGCTCGAACGGTGCAGTGGGCCTTCCCGGAATGGGAGGCGGAGTGCAGGAAGGCCGGTGGCGAGTTCCGCTCGGTGCCCGACTTCGGCATCGATATGGACCCACCGCCGCCGAACCTGATCGGCGTAGCGGAGCTCATCGCGCGGGCGACTGAGCGGGTAACCCCCTGGGCGACCGAGCAGATACGCGACAGCGGTGCCGACGTTGTCCTGCGCGACACGTTCGCCCAATACGGTCGCTATGCCGCACTCGAGGTCGGGCTGCCCCAGGTCGTCTTCAGTTCAATGATGGCCCTCCACCGCGGCATGCGGCCGACGCTGCGGAGCATGCCGGCGGCGCTCGCCCAGCTCGCCGCCGGGACGCCCGACGCGCTGCGGCTGCGGCTCGTCTCGCGGCGGCTCGAGCAGCGCTACGGCGTGCCCATGGGCGGCTGGCTCGAGGTACTCGGCGGGCGGTACGGGTGCACGACGCTCGTCGGAACCTCGCGCGGACTGCAGACCCGTCCGGAGGGTCTCGCCGGCGAGGACGTGCGGTTCGTCGGGCCGCTCCGCGCGGCGAGGGCACCCGCAGACTGCGGGGAGCCGGCGCTTGCTGCGCTCGGCGAGGACGAAGAGCTCGTGTATGTCTCACTTGGCACGGTGTTCGAGGATCGACCCGCGTTCTTTCGCGATGCCGCGATCGCTCTCGCGCGGCCCGGGCGCCGCGTGGTCCTCTCGGTCGGGAGGATCGCCCCGCAGACGCTCGGCGCGCTGCCTCCGGGCGTCACCGCGCACGCCCACGTCGACCAGCTCGCCGTACTCCGCCGCGCCGACCTCTTCATCACCCACGGCGGATTCAACAGCGTGCAGGAGGGACTAGTCGCGGGGGTGCCGCTGCTCGTCTTCCCCCAGATGCAGGAGCAGGTCCTCAACGCCGACCGCGTGTCAGAGCTCGGTGCGGGGCTGCGCCTGCGCCGCGCTACATCTGCGCGGATCGGCGCCCAGGCGGATCTGGTCCTCGGCGACCCCCGGTTCCGGGCCGCCGCCGTCCACTCCGGGGCGGAGCTGCGCGCGGCAGTCGACCTGGACGGCGCGGTGGACGCGGTGCTCGCCGCCGCGGCGGGCCACAACTCGACACGCTGCTCGGCGGCGACGGGGCATGCTGCACGTCGACCCACAGATTCATAGGGCTCGCCACCGCTTAGAGAGGGCACACTCGCCATGTGGCGCGGCTCGTCGCCGTGGTCGGCCTCGTCGCTAGCGCTTTCGCGTGACAGCGAGCGTCCGAGCAAGGGCAAGCTGACGCCCGCCTTGGACGACCAGCAGCAGCGCCCGGCGGCACTCCGCTGGCTACTGCTTCGTCCCCGATTGCGAGCGCGTCCGCGTCAACGGCGGCACCGCTCCCAGGGTGCTGCAAGGCCCCCAACGTGGGCGCGAGGCGAACCCCCTGCTTTCGCCCCCGCGAGGGTATTCGTGCCCAACCCGCCCGGAGACCCGGAAAGCGCGGAAAGCAGGCGCGGCCCCGCGTTGCCAGCGAGACGCCCGAGTTGGAGTTACAAGAGTCCTCACGCGTCGCCGCTCGCTCTCGCATCCGACGCGAAGCTGGCACCCGGTCCGACGTAGCAGACTCAGCGCGACGCCGTTGCGGCGAGGCCACGTTCCGCGAGTAGTTGGGCGTAGCGTGCGAATCGGGGGTCCTCGAACCAGCCGGGGGCGCGCACGATCGCCGGCGGAAGGTCGCGGTAGACGAGCACCGCGCGCCCGCGGGCGATCTGCCTCAGCCACGGCGACGGTCCGGCCTTCTGATGACCAACGCTCAACGTGTGCCGTGCCAGCCCGCTTGAACTGGAGGCGTTGGCGACCGGCTCCTCGCCGAGCAGCTCCGTGAGATAGCCCGCGCTCGTCGGCTCAGCCAACGGCGGGATGAACACCTGCGCTGTGGACGCCGCGCAGATCGCGTCGCGGGCCGCGCGTCCGTAGCGCTGGTCAATCTGTGCGATCGACTGCCAAATCGTTGCGATCACGATGCCGTGATCGCCGCATTGCGACAGCCACGGTGCGAGGTTTCGCACCGGCGCGATGTTCGCCGCCTCATCCATCAGGATGAACAGCCGCGGGTCAAGCACGCCGTCTCTGCGCGCCTTGACAATCGCCGCCTCGTACATCGCCGCGACGAGCGCGAGGATCACAGGCCGGAGCGCGTCCTGGTCGTGTCCGGCCGCGACGACGTAGATCGTGTTGGCGTTGCCATCGAGGAACCGCTCGGGTGTGAGATCCCCGACGGCGCGCGCGGCCACTTGGGGGTAGCGGTAGGCGCGCAGCAGATTCAGGGCGCTCATCACGGTCGTCTCGCGGTTGCGCTCGTCGCGGCGGCTGACACCCTCAAGCTGATCGGCGGCAGCCGAGGCGCCCGCGCCCTTCAAGCAGGCGATCGCGTCGGTGAAGTCACGCGCGTCCAGCCAGCGCACCAGCTCGCTCATCCTCTCGCCGGCTATCGCAGCCGCGTGCAGCAGCGGCGCCAACATGCTCGCCGCCTCCTTGTCCCAAAAC
>JBKQHH010000233.1:0-2929 GCA_052148875.1 Solirubrobacteraceae bacterium
GGCGCGGGCGCCGCGGTCGCGGGGCCCGCGGCGGAGGGCTCGGGTGCCGGCGCGCTCGCTGCCGGTGCCGGCTTCGCGGGCGCAGCCTTGGGGCTCGCCTCGGCGGCCGCCGCGGCGACGGTCGACACCGGGGCTGCGGGCCCGCCGTTGGAGCTCGCGGGGGCGGCCGACCCGCCGGCCCCGTCCACGCCCAGCGCCTTCAGCGCGGCGTCCTCCTCGACGGAGGACGCGGCCGCCTTGGCCTCGATGCCGGCGGCCTTCAGCTTCTCGAGCAGCTCCTTGCTCGAGAGACCGTGCTCTTTGGCGATCTCGTGTACGCGCTTCTTGCTCATCGACTTACCGATTCTACGAGCTTGGGGTCGAGCGTTACCGCCGAGCGCAGCGTGCGCGCGATCCCGCCGCGGCGCACGGCGCGCTGCAGGCAGTCGGGATTCGCCCGCGTGGGCTGGTCGGGATCTCCGGCGCGGCACAGGTAGGCGCCGCGGCCGGGCATCGTGCCCTCGAGATCGGCGATCGCGCGTCTGGAGGGGCGCTTGCGATCGCCGGCCGGCGCCTGCTCGGTCGCGGCGATGCGCAGGAGCTCTGACTTCGGCGCTATCCGCCCGCAGCCGACGCAGCGACGCCGGGGCACGTGCCGCGCTATGTCGCCTGCTCCTCGGCGGCCTGCTCCTCGGCAGCCTGCTCCTCGACAGCCTGCTCCGCGGCGGGCTCCGGCTGCGCATCCGCGGGGGTCTCGGCGGGCGCGTCCTGCGGGGCGGCCACCTGCTCGGCGGCGGGCGCCTCTGCCGCGAGCTCCGCCTCGGCCTCGGCCTCGTCGGCGACGGTGACGGAGGCGAGATCGCCGATGTTGTCGCTGGCGATGCTCGCGAGCGCCTGATGGCTTTCCAGTCCGCAGTAGCGCGAGTTCGGCAGCGACGCGTTCGGGCAGCGCCGGCCGTTGGAGAGGATCGCGGCGCAGCGGCCCTGCACCTCCTCCTCCTCGTAGCCGTGCTCGGCCTCCTCGGCGGCGAACTCGGTCTCCGAGCGGATGTCCACGCGCCAGCCGGTCAGCCGCGCGGCCAGCCGCGCGTTCTGACCCTCGCGTCCGATCGCCAGCGACAGCTGGTCGTCGGGCACGATCACGGTCGCCTGCTTGGCCTCGTCGTCGACGAGCACCTCGCGCACACGCGCGGGCGAGAGCGCCTTGGCGACGAAGCGCGCGGGCTCGTCGTTGAAGGGGATGATGTCGATCTTCTCGCCGCGCAGCTCGGAGACGACCATGCGCACGCGCGAGCCGCGCGGTCCGACGCAGGCGCCGACCGGGTCGACGCCGTCGGTGTGGGAGATGACGGCGATCTTCGAGCGGTAGCCGGGCTCGCGGGCGACGTTCGCGATCTCCACGAGGCCGTCGGCGATCTCCGGGACCTCCAGCTCGAACAGCTTCTTGATCAGCTCGGGATCGCGCCTGGAGACGATGATCGCCGGTCCCTTGGTCGACGGCGAGACCTCCTTGATGACGGCCTTGATGCGCTGTGAGTGGTCGTAGCGCTCGCCCTCGACCTGCTCGGACTTGGGCAGCAGCGCCTCGACGCGTTCGCGCAGCTGCACGAGCGTGTAGCGCGAGTCCGACTGCTGCACGATGCCGGTGATCAGCTCGCCGACGCGGTCGCGGTACTCCTCGTACATCATGTCGCGCTCGGCCTCGCGGATGCGCTGCAGGATCACCTGCTTGGCGGTCTGCGCGGCGATCCGGCCGAAGTCGTCGGGCGTGACGTCGCGCTCGTCGATCTGATCGCGGTATTCGGCGAACTTCTTCGGGTCGATTTCCGGTTCCTCGGGTTCGCGCATCTCGCCGGTCTCGGGGTCGACGGTCGTTTCCTCGTCGATCGTCTCGACGATCAGGTGCGCCTCCAGGCGCTCGGGGATGATCAGTTCGATGACGCGGAAATCCGCCGTCTCGCGGTCCATTTCGACGCGCGCGTACTTGGCCGAGCCGGGCTGCTTCTTGTAGGCCGACAACAGGGCGTCCTCGAGCGCGAGCATCAGCTTCTCGGGCTCGATCCCCTTCTCGCGCGCCAGCGCATACATGGCCTCAAGAATTTCGCGTGACATGGCTCGCCCTATTCCTCGATCAGGTTCGAACGGCGGATGTCCGAATAGGGGATCGCGATGACGCCCCCGTCGGCGGCGAGGGTGACCTCGCTCTCGGAGGCCCCCACGAGCTCCCCGGTGAAGCTCTGAACGGGACGCGAGGCCGCTTCCCTGTGCCCGTCGGCGTGAACGGCCGCACGGGGGTGGCGCGTGCGCACGCGGGCACGGCGGCCGACGAACCGGCGGAAGTGGGCCGGCTTGGTGAGGGGACGTTCGCTGCCCGGCGAGGAGACCTCTAGCGAGTAGCGCTCGCGCTCCTCGCTCAACAGGGCGGTCACCCGTTCGCACACGGCCAGCGTGACGCCGTCCGGATGATCGATGTACACACGCAGGCAGCGGCCGCCGAGAACCTCGGCGAGCAGCACCTCGACATCCGGCTCACTCTGGGCCAGACGCCTCTCTATATCTGTCTGTAGCGCGCTCATCAACTGACTCCTTACGCAAAAAAAAGCGGGCGTGCGCCCACTTTCGGTACTACTGCCGACGTCTGCACGCCGACACGAAAGCTCTCCGTCGAGCATAGCATCGGGACGGCCCTGACCTTCCCTGCTCAGCCCCGCTCGGCGTCGCGGCGGGCACGGTCGCGGTACAGCCGGTAGTCGGCCCGCTCGGGCCGCAGTGAGCTGGCCAGCGCCAGCGGCTGGCGGGCCTCGCGGTGACGTCCCAAGAGCTGCATGGAGCGGCCCAGGCAGAACAGTGCGTAGTCGTTCGTGGGGGCGCTCTCGGCGACCGCCTCGAACTCCGCGGCGGCACCCGCGTAGCGGCGCGCGTGAAACAGGGCACGACCGAGCGCCTCCCT
>JBKQHH010000234.1:0-2981 GCA_052148875.1 Solirubrobacteraceae bacterium
CGTGCGCTGGCTCTCCCAGACGAGCGAGCGCTAGCCGCTCGTCCGCTCTCCCTGAGCGCGCGAGGGCGTCCACTACCATTCTCGGGCTCGCAGACCGCGCGCTGAAAGCCACCACGAGGAGAGCTGAAGAGACCCATGTCAAAGACCGTCATCCTCGGAACCGCGCGCACGCCGATCGGGAAGATGGGCGGCGGCCTCGCGAGCGTCGACGCCACCGAGCTCGGCGGTGTGGCCATCGAGGCCGCGCTCGAGCGCGCCGGCGTCGAGCCCGAGCAGGTGCAGCACGTCATCGTCGGGCAGGTGCTGCAGGCGGGCCAGGGCCAGATCCCCTCGCGCCAGGCGCAGATCAAGGCGGGCATCCCCAAGGAGGTCTCCTCGGAGACGATCAACAAGGTCTGCGCCTCCGGCCTGCGCGCGTCGGTGATCATCGACCAGGCGATCCGCGCGGGCGACATGAGCGTCGGCGTCGGCGGCGGCATGGAGTCGATGTCCAAGGCGCCGTATCTGCTGCCGCAGGCGCGCTTCGGCTACCGCATGGGCGACGCGAAGATGCTCGACGCGATGGTCCACGACGGGCTCACCAACCCGTTCTCCGGCAAGCAGATGTTCATCGAGGCCACCGAGATCGGCGACGAGCTGGAGATGACCCGCGCCGACCTCGACCGCTGGGCGCTGCGCTCGCACGAGCTCGCGCTGAAGGCGATCGACGAGGGGCGCATGTCCGACGAGATCGTCGCCGTGACCGTCAACGGCCGTAAGCAGAGCACCGTCGTCGAGATCGACGAGGGCCCGCGTCGCGACACGTCGCTGGAGCGGCTCGCCGCGCTGCCCGGCCTCGTCGGCAAGGAGGGCTCGCACACCGCCGGCAACTCGCCCGGCGTCAACGACGGCGGCGGCGCGCTCGTGCTCGCCTCCGAGGAGTGGGCGGCGGCCAACGGCAAGGAGGCGCTCGCCGAGATAGTCGCCCACGCGCAGAGCGCCAACGACTTCGCCTACCTGGCCACCACGCCCGCGAGCGCCGCCAAGAAGGCGCTCGAGAAGGCCGGCCTGCAGCCCGGAGACATCGACCTGTGGGAGATCAACGAGGCGTTCGCGTCCGTCACGCTCAACTCGATCCGCATGCTCGGCATCGACGAGGACAGGGTCAACGTCAACGGCGGCGCCGTCGCCCTCGGGCACCCGATCGGCGCCTCCGGCGCGCGCATCCTCGGCAGCCTCGTCCACGAGCTGCGCCGGCGCGGCGGCGGTTACGGGTGCGCCGCGATCTGCTCTGGCGGAGGGCAGGGCGACGCGGTGATCTTGAAGGTCTGAGATGGCCGTGAGCGCCGGCGGATCGCCGAACGGTCGGTCGCGCGGCGCCGCGTTCTTCGATCTCGACAAGACGCTGATGGCCGGCTCGTCGGGCATCTTCTTCGCCCGCGCGGCGTACGAGACGGGGATGATCTCGCGCGGGCGGCTCGTGCGCGACGTCTACGAAAACCTGCGCTTCCGCCTGCACGGGTCGACCGACGACCGTGCCGACGACGTGCGCAGGCGCGTCGGCGAGATGATCGCCGGCGTGCGCGTGCGCGATCTGCAGCGCCTCACCCCGCGCGTGCTCTCGGGCGTGCTCCCGCGCCTGTATCCGCAGATGCTCGCGCGCGCATACGCCCACCAGGACGCCGGCCTGCCCGTGTACATCCTCACCGCCGCCTCGCAGGAGATGGCCGACCTGCTCGCGCGCGTGCTCGCGTTCGACGGCGGCCTGGGCTCGCGCTCGGAGGTCGTCGACGGCCGTTACACGGGCAGGCCGGCCGGGCCGTTCAACTACCGCGAGGGCAAGGTGCTCTCGATGCGCGAGGTCGCCGACCGGGACGCGATCGACCTGGCCGTCTCCTACGCGTACTCGGACTCGGAGTCCGATCTGCCGATGCTGCGCGCCGTGGGCTACGCGGTCGTCGTCAACCCCGACGCCGTGCTGCGGCGGATCGCGCTCGAGGAGGACTGGGAGGTGATCGAGCTCGATCGCCTCGGCAGGCGCCTGAAGGTGCTCGCGGCGCTCGGCACCGCGGCCGTGATCGGCGGCCTCGGGAACGCCGCGTGGGAGCGCGTCGGAGCGCGAACCGGCTCGCGGGCATAATCTGCGCTGCGCATGTCCTCGCCGCAACTCCAGAGCAAGATCCGCGTGGTCGTCGCCAAGCCCGGTCTCGACGGCCACGATCGGGGCGCCAAGATCATCGCGCGGGCGTTGCGCGACGCGGGCATGGAGGTGATCTACACCGGGCTGCACCAGACGCCGGAGCAGATCGTCGAGACGGTGATCCAGGAGGACGCCGACGCGGTCGGCCTGTCGATCCTGTCCGGCGCGCACATGACGCTCGTGCCGCGCGTCGTCGAGCTGCTGCGCGAGCAGGGCGTCGAGGACGTCGTGATCACCGTCGGCGGCACGATCCCCGCGGAAGACATCCCCGAGCTCAAGAGCCTCGGCGTAGCCGAGGTGTTCACGCCCGGCGCTCCCACGCAGGCGATCGTCGATTTCATCCGCGGCGCGGTCGTCGCACGCTGAGGCAAGACCGATTGACTCGTCAGTCAACCGCGCGAACGGGTACGATTCACCCACTCAGACCCAAGGAGAAGCTGACTCAATGAAGATATGCGTCCTGGTGAAGGAGGTTCCGGACGCCGCCGTCGAGAAGAGGATCGACCCCTCGACGGGGCGGATGGACCGCAGCGGCGAGAAGAACCTCAACCCATATGACACGCACGCCATCGAGGCGGCGATGCAGATCAAGGAGGGCGGCGCGGTTGCAGTCGAGGAGATCGTGGCCGTGACCATGGGCCCCGACAGCGCCGTGCGCGCTCTACACCAGGCGGTCTCACTCGGCGCCGATCGCTCGATCCATCTGAGCGATCCCGTGGTGGCCGGCTCAGACGTGGCGGCGACCGGCTACGCGCTTGCCAAGACGCTGCAGCGGGAGAGCCCCGACCTGGTGCTGCTCGGC
>JBKQHH010000235.1:0-9072 GCA_052148875.1 Solirubrobacteraceae bacterium
CACGCAGCGGATCGGCGTCTCCAAGGTCGACTCGGCCGAGCAGACGATCAACGCGCTCAACCCGGACGTCAAGGTCGAGAAGTACCCGGTCCGGCTCGGTCCGGACAACATCGTCGAGATCATCTCCGGTTACGACATCGTCGTCGACGGGCTCGACAACTTCCCCACCCGGTATCTGCTCAACGACGCATCCGTGCGGCTGAAGATCCCGGTCGTGTCGGCCGCGATCCTCGGCTTCGAGGGGCAGCTGTCGGTGTTCAAGCCCTACGACGGCCCGTGCTACCGCTGCCTGTTCCGCGAGCCGCCGCCCGCCGAGCTCGCTCCCTCGTGCGGCGCCAACGGCGTGCTCGGCGTGCTCCCCGGCACGATGGGCCTGCTGCAGGCCACCGAGGTCGTCAAGCTGATCCTCGACATCGGCGACCCCGCGATCGGGCGCCTGCTCCTGTACGACGCGCTCGGCGCCACGCTCACCGAGGTCAAGGTCCATCGCGACCCCGAGTGCCCGATCTGCTCGCGCGCGCCCGACGAGATCGCCGACGAGGAGATGGGCGTGTTCCCGGACTACGAGGCTTTCTGCGCCGCCGCCGGGTAGTCTGCCGCTCCGAAGATGGCCACGATCAAGATCCCACCGGTCCTGCGCGCGTCCGTCGGCGGCGAGAAGGAGGTCGGCGCCAGCGGCGAGAACGTCGGCGACGTCCTGCGCGACCTCGCCGCCAACCACCCGGCCACACAGGACCAGCTGTTCTCAGCAGACGGCGAGCTCAACCGCTACGTCAACGTGTACCTCAACGACGAGGACGTGCGGGTGCTCGACGGGTTGGACACCGCCGTCGGCGAGGCTGACACGCTTGTGATCCTGCCGGCGATGGCCGGCGGGGTTTGAGCCGCTTACAGCGCATCTTCTGGGACGCTAAGCGCCCCTGCAAGCCATCTTCGAGGCTCTGCCGGATGAGCCAATCGAGCCGACGGTGCGTCCTGAGCCGCAGCCTACGACTGGACGGCTCGGCAACGGCGTCGTGCAGCGAGCCGTCCTCAAGGTGCTGGCAGCGGCAGATGGACCGAGCGTGGTGCGGACATCCATCCGGCAGTTGAGTCTGCTCGGGCATGCCGTGTCGAAGGCCTCCCTGAGCTGGTGCCTCGCGGCTGCGTGCGGGCGAAGACGCCACGATTCGAGTGCGTGTCCTCCGGCTACCACCGGCTCAGGTCAGCGAGCTAGCCCAGGCGAGCCCGCGCAGCGGTGGTGGAACGCTTGCGTGGACGTGTGTATGAGCAGGCCGAAACACAAAACCGGCTAGGAGCTGGGATTTTCGTAAGCGAGCGCGTGGGTCGGCGTACTCGCCGAGCATCGTCAACATCTCGGTAACACACATTCGGTAGCCGACTGCTAAATCATTCTGAACTATGGAGCAGTCCCGAAAGTCGGAAACATGGGGCTTCGGTCGCGTAGCGATGACGGGCTTTGGTTGGGGGCCTTGGTGACCACGGCTCTCGGTGTGCTTCTAGGCGATGCCAGAAACAATCAACCATCGAGGAGGACCGAATGAGACGCAGAGTTGTTGGCTTGATCGCACCGCTTGTCGTGGTGGCGGCGCTCGTGTGCGTCGCGGCGACGCCAGCGGCATCGGCAGCTGGGCTGGAATCGGGGAACGGTCATCCGGTCAAGCTCATGAATGCCAAGCAGGCCGAAGAATTGAAGAATCGCCCTCAACCGCTGCTGTGTGAGTACGAAAAATGCGGAAGCATGAGCGCCCTGGAATGGGCAACCTTGTGGGCTGACGATTTCTGGGGCACACCGGTCGAAGGTCAGTACTGCACCGGGCCGTATGGAAACGGACACACGCACAAAGAAACGCAGTGGGCGTGCTACGGCTACGACTGGAACTACGGCGGGTTCCACTGGCAGATAAACGTGGACCCGTGGGGGGAATGGACCTACCACAACCCGTGATACTCCGCCAGCTATAGGAGCGTCAATGGCAGTGGCCGCGCCGGGGCAGTAGCTCGGCGCGGCCGTTTGGGTCAGATGATCGGCAGAGACCGCCCCGTGCGGCGAACCGCGCCACTGGACTACGCGGTCGGAGTAGTCTCGGAAGGAATCGGGAACGCTTTTCGCGGTGCAGGGACTTAAGAACTGATGGGATACTCGAGAGCGCGATTTGCCGCCTATAGCGATACGGAGCTGATCCAGGCAGCTCCCAGTGATCCTGCGGCGTTCGAGGAGCTGTTCGAGCGCCATTCGATCGCGCTGCAGGGATGGCTGTTCGCGCAAACGCGGGACCTGAGCGTCAGCCGCGAATTGCTTGCGGAGACGTTCGCTCAGGCGTGGCGTAGTGCGTCGCGCTTCCGGGGCGAGGACGATCGCTCCGGCGGTGCCTGGCTGTATGGCATAGCGAGGCATCGTCTGCTCAAGCACCATAGGCGCACGGGCGTCGAGACGGCCGCCCGGAAGCGCCTTGGGATGCGGATAGTTGGCGGCGATGATGGGGGGGTCGACGAGATCGCCTCGCGGCTGGACGCCGATGACCTGGGCGCTTGCCTGCGTGCGGCGTTCACGGCGCTCACATCCGAGCAGCAGCAGGCCATCGGCTATCGGGTTGTCGATGAACTCAGCTACGAGGAGGTCGCCGCACGACTCGGTGTCAACACGACCACCGCGCGCACCCGCGTCTTTCGAGGACTCCAGACACTTCGATCCGCTATCAAAGGAGTCTCACTATGACCGAAGCCAGTCCCGACCTACAAGCGGCGACTACGGAACTCGGCCAAGCGATCCATCGCGACCACGAAGCGCTGAAGGTCGAGCTTGGTCGTGCGATCCGCCGCGACCACAGCCGCCGGAAGCGCCGTCGAAAGGCGATTCGCACCAGCGCGCTCAGCCTCGGAGCCGTGCTGGTCCTCTCGGGCAGCGCTCTCGCGGCCGGCGATGCCCTCGGCGTGATCGACCTTGGTGGCGGGGTCAGCGCAGCACGGGTCTCGAGCGTGCCCGTATGGGATGGCAGCACTGGCACGTTTGTCACGGGCTCCAGCCTTCCCGTATGGAACGAACAGGCCGGTGCCTTCGTCGGCGGTGGCAACGGCAGCCCCTACATCTACCACCTTACGGGAGGTAGCGATCCGACTCTTAGCTGCGGTCCCACTGACCCGGAAGCCACGAACAACATCTACGTCACAAGCACCCACCCGTTGACGTCGGCTGAACTGACGGAAATCCTCGATGAGGAAGTCAGCCATGAGACAACCGCCGGGCAGACTATTGTGAAGGAAGTAACCGAAGGCAAGCTCCCTGGCGGTGCAAAATGGGTCCGCACAGGCCGGCATCCAATCATCGGCGGCGGCTCGACGCCGAAAAGCACTCGGCAGTTGTTCCCTGCCGGCGTGACAGGAGTGAGTAACGGTTGTCCGACCCCGGGCGTTGCGGGCCAGCCAGGAAGCCCAGGCTCGCCCGCTGCGCCTGGCAAGGCCGGAGTCACCGTTACTCCGAGTGCAGCGACAAGCGCTACTCGGTGATTGCCGCTGGACGGATCGGCTCTAGCAATTCGGACAGCCCGGCAAGCCACATCGCCGGGCTGTCTGCTCTGGAGAGGGTCGCACAAGTGCCAGTGGGTGGCATGACGAGACGCAATCGACCACCGTGTCAATCATCTCTCGCAGTGGGAGATGGTCGCTCTGGAAACGGCGCCGCGAGGCGTGGACGAGCGTCTCCGAGTCCAGATACTCCCATGCAAGGCTGTGACCGGCATCCAAAGCAAGCTGGCGGAGGAAGGCGCGCTGCGAGCGTCCGGTTCCCCTCGTGAAACGGATGAACCGCGTTGATCTCCGCGCAGGAGTGGGTGAGCCTGTCGGCGAATCGATCGCGTAACGGCGAATGTCCGCGGTCAGCGTCGTGCTGACGCGGGCGCTGGCTGACCGATGAGGTGCGCCACGGACTCGCCGTCCGCAAGGCACCGCGCAGCCTCGCCGAGCTGCTCCGTCTCGATCGTGCGATCTACCCAGCGGTCGAGAATCTCGATGACGGCTGGCCCCGGCTCCAAGCCGTCGGCCCGTACCGACCCCACGGCATCGGCGGCGATGAATGCAGGGGAATCCATAGCGACCACTACCAGGCTACCGTCAGTATCGGCACGATTGTGCGGTGCACGGCGCCGCCCGCGCGCCAAGCGCCGAGCGTCCGCTGCTACGCCGCCCGCGCGCCCTGAGCCGACTCGCCCGCGGCGTCCGCCGCCGTCCCCGCCGCGGGAATATGGCTCATCGCATGCTCGGCCAGCGCCGTGATCGTGAGCGATGGGTTGACCCCCACATTCGCGGGCACCGCGGAGCCGTCGCAAACGAGCAGGTTCTCGTAGCCGAACACGCGCTGGCGGACGTCGACGACGCCGCGCTCGGGGTCGGGCGCGATGACTGCGCCGCCGAGGATGTGCGCGGTGGTTGGGATGTTGAACAGCGCCTCGGTGAGCGAGCTCTGGGCGAGCCCGCCGGTGCGCTTGGCGAACCATTCGGCGGCCCAGTTGGCGTGTGGGATGAACGTGGGGATCGGGCGCTCGGGGTCCTGTTCGGTCTTCAGCCAGGACGTGCCGAGCGGTCCTTTGTGCAGGCGCAGCGCGATCGCGTTGTCGAGCGTCTGCATCACCAGGATGATGATCGTGCGCCGCGACCAGTGTCTGGGGAACAGCACCTGCGCGACGCGCTTGGGGTGGCGCAGGCTCTGTGAGATCAGCTTCAGCGGGCGGGTCACGCGCGTGCCGTCGCCGACGAGCAGCGTGTTCAGGCGGTGCATCGAGTCGC
Source organism: Solirubrobacteraceae bacterium (assembly GCA_052148875.1). Lineage (GTDB taxonomy): Bacteria > Actinomycetota > Thermoleophilia > Solirubrobacterales > Solirubrobacteraceae > Palsa-744. The sequence goes on from JBKQHH010000235.1 coordinate 4,783, forward strand.
CGTCGTCGCCGTAGGTGACCGTCTCGATGTGCGTGTGCGGGTCCGGGTAGATGGAGGAGGTGATGGCCACGCGCTTGATCAGGTCGTCGGGGTAGTGCTCGGGGACGGTCACCGCGAGGATCGACTCGGAGTTCGTGCGCACGAGCTCGCCCAGGCGCGCGGAGATGCGCGGCAGCGAGCCTTTCATGCGGCAGCGCGCCAGCAGCCTGTTCGTCCCCAGCGGCCCCGCGGAGACGACGACGCCGCGCGCGCGCTGCACGCGGCGTTCCTTGTTCAGCCACGCGCCCGAGCGCACGCTTTCGACCTCGTAGCCGTCGCTCCCGTCGGCGGCGCCCAGCGGGCGGACGTCGACGACGGTGCGTTCGGGCATCACGCGCGCGCCGCGCTTCTCGGCGAGGTACAGGTAGTTCTTCACGAGCGTGTTCTTGGCGCCGTGCTGGCAGCCGACCATGCAGCGCCCGCACAGATGGCAGCCGGTCCGCTCGGGCCCCTCGCCGTCGAAGAACGGGTCGGGCACGGTCCTGCCCGGCTCGCCGAAGTAGATGCCGACGGGCGTGCGTTTGTAGGTGTCGCCCACGCCGAGCTCCTCGCCGAGCTCGCGCAGCAGCTGGTCGGCGGGGTCCTCGTGCGGGTTTTCGACGACGCCGAGCATGCGCTGCGCTTCGGCGTAGTGGGGCGAGAGCGCCGTGTCCCAGTCCTGCATGTCCGCCCACTGGCGGTCTTCGAAGAACTTCTTCGGCGGCACGTACAGCGTGCACGCGTAGCCGAGGCTGCCGCCGCCGACGCCGCAGCCGGAGACGACCGAGACGTCCTTGAACGTCGTCAGGCGGAAGATCCCCTTCATGCCCAGGCGCGGGTTCCAGAAGTAGCGCTTGAGGTCCGCGGTGGAGCTCGGGAACTCGTGGTCGGCGAAGCGCCGGCCGCACTCGAGCACGCCCACCGAGTAGCCCTTCTCCGACAGGCGCAGCGCCGAGACGCTGCCGCCGAAGCCGGAGCCTATGACCAGCCAGTCGAAGTCGAATCTGTCGTGGGATGCGTCCATGCCTGCGTGCCCTTCGTCTCGCGGGGGCTTGATCTTAGTGGTTGGCTGGCCAGACAGCCAAGCTGGCGCGTCAGCCTATTTCTTGAACTTGTGCTTGGTGAACTTGACCGAGCCCGACCACGTGTAGTCCTGCTGGCACGTCACGCCACCGCCGCTGCCGCAATCCGAGGGGACCATCTCGGCGGCGCCGACCGAGACGTGCTTGGTGACGGTCGCGTGCTTGAGTTCGCTCGGCGAGAGCTGGATCTTCGCGGTCAGCGGTTTCACGTCCGGCAGATCCGGGTCGGTGTGCTTGTAGCCGACGCCGGCGAAGCTTTCGATGATGTCGTGCCAGTAGCTTTCCGGGTCGCACGCCAGGGCGCCGTCGCCGCCGCCGGAGGTGGTTTCGTAGCCTTCGAGCGCGACGATGTTGAAGATGACTCCCTTGCTCCCGCCGGCCGGGCGTTTGACGGTGACCGAGCCGCCGCCGGCCCCGCCCGCGCCCTTGGGGAGCCCGAGCGTGCCGCTGTTGGAGCAGTCCTCGTCTTCGCTGCCCGTGTTCGTGATCGACCACGTGCCGTCGCCTTCCTGGCCGAGGCCGTACGCCGGGAAGCCCGACGCCTCCAGCGGGCTGCTGGCCTTGGTGGGGATCAGCACGTCGGGGTAGCGCGTGGTCCACGTCCAGCTGGCTTCTTCCTTGAGCGTCGAGCCGCCTTCGGCGGACAGCGTCCGGTTGTAGCTGCCCTTCCCGCTGAACGAGATCGCGTACTCGTAGAAGGGCTGGAAGGACACCGCGCCGGCGCTGGCGGTCACGAGCGAGGAGCCGAGCGCAGCCAGAGACATCGACAGGAGCGCCGCGCCGCACGCCGCGCGCCGCCGTTGCAACCCGATCACGCCCATGCCTGCCCCCGATCTCCGAAGATTCGCCGGCGCGCCGATACGCGCGCGCCGCGAGCCTACCAGCGCCCGCGGCGCGCGCGCCCTGCGCGCCCGCACGCTCGCGGCGGAGCGATTCGATCCCACTCGCGCACCCCGCTATATTCCGTGAAGTAATGGCGGCGGAGAGGCTCAGGACCAGGCCGTGCGGCGGCCGGTACGCGGACATCGTGCAGTCGATCGGGCACACGCCGCTGGTCGAGCTCTCGCGCCTGTCGCCGAAGCCGGGCGTGCACATATGGGCCAAGCTCGAGTCGCGCAATCCGACCGGGTCGGTCAAGGACAGGGTCGCGCGCGCGCTGATCGAGGACGCGGAGGAGAAGGGCGCGATCGGCCCCGGCCAGACGATCCTCGAACCCACCTCCGGCAACACGGGCATCTCGCTCGCGATGATCTGCTCGCGCAAGGGCTACCGGCTGAAGGTGGTGATGCCCGAGAACGTGACGCCCGAGCGCACCCAGCTGCTGCGCATGTACGGCGCGGAGATCGTCTACTCGCCGGGCGACCAGGGCTCCAACGGCGCGGTCGCGATGGCCCTGCGGATGGCCGCCGAAGACCCCTCCTGCTACATGCCCTACCAGTACGGCAACCAGGCCAACCCGAACGCCCACTACAACGGCACGGCGCTCGAGATCCTCGAAGAGCTCGACGAGGTGACCGCGTTCGTCGCCGGACTCGGCACAGGCGGCACGCTGATGGGCAATGGACGGCGGCTGAAGGAGACGTTCGGCGACGCGGTCAAGATCGTCGCCGCCGAGCCGATGCAGGGCGAGCCCGTGCAGGGCCTGCGCTCGCTGGACGACGGCTTCATCCCGCCGATCATCGACATCTCCCTGCTCGACCGCAAGATCTTCGTGACCAACCGCGACGCGATCGTCTGGACACGCAAGCTGCTCGACCAGGAGGGCGTGTTCGCGGGCGTCTCCAGCGGCGCGATCGCGAGCATCGCCGTGCGGATCGCGGGCGAGCTGGACGAGGGCAACGTCGTGTTCGTCGTCGCCGACGACGGCTGGAAGTACCTGTCCAGCGGCATCTACACGCTGCCGGTCGACGAGATCGAGAACCTCGACTCGACCGTGTGGTGGTAGGCGCCCGCGCGATCCCCGGCGGCCGGCGAGCGCAGGTGAGGCGGAAATGAGGATCTCCGGCGGGCTGCTCGACGAAATCGTCAAACACGCGCTCGAGGACCCGGGCAACGAGGTCTGCGGGGTCGTGGCGGTCGAACTCGAGCCCGCCCAGAGCGAGCACCAGCCCGCCCAGAGCGAGCACCAGCCCGCCGGGAGCGACGACCGGCCCGAGGGCGAGGAGCCCGCGCGCGCCGTGCGCGTCCTGCGCGCCACGAACGTCCACGCGAGCCCGCTGAAGTTCGAGATCGACCCGAAGGAGCTGCTCGAGCTGTACCTCGGGATCGAGGCCGACGGGCACGCGCTCGGCGCGATCTACCACTCGCACGTGCGCAGCCGGCCGTACCCGTCGCAGACGGACGTCAACTTCGCCGCCAACTGGCCGGGCGTCGAGTGGATCATCGTGGGGCTCGCCGCCGGGCAGGCGCCGGAGGCGCGCTCCTACCTGATCGAGGGCGGCGAGGTCCGGGAGGTCCCGCTCGAGGTGCGCTGATGGAGGGGGAGGAGATCGTCTGTCCGTCCTGTGGGCGCGCCCACCCGCCCAGCGAGCGCTTCTGCGAGACGTGCGGGATGCCGCTGGTGCACCCGGCGGGCAGCGAGCACGCGGCCAGCCGGCGTCAGCAGGCGGCGCGCAAGATCAAGCCCCAGTACACCGAGGGCGAGCTCGTGAAGGTCGCCCACGCGGAGAGCCAGCCCGAGGCCGAATTCATCGCCGGCCTGCTGCTCGAGGAGGGCATCCCCTGCCTGCTGCGCAACTCGATCGGCGGCTACTCGCCGATGATCGGCCCGCGCGAGATCATGGTCCCCGCGTCCGGAGCCGAGGCCGCCCGCGAAGCGCTCAAGTGGGAGCGGCCCGGCGGAGAGCGGCCCGGCGCCTAGACGAGGACGGGCTGGCCGGATTGGCCGGCCGCTTCCGACGTTATCGCCCTGATCTCCTCGGTGGCGCGCTCGAACTCGGCGTCGGAGAGCACGGGGGTGCCCTCGAACGGCAGTTCGCGCTGGAGCTCCACCCAGGCGCCCGGGACGATGTAGTCGTCCTTGACCTTCACGGTCACCGGACGGGGGATGCGGTAGGTGCGCAGGAGCAGCACGTGCAGCGGCTGGCGCCCGCGCCAGCCGAGGCGCTTTTCGGCGTAGTCGGCCGTCCACACGTAGAACGGCGAGAGCGCGTCGACGCAGCGCGGGTCGACGATCGTGAAGTGATCGGTG
>JBKQHH010000236.1:0-19622 GCA_052148875.1 Solirubrobacteraceae bacterium
CGCGGCGGCGGCGAGCTCGTTCAGCGCCTCCTGGAGCGCATCGCCGCGAAAGCCCGTGGCGTACCACGGGATGATGACCGTCCCGTCAGGCGGGAAGAAGGAGCCTGAGCCCGCCATCAGGCCCCCACCTCCGCATGAATCGCGCCTAGGCCCTCGGCGGTCTTGCCCTGGCCCTCCTCGGTCGCGCCGACGAGGATCGAGATCTTGCCGAGGTGCTTGTTTTCGAGCATCAGCTGGTGCGCTTGCGCGACGCCGTCGAAGCCGAGCGTGCGCCACAGCACGGGGCGGATCTGCCCGGAGACGATCAGCTCGTTGGCCTTCGTGCACTCGTACGCGTTGGCGAAGTGCGAGCCGAGGATCTCCTTCTGCTTCATCCACAGGTAGCGCACGTCGAAGTCGAGGTTGAAGCCGGTGGTGCCGGCGCAGATGACGACCTTGCCGAACGGCTTGACGGTGAACACGGAGGTGGGGAAGGTCGCCTGCCCGACGTGCTCGAAGACGACGTCGGGAGCGTCGCCGAGGATCTCCTTGACGCGCTTGGCGAATTCGCGCGAGACGCCGAAGCGCGCCTTCTCCTCCTCGGGGCTCTCGTTGCCGGTGCGCATCATGCCCGCGAAGTCGCCTCTGTCGATGAAGTCGACCGCCCCGAGGCGCTTGACCAGCTCGCCCTTCTCCGCGGAGGAGACGACGCCCACGCAGTGCGCCCCCGCGGCGGCGCACAGCTGGGTGGCGAACACGCCGAGGCCGCCGGCGGCCCCCCAGATGAGCACCTTCTGGCCCGCCTGCAGCTTGCAGCGGGTGATCAGCATGCGGTACGCGGTGAAGTAGACGAGGCCGTAGGACGCCGCCTCCTCCCACGTGAGCGCGGCCGGCTTGTGCAGCAGCTGCTGCGCCTGCACCTTGGTGAACTGCGCGAAGGAGCCCCACGTCGTCTCATAGCCCCAGATCTTCTGCGAGGGCGCGGCCATCGGGTCCAGGCCGTGCACCTCCGGGTCCTCGTAGGAGGCCTGGTTGCAGTGCACGACGACCTCGTCGCCGGGCTTCCAGCGGGTTACCCCGGCGCCGACCTTCCACACGATGCCCGAGGCGTCGGAGCCGCCGATGTGGTGGCCGAACTCGGGGTGGTCGCCGTAGCGCATGACCGACACCGGCTTGCCGAGCGCGGCCCACACGTTGTTGTAGTTGACGCCGGCGGCCATCACCCGCACGATCACCTCGAACGCGCCGGGCTCGGGCACCTCGATCTCCTCGATCTGGAAGGCGTCCTTCGGTTCGCCGAAGCGCTCCTCGCGGATGACCCACGCGGCCATCGTCTTGGGCAGCTCGCCGGGCTCGGCGTCTACGGCGGAGACTTGTTGGAGATCGATCGCCACGTGCTCTGGAACCTCGTCGGTCGGGAACGGGAAATGGACCCCAATCCTACGAGGAATGTCCGCGTCGGCGCCGTGCGCCCGCCAGGGCCATCCCGGTGAAGCCGACGCTCGTCGCGACGAACGAGCAGATCGCGCACGCCCTGTAGGCGGGGTGTTTGTCGAGATCGGGCTTGAATGCGAGCGGCAGGAACGCCATCGCGTTGGTCCACGCGCCGATGCCGAGGGCGGTTGCGGCGACGGGCGGCGGATCGGGCACCGCGAGGCCGCAGGCGATGGTGGCGGTTCCGAGCATCGCGAGGTCGAGGTGCCACTGCCGCACGCGTGCGGCGCTCTCGATGCCGAGCCGTTTCGCGAGCTCGGGCTGCGTGCGCGCGAGCGTGTACGCCCAGCCGCTGAGCGCGCCGGCGGCGAGCTCTGCCAGGCCGGAGGCGACGATTCGCGATGGTGTCTCTGGGCTCACGCGAGCGCCGTCACGCGCAGAAGCTGCACTGCCATGATGAAAGCGAACGCTACTACGCGATCGCGCTAGGCCTTTCGCGAGGACGCGTCTGCCCCCTCTCGTCCCTCCCGGCACAGGCGGCGACGTACGATCACGACCGTGGCCGGCGAACAACGGGACACGATCGACATGTCAAGCCCTCCGTCGGCGCTCGGCGACGTGGTCGACTTCCTGCGCGCGCACCCGCCGTTCGACGCGCTCGAGCTCGCCGACGTCGAGCGTGCGGCGGCCGCCGCCGAGGTCGAGTTCTTCCTCGCCGGCACGACGATCTTCGCGCAGAGCGCGCAGCCGATCGAGCACCTGCGCGTCGTGCGCACCGGCGCGGTGGAGATCGTGCTTGGCGATCGTGTGCTCGACCTGCTCGGGCCCGGCGAGCTGTTCGGCCATGCCTCGATGCTCTCGGGGCTGCCGCCCGGGTTCACGGCGCGCGCGCAGGAGGACACGCTCTGCTACCGCATCCCCGAGGAGGTCGCGCGCGGCGTGCTGGCGCGACCGGAGAGCGTCGGCTTCGTCGCGCGCTCGCTGCTCGAGATGCATACCCGCCTGCCCACGGCGCTCGCGCCGCGCCGGTCCGCGCCGGACCCCGCCAACCAGCCGGTCGCGGCGCTGATCCGCGACCCGCCGCTGCTGTGCTCGCCCGCGACCACGATCCGCGAGGCGGCGGCGAAGATGGCCGGCGCTCCGGCGACGTCGATCGTGATCGGGCTCGGCGACTCGCTCGGCATCCTCACCGACCGCGACCTGCGCTCGCGCGTGGTCGCCGCGGGCGTCTCCTACGAGGACCCGGTGTCCTCGGTGATGAGCGCCCCCGCCTACACCGTCGAGCCGGACCGGCTCGGAGGGGACGTGCTGCTCGAGATGCTCGACCGCGGGGTCCGCCACTTCCCGGTCGTGACCGCCGGTCGCGAGGTGATCGGGGTCGTCGAAGCGGTCGACCTGCTGGCTGTCGAGACGCTGTCCTCGTTCTACCTGCGCCGGTCGATCGCGAGCGCGCGGAGCGTCGCCGAGCTCGCGCGCGCGGCGCAGGGGCTGCGCCCGGCCGTGATCGCCCTGCACGACGCGCGCGTGGCCGCCTCGAGCGTCGCCGCGATCTACTCGGTCGTGCTCGACGCGCTCACGCGCCGGCTGATCGAGCTCGCGCTCGTGACTGGACCCCACCCGCCCGCGCCGCCGGCGGAGTTCTCGTGGCTCGCGCTCGGCAGCCAGTCGCGGCGCGAGGCGACACCGGCCTCGGATGCCGACAGCGCGATCGTCTGGTACGGGGACGTCGAGGAGCGGGAGGTCCGGCCATACCTGCACACGCTCGCCGGCGAGGTCGCCGCTGGGCTGGACGCGTGCGGGATCCGCGTCGACAGCCACGGCGCGACCGCGTCGGACGTGCTGTTCGTGCGCTCGATCGAGTCCTGGCGGAAGGTCGCGCACGACTGGATGGACCATCCCACCCGCGAGCAGGTGCCGATCCTCGTCTCGGTGCTCGTCGACAGCCGGCCGGTGTGGGGCATCCACAGCGGCAGCCCGGTGTCTGACACGTTCCGCGCGGCGCGGGCGCGGCCCGAGCTGCTGCACCTGCTCGCGCGCTTCGCGCTCTCGCACCGGCCTCCGACCGGCTTCCTGCGCGGGCTCGTGGTGGAGCACGACGGCGAGCATCGCGGCCAGCTCGATCTCAAGAACGGCGGCCTGCTGCCCGTCGTCGATCTCGCGCGGTGGGCGGGGATGGCGGCGGGCGTGACCAGCGCATCGACGCTGGAGCGCCTGCGCGCGGCCGGCGACGCGGGCACGCTGCCGCCGGCCGAGGTGCAGACGCTCGAGGACGCGTTCGAGCTGTTCACCGAGCTGCGCATGGAGCATCAGGTCGAGCAGCTGCGCGCCGGACTCGAGCCCGACGATCATCTGAACCCGGACGACCTCAGCGCGCTGACGCGCAGCTATCTCAAGGAGGCGTTTCGGGCGGTGGCGTCGGTGCAGAGGCACATCGCCGCCGAGCTGACCCTCAGGGTGCGATGAGCATCCTGAGAACCTGTTTCAAAAAGATCGGCACGCCCGGATGCGTCCCTGGGCACGGCGCTGGATCGCCACGTGCCGGCTCGCCCGTGCCACCAGCACGGCCTTCACCGTCCCGCGTCGCCCAGCTTGACCCATGAACGCCCCGACCGCACCGCCTATTTTGAAACAGGTCCTGCACCGGCCGCGCGGTGCGGGCGCCGTCGCCTACAGGCGCGCGCGCCTGCCCCGGGGGCGGACGCCGTGGCGCGCGGCGAGCTACTGCGCGGTCGATCTGGAGCTGACCGGCCTTGACCCCAAACGGGACGAGATCGTCTCGTTCGGCGCGATCCCGATCGAGGACGGACGCGTGCAGCTGGGCGCCGCCGTGCACGGGCGGGTCCGTCCGCTGCGCTCGATGAGCGAGGCCGCGATTCGCGTGCACGGGATACGCGTCGCCGACCTCGCCGGCGCGCCGCCGCTCGACGTGGCGATCGACCCGCTGCTCGCCGTGATGGCGGGGAGGATCCCCGTCGTCCACGTGGCCGCGGTCGAGCGCGGCTTCCTGCGACCGGCGCTGCGCCGTCAGGGCCTGCGCCTGCGCGGGCCGATGATCGACACCAGCCTGCTCGGGCTCGTGTGGCTGCACGAACGCGACGGCCACGGCCCGCGGCGCACCTCGCTCACCGATCTGGCCGGCGCGCTCGGGCTGCCCGCGCACCATCCCCACGACGCGGTCGGCGATGCGCTGACGACCGCTCAGGCGTTCGTCGCGCTGGCGACGCACCTCGACGCGCGCCGAGCGGAGACCGTGCGCAGCCTCGCCGCCGCCGACCGGCGGCTGGAACTCCTGCTCGCGTAGCGGGCTGGGCGCGGGGCGGCGATCGCGCCTGGGCGGCCGGCTCAGAACAGCTGCAGGTAGCGCTCGAGCTCCCACGGCGTGATCTGCTCGTGGGCCGCCTGGACTTCGCGGCGCTTGACCTGCACGTAGTAGTCGATGTAGTCCTGATGAGGTCCCCGCCCGCCCGTCTTGCCGAGCGCGGCGCGCAACACGTCGCAGCGCTCCAGCTCGCGGGTGGCGTCGAGCAGGTTGGCGGGCAGCAGCTCGACTCCCGCGGCGGCGAGCTCGTCGTCGCTCAGCGTGTACAGGTTGGCGGCGTTCGGCTCGCCCGGATCCAGGCTGCGGTCGATCCCGTCCAGGCCCGCGGCGATCATCGCCGTCGCGGCGAGGTACGGGTTGCAGGCGCCGTCGACGGTGCGGTCCTCGATCCGTCCCGGCGCCGGGATGCGCAGCATCTGCGTGCGGTTGTTGTAGCCGTAGCTCACGTACGCCGGCGCCCACGTGGCGCCGCTCGTGGGCGCCCCGACGGACAGCCGCTTGTAGGAGTTGACGGTGGGGGCGGTGAGCGCGATGTACGCCTTCGCGTGCGCCTTCAGGCCGCCGAGGAAGCCGTAGGCGAGCTCGGAGAGCCCGAGGCCGCGCGGATCCTCGGCGGGGTCGCGCTCGAACACGTTCTCACCGTCGCGCCAGAGGCTGACGTGGAAGTGGCAGCCGTTGCCCGTCAGCTGCGCGAACGGCTTGGGCATGAACGTCGCGATCAGGCCGCGCTCCTGGGCGAGCGACTCGACCATGTAGCGGAAGAACACAGCGCGGTCGCACGTGGTGAGCGCGTCGGCGAAGGCGAAGTTCTGCTCGAACTGCCCGTTGGCGTCCTCGTGGTCGGTCGCGTAGTTGTCCCAGCCGAGCCCCGTGACCGCTTTGGAGATCTCGGTCACGAAGTCGAGGTTGCGCGTCAGCGCGCGCATGTCGTAGCAGGGCTGCTCGAGCGTGTCGAGCGCGTCGGCGAGCTCGAGCCTGCCGTCGGCGCCGCGGCGCAGCAGGAAGTACTCGAGCTCGGCGCCGACCTTCAGCTCGTAGCCGAGCTGCGCGGCGCGCGCGAGCGCGGAGCGCAGGATCGTGCGCGGGCAGTACGGCCACGGCTCGCCCTCGACCGTCACGTCGCAGGCGAAGCGCGCCACGTTCTTGCGCCACGGCAGGATCGTGAAGCTGCGCGGGTCGGGCATGGCGATGATGTCGGGGTCGTCGGGGCCCTGGCCGATGTCGCCGGCGGCGAACCCCGCGAACCCGGCGCCTCCGTCGAGCAGGTCGTCGAGGTGATGCGCCGGCACGAGCTTCGCGCTCGGCTTGCCGTGCATGTCGACGAACTGCGCGAACAGGAACTCGATGCCGGCGTCCTTGACGAGCCGCCGGACGTCGTCGGCGTTCTGTGGCGGCGCGGTCATCGACTGTAGGTATATCCGCCCGGCCCGCTCCGCGGCAATGGCTGCCAGGCCCTTATAGCGGTGGGTAGCATGTTCACAGCGCACATATGTCCACTGTCACCGAGTCCAGCGGGCTCCGCGAGGAGAACCGCACCCTCTACGGCGTCATCAAGCTCGTGTCGTCGTCGGTCGAGCTCGGCCCGATGCTGCAGGGGATCGTCGATCTGGCGACCCAGGCGACGGACTGCCACGCCTGCTTCATCTACCTGCTCGAAGACGACCAGCTGACGATCCGCGCCGCATCGCAGGTGTTCGCCGACGCCGTCGGGCGCGTGCAGCTCGCGATCGAGGAGGGCCTCACCGGATGGGTGGCCCGCCATCGCACGCCCGAGTTCATCCGCGAGCGCGCGATGAACGATCCGCGCATGAAGTACATCCCGCTGCTGCAGGAGGAGCGCTTCCAGTCGATGGTCGCGGTCCCGATCCTGTCGCGCTCGAGCGACACGCTCGGCGTGATCGTGCTCCACACCGAGGCCCCGCGCGAGTTCACCGAGGACACGTTGAAGCTGCTCGTGCACATCGCCTCGCTCGTCTCGGGCGCGATCGAGAACGCCCAGCTCTACCAGCGCGAGCGCCGCCGCGTCGACACGCTCACGCGCCTGGCGGCGCTGGGCGGGGAAGTGGCGTCGGCGAGCGGCGCGGAGGACCTCGGGCTGATCGTGGCGACGGGCACGCGGCGGCTGCTCGAGGCGGAGTTCTGCCAGGTCTATCGCCTGGACCCCGACGACGGCCTGCAGCTGCTGCGATCCGATCCGGCCGCCGTCTCCACGCCGCCGACGGCCTCGGCGGCGGGGTTCCTGATCGACGCGCTCGACGGCGGCGGCTCGGGGCCGGCCGCGCGCAGCCTGTGGCCCGACCTGGACATCGGCGATCTGCTGCTGACGCCGCTGACGGCCGGAGGCGAGCGGCTCGGGCTCCTGTGCGCCGGATCGCCGCCGCGGCGCAAGTTCAGCGGCGAGGACACCGAGCTCGCGCGCGCGATCGCCCACATCGCGGCGGTCGCGATCAAGCGCGCGGAGCTGATCGAGCACCTGACCAACGCCAACATCGTCAAGGACCTGTTCGAGGCGCTCGCGGCCGGCGCCACGGCGTTCGCGGTTGCCAAGGCCGCCGAGGTCCGCTGCGATCTGACCGAACCGTTCCTGATGATCTGCGCGGAGCCCGCCGGCGGCCTGGAGCCGGCGTCGGTGGAGTGGCGAGAGGCGGCCGAGGCGCTCGGCCGGGGGCTGGGCGGGCTGGCGCCGCGCGCGGCGATCGAGGCCGGCCCGGGTCCGGTGAGGGCCGCGGTCCCGCTCGGCGCGGGCAGGCCCGAGCGCGCCGAGGAGCTGCTGCGCGCCTGCCAGGAGCTCGGCCGCCAGAACCGGGCGGCGATCGGCGTCAGCCACGTGCGCGGGTCGGGCGCGGAGGCGGCGCGCGCCTACCGCGAGGCGCTCGACGCGAGCACGATCGGCCGGGCGCTGCTGCGCGACGGCGGCGCGATCGCCTACTCGCAGCTCGGCGCCTACCGCTACCTCGTCCACATCGGTGCCGACGAGGCGCCGCGGGACAGGATGCGCGAGGCCGTCGACGTGCTGATCGCCTACGACACCAGGCGGCGCGCCTCGCTGCTGGACACGCTCGAGCGCTACCTCGCCGAGCGCCGCAGCGTGATCGAGAGCGCGCGCGCCCTGTTCATCCATCCGAACACCCTGCGCCAGCGGCTGGCCCGCATCGAGGAGCTCACGGGCGTGGCGCTCGACCAGGACGACCTGCTCTCGCTGGAGCTCGCGATCAAGCTCGCGCGGCTGCACGGGAGGCCGGGGGCGCCGCCGGTCGCCGGGGTGCAAGGCACGGGCGAGGACTGAGCTCGAGGGCAGGCCGCGCGATGCGGTCGGATGGCGATTGTTACGCGGCTGAGGGCGCAGGGGCGTCCATCGTCGTCGGAGATCTCGACGTCCCAGACCTGTGTGGTGCGGCCGCAGTGGCGTCGTCGGCCGACGGCGCGGGCGCTTCCCTGGCTGATCGGGCGGATGAAGCTGGTGCTGTTCGATAGGCCGATGGCGGTGTTTCCCTCGCCCGCGACCGATACGACCGCCGCGATCGTCGCGATCGACTCTGCGATCGTCGCGTAGAGCCCGCCGTGGACGATCCCCATTGGCTGCTTGTGCTGCTCGGCGATGCGGACGTGCGCCGCCACCTCGTCCTCGCTCAGAGCGTCGAACTCCAAGCCATACAGCCGGTCGAAGCCGACGACCATCCAGCGGTTGAGGTCTTCGATCGTTGGACGAGGCGCAGCAGTCGCCTCCTCCGCCTCAACCCCGTGGCAGGCGTGCACTGGGAGCGGAAGCATCAGGCTGTCTCTCGTCAGTCGGTCTGCGACTGCAGCTCGGCGACGAGCGGCACGCCCGTATCGAACCAGTAGCGGTGCAGGTCTCGGATCTTGCGGTGAGACGGCATCCCCTTTAGATGCAGCACGCTCTCGCCGTAGTCGACCAGGTGGACCGGCTCGCAGAAGATCTCACGGGCCCGGGCGAGCTCGTCCGGAGCGTCGATCTCGCGCATCACGGCCGCGCACGTGCGGCGGCCGAGCTTGAGCCGCACGTGCGGGTTCGCGCGAATGTTCAAGACCCACGCGGTGACCGTCAGCGGCGTCTCTATCGCCAGCTTCGGCAGTCGCAGTTGGACCATGTACACGCGGTCGTCCTGTCGGATCGCGCGGATCACCTTGCGGCGCGCCTTGCCGGTCTTGCGACCGGTGGTCGTCAACACCGCGTGGCCGGGCGGCGTACCGAGCTGGTAGTCGGGCAACATCAGCGCGCTGAGGATCTGACCGTGCCTAAGAGAGGTGATCAGCCGGCGGTGTTTGGGCTCCTCCGCCACCGCCGCTTCACGGATCGCGGCCGCGCGGTCCCGTAGCGCTCGAGTGTCGGCAGTCACTGGGCTGGGAGCCGCTTTGCTCGCCACCGCGCCCTGCGTGTCAGGTGAGTCCATTTCCTTGCCTCCAGCTATTATGATGTGACGATACGGATACATCCAAACAGAAGCCTTCTGATGGCGCAATCGGTTTCGCGGGACCGGTACCGACGGCCCGGTCCGAACACGCCACCCCTCTCGAGAGGGACATGAAGCTCAAGCCGACCTCCTATCTGATGCTCGGGATGCTGCGCCTCGGCGCACGCTCGGGCTACGCGATCAAGAAGACCGCAGATCTCTCAACGAAGTACTTCTGGCCGACATCGCTGGCGCAGGTGTACCCCGAGCTCGCTCGCCTCGAGAACGCCGGACTCGTGAGCCGCAGCGACGACCCGCGTGGAGCGCGCACACGCTCGGCCTACAGGCTCACCGAGGAAGGTGAGACCGCGCTGCTCGCGTGGCTGCGCTCACCACGCCAAGCGCCGGTGCAGGTCCGCGACGAGGGACTGCTGCGCCTCTTCTTCGCCGACGCGCTACCACCAGAAGACCAAATCAAAGTGGTCCGACGACTTCGCGAAAGCGACCACGCCGCCGCGATCTGGACACGCACAGAGATCGTCCCCCTTGCCGACGCCGCCAGGCATACGGGCACACGCTTCCCCGCGCTCGTCGCGGAACTCAGCGCCGACATCTACACCTACGCCGCCGAATGGCTCGCACGACTCGAAGCGGAGCTCGAAGCAGAGCTTCCCGAGCCAACCCTTGGCGGGCGCGAGGACTGACTCTCGATGTCTCGAGCTCAATCCTCGTCTGCGACCAGGAACACGGGCACCTTCGCCCGCCGCCGCACCCGCTGGGGCTCCTGGGTCCAGAGCATGTCGCCGACGATGCGGTTGCGATCGGGGTCGGCGGCCATCACGATCGCCTGGCACTCCTCCTTGATCGCCTCTTCGCAGATCCTGGCGGTGACTTTGCGCGTCGCCAGCACGTGGCCCTCGGCGTCCAGGCCCTCGCGCGCCAGCCGTCTGATGGCGCTGTCGACGATCTCGCGCAGCGCGGCGAGCTCGCGCTTGGTGGGCAGCAGGCCGGGGTTGGGCAGCCCGAACGCCACGCCGTGCATGCGCGCGATCGAGAACACGTGGACGCTGGGGCGGGTGGGGCCGGATCTGTCCGCCAGCTCCGCCACGCGGGCGATCGCGGCGTCGGGAATCGCCCGCCCTTCGGTCGCGAGCAGGATGCGGGCGTACCCGGGCTCCACAGATCGGCTCGCATTGCCGCCCACATCCACCGCCGCGTGCGCGGCGCCGCTCACGGGCTGGCGCCCTCGGCCGGAGCCGCGGTCGCCGTCGCGGCCACGTGCTCGGCTTTCTTGCGGTCGCCGGCCTTGCGCCACAGGTACAGCGGGTAGTAGGACGCGAGCACGCCGAAGCCGAGGAAGTAGTAGACGAGCGTCTTGTGCCCGGCGGCGTTGCACGAGCAGTCCGCGTACACGGGCCCGCCCCAGAAGTAGATCAACGCATACACCCCGGCGAGCGCCAGCGCGACGTACTTCATCCACTCCGGCAGCTTGAACGGCCGCCGCACGTTCGGCCGGTGCTTGCGCAGGAGGTAGTAGCCGACCAGCACCGGTATGAACGAGGCGAGGTAGCCGACGTTCGAGAACGTGTAGATCTGCACCGCGCCGCCGAAGAACACGACGACGATCGAGCAGACGACGTTGAAGATCATCGAGCGGTGCGGCACGCCGTGGGAGTTGGTGGCCTGGAAGAAGCGCGGGAACTGCCCGTCGACGGACATCTGGTGCAGCGAGCGCGCCGTCCCGGTGATCGCGTTCAGCGCGGACAGCACGAGCGCGATGATCAGCATCACCGCGATCAGCCAGTTGAGCAGTTCGCCGCCGGTGCCGGTGCCGAACACCTTGGAGGCGAAGGTGACGAAGATCGTCTTCGGATCGACGAGCGCGACGTTGCCGAGCGCTTTGGTGCCGAGCACGATTACGAACGCCACGGGGATCATCGTGTAGATGAAGACGCCGTACGCGCCCTCGGCGTTCATCGCGATCTTCGCGTCGCGGTCGGGGTCGCGCGTCTCGCCGATGTAGCACGCGGCGGCCTCCATCGCGATCACGTTCCACGTAAGCAGGAACGAGAAGGCGAGCGCGATCACGAACCAGCCGTGGCCGAACTGGCTGGCGAAGAAGCCCGAGCCGTCGACGTGGTGGAAGTGGAACAGTTCGCCGAAGTGCACGACGCTGGGGTGGAAGATCCACGAGATCGCCAGGAACGTCAGCGGGATCATCGACAGGAACGCGAGCGTCGTGGCGAAGAACGTGCCGAAGCGCAGTCCCAGGTAGGAGGGGATGAACAGCAGCAGGATCCCGACGACGGAGATGCCGAGCGTCCACCACGCGATCGGCGTGTCGATCGGCGTGAAGCCCTTTTCGGAGAGCCCAAAGCGCTCGACGATGTAGAACGACGCGAGGATCATGTTCAGGGGCGCGACCGGGAACCAGCCCAGCCAGTACGCCCACGCGGTGAAGCCGTTGACGTGCTCCGCGAAGCGCGGCCATTTGTCCTTGTAGGCGGGGTAGGCGTACGAGGGCGAGCCGCCGGAGCGCTCGGGCATCATCGCCGAGAGCTCGGCCAGGAACAGGCACAGCAGGTATCCGCTGACCGTGATCACGAAGATCAGCGGCACCGCGGCGGCGCCCAGCGAGGTGACCATCGTGGGCGCGATGCCCGTGACGAGGATCGTCCCCGCGAGCCCGATTACAAAGGCGCCCCACCAGTTGATGGTTTTCGGCAGCCCACCCCCCTCGTAGTCGAGTTCATCATGGGTCCCGGAGCCTGTCTGATCCGCCATATGCTCTCCCGATCACGTTGTGTGTGTCGACGCCAGGTTGCCAGGTGGCCGGGAGGTCTCCCAGGCGAGATGTGAACACAATTGTTGGGAGCGACATGGAGCACCTGGACACATTCCTCTCTCTGCAGCCGCCGTTCGACGCGCTCTCGCGCGAGGAGCTCGTCGCCGTCGCCGCCCAGGCGCGCGAGGTCTCCTTCGACACCGGCGAGCTGGTGCTGGTGGAGGACGGGGTGCCGGCGACGGGCCTGTATGTCGTGCGGGCGGGCTCGATGGAGCTCGTCCACGAGGGCGAGCCGATGGTGGTGCTCGAGCCGGGCGAGTGCTTCGGCCACCCATCGCTGCTGAGCGGGATGGCGCCGGTGTTCACCGTGCGCGCCCGCGAGCCGTCGACCTGCGCGCTGCTGGATGCGCAGGCGTCGCGCCGGGTGCTCGCCACCGAGGCGGGCGCCGGCTATGTCGCGCGGACGATGCGCACGCGCCTGACGCGCAGCGGGCACACGGTGCACGGGCTGCTGGACGTCGGCACGACGCCGGTGTCGGCGATCATGCGCCCGGCGGTCTTCTGCGAGCCCGGGGAGCCGCTGCGCGAGGCGGCCGGGCGGCTCGGTCCCGGCAGGGAGGCGGCGGCGCTGCTCGTGCGGCTGCGCGAGGACGAGCTCGGGATGGTCACCGACGCGGAGCTGCGCGAGTGGGTGGCCGGCGGAGGGGGGGACGGCGAGGCGCCGGTGAGCGCGATCGCGCGCGCCCCGGTGCCGACGGTGCCCGTGGGGCAGCTCGCGGTCGAGGCGACCGTCGACATGCTCGCCGCGGGGGTCGAGCACATGGCGGTGCTCGACGGCGAGCGGGTGTGCGGGATGCTGTCGGCGGCCGACCTGCTCGGCCTCGACGCGCGCAGCCCGATCGCGCTGCGCCACACGATCCTCGGCGCGGCCGACGAGGACGTGCTCGCGCGCGCCGCCGAGCACCTGCCGCAGCTGTTCGCGCTGCTGGTGCGCGCGGGCGTCCCCCCGCGCGACATCGGGCGGGTGCTGAGCCTCCAGCAGGACGCGCTGACGGTGCGGCTGATCGACTTCTCGCTGTCCAGGAACGGGCCCGCCCCTCTGGCCTGGGCGTGGCTCGACCTCGGCAGCGCCGCGCGGCGGGAGTTCACGCTGTCCTCCGACCAGGACAACGCGCTCGCGTACGAGACGCCGCCAGCCGGCGAAGAGGACGCGGTCGACGCCTACTTCGCGCGGCTCGGCCAGGATGTCAACGCCGGGCTGGCGCGCTGCGGGTTCGGGGTCGACAACAACGACGTGCTCGCGGGCAACCGCCTGTGGCGGATGTCGAAGGCCGCTTGGATCGCGACCTTCGACGAGTGCCTGAGCGTGCCCAGCGAGTCGCGTCTGATCCGTGCGTCGGTGGCGTTCGACTTCCGCCCGTGCGCGGGCGGCCTGGCGGTGACGGCGGCGCTGAACGCGCGCATCCGCGCGGCGCGCGAACACCCCGACTTCATGCGGCTGATCGCGCGCACGGCGACCGGCTACCAGGTGGCGCTGGGCTTCCGCGGCGATCTGGCGGTCGAGCGCCGGGGCGAGGGGGCCGGGCGCCTGGATCTCAAGCGCGGCGCGATCGTGCCGCTGGTGAACATCGTGCGCTTCCACGCGCTCGCGCACGGCGTGACGATCTCGCCGACGCTCGACCGGATCGAGGCGGTCGCGAGCGCCGGGGGCATCGAGCGCGGCGTCGCCGACGCGCTCAGCGAGGCGTTCGACGTGATCACGCGCCTGCGCTTCGAGCACCACGCCGAGCTGATCGCGGCGGGGGCCGCGCCGGACAACATGATCGACCCGGCGGCGCTGGCGCCGATCGCCCGCGCGGATCTGCGCGAGGCGCTGCACACGGTGCGCCGCGAGCAGAAGCGGCTCGGCGTGTGGACTCCCCCCAGGGGGTAGCGCCCAGGCTGTAGCGCCAGGCGCCACATTCTCCGGCGAAAGTGTGCGCGCGGACGCCATGTGCGCGGCCGAGTCCGGGCTCTACAGTGATTCCCATGTGTGGGATCGCGGGGCTTTACACGAAGTCTCCCGCGCTGCAGGCCCAGCTTGGGGAGCACCTCTCGAGAATGCTCGAGCAGCTCTCCTTCCGCGGCCCCGACAGCGCTGGCGTGGCGTTCTACCGTGACCCGGCGCCCGCCGGGTCGTGCAAGATCTCGCTGTGCGCCCACGCGGAGACCGACTGGACCGCGATCGGGGCTGAGCTCGCGGACGCGTTCGAAGGCGCGTCGCACCCGCGGGTGCGCGCGACCCACGCCGTGTTCGTCGTCGACGCCGAGGCCGGGGACGTGCAGGCATGGCTCGCCGAGCAGCACCCGGAGCTGCGGCTGATGAGCGCCGGCAGCTCGATCGAGATCTACAAGGAGGCCGGGAGGCCGGGGGAGTTCGTGCGGCGTTTCGCGATCGAGCGGCTCGACGGCAGCCACGCCCTGGGACACACGCGGATGGCGACCGAGAGCCGGGTCACGACCGAGCACTCGCACCCCTTCTCGACGGGCCTTGACCTGTGCCTGGTGCACAACGGCTCGCTGTCCAACCACAATCGCCTGCGGCGCAACCTGCGGCGCGAGGGCATCCAGTTCCAGACCGACAACGACAGCGAGGTGGCGGCGGGCTACCTGACGTGGCGGCTGCGCGAGGGCGCGAGCCTCGAGCAGGCGCTGGAGGGGTGCCTGGAGGACCTCGACGGCTTCTACACGTTCGCGGTGGGCAGCGCCGACGGCTTCGCGGTGCTGCGCGATCCGATCGCGTGCAAGCCGGCGGTGATGGCCGAGACCGACGAGTGGGTCGCGATCGCGTCGGAGTACCGCGCGATCGCGGTGCTGCCGGGTGCGCAGGACGCCGTCAGCTGGGAGCCCGAGCCGGGGCGCGTCTATATATGGGGTCCCGCCCACCCCGCCAACCCCGCCCGCCCGGCGCTGGTGGCGTGATGCCGGCCCCGGACGCAATCCGGGAGGCCCTGCTGTCCGTCGACCTGGCGAGCGAAAGCGTCAGACAGCTCAACCAGCGCCTCCACGACGCCCTCGAGCCCCAGCGCGTGCGCGTGCTCAACCCCGCGGGCATGCACTCGATCGCGGTCGGCGTCGACGCCCTGCACGAGGTCGAGATCGACGGGCACGTGGGCTACTACTGCGCCGGGATGAACAAGCTGGCGAGCGTGCGCGTGCGCGGGAACTGCGGCGTGGGCGTGGCCGAGAACATGATGTCGGGCAGCGTCGTGGTCGAGGGCAGCGCCAGCCAGTCGGCGGCGGCGAGCGCGCGCGGCGGGCTGCTGGTCGTCCACGGCGACGCCTCCGCGCGCTGCGCGATCTCGCTCAAGGGAGCCGACGTCGTCGTGCGCGGCTCGGTCGGCCACATGAGCGCGTTCATGGCGCAGACGGGCGCGCTGGTCGTGTGCGGCGACGCGGGCGAAGCGCTCGGCGACTCGCTGTACGAGGCGCGCCTGTACGTGCGCGGCTCGGTCGCGGGGCTGGGCGCGGACTGCGTCGAGAAGGAGATGTGCGCCGAGCACCTCGAGCAGCTCGCGCAGCTGCTCGAGCGCGCCGAGCTCGACGACGTCGACGCTTTGGACTTCCGCCGCTACGGCTCCGCGCGCGAGCTGTACCACTTCCACGTCGACAATCTCGGGAGCTACTGAGA
Organism: Solirubrobacteraceae bacterium; assembly: GCA_052148875.1. Classification (GTDB taxonomy): domain Bacteria; phylum Actinomycetota; class Thermoleophilia; order Solirubrobacterales; family Solirubrobacteraceae; genus Palsa-744. Next base: position 15,600 of record JBKQHH010000236.1, read on the forward strand.
TGGACGGCAACGGCTCCTCCCCGCAGACGGACACGGCGCTCGCGGGCGGCTGGCACCCGGGCCTGCGCGAGTCCGCGACGTTCGATCGGGGCGCGATCGCGGAGATCCAGCGCGCGGCGCGCGAGGGGATGTACGACATCCGCGGCTTCGGCGCCAAGCGCCGCGTGCCCAACTTCGACGACCTGCTGTTCCTCGGCGCGAGCGTGTCGCGCTATCCGCTGGAGGGCTACCGCGAGCGCTGCGCCACCGACGTGGTGATCGGCGGGCGCTTCGCGCGCGAGCCGCTGCGCCTGGACATCCCGATCACGATCGCGGGGATGAGCTTCGGCGCCCTGTCCGGCCCGGCGAAGGAGGCGCTCGGACGCGGCGCGAGCGAGCTCGGCACGAGCACGACGACCGGCGACGGCGGCATGACCCCGGAGGAGCGCGAGCACTCCAGCAAGCTCGTCTACCAGCTGCTGCCCTCGCGCTACGGGATGAACCCCGACGACCTGCGCCGCGCGGACGCGATCGAGGTCGTCGTCGGCCAGGGCGCGAAGCCCGGCGGCGGGGGCATGCTGCTCGGGCACAAGATCTCCGCGCGCGTCGCGCAGATGCGCGACCTGCCGGCGGGCATCGACCAGCGCAGCGCCTGCCGGCACCCCGACTGGACGGGGCCGGACGACCTGGAGATCAAGATCGAGGAGCTGCGCGAGATCACCGACTGGCGCGTGCCGATCTACGTCAAGGTGGGCGCCACGCGCACCTACTACGACGTCGCGCTGGCGGTGAAGGCGGGCGCGGACGCGATCGTGCTCGACGGCATGCAGGGCGGCACCGCCGCCACGCAGGAGGTGTTCATCGAGCACGTCGGCATCCCGATCCTCGCCGCGATCCCGCAGGCGGTCGAGTCGCTGACGGACCTCGGCATGCACCGCGAGGTGCAGCTGATCGTCTCCGGCGGCATCCGCACGGGCGCGGACGTCGCCAAGGCGCTCGCGCTCGGCGCGGACGCCGTGTCGATCGGCGTGGCGGCGATGATCGCGCTGGGCGACAACGCGCCCGAGCACGACGCGGCCTACCGCGCGATCGGCTCGGCGGCGGGCTACTACGACGACTACCAGGCGGGCCTTGACCCGGCCGGGATCTCGACGCAGGAGGACGAGCTGGCCGCGCGCCTGGACCCCGTCGAGGGCGGCCGGCGCCTGGCCAACTACCTGCGCACGCTGGTGCTCGAGACGCAGACGCTCGCGCGCGCGTGCGGGAAGTCCCACGTGCACAACCTCGAGCCGGAGGACCTCGTCGCGCTGACGATCGAGGCCGCGGCGATGGCGCGCGTGCCGCTCGCGGGGACCAGCTGGATCCCGGGACGGACGGCTGATCTAGGTTCCTGATGCGGGCAGGAGCCCGAGAAGCACCGATTCGTTGGGTCGGTATCCGCGGCGCTCGCGGACCAGGAGATCCAGTTTCCTGATCTCGTTCAGATCCCGCGTGAGCGTCTTGTCGGTCTTGTTGTTGTACGCCTCCGCGAGCTTCGGTGTCAGCCAGCGCATGTCGGCTCTCGCCACGGGCACGCCGGTTTCACGCGCGGTTCGAGAGATCTCGAGAACGAGTCGAAGTCGTCGACGGTCAGCCTCGGTGCCAAGCTCACCAAACTGCTGGTACACGTACTGCTCCCAGCGATCCTCGCGCTGCCAGGCGAAGACCAGATCGAGTTGTTCGGCGAGGCCATCGACGAAGCCGCGTAGCGCATACGTCACGAACGGGATCGGGTCGCCGCTGCGGCTTGCGGCGTTCAGCTGCCTGTAGTACTCAGATCGAGTCTGGTTGTAGTGGTTGCTGAGAAGCTGCGTCGCGGGTGTCGGGAAACCCGCTGATAGCAGGACCTGCAACTCGAGTAGCCTGGCTGTTCGTCCGTTGCCATCACCGAACGGGTGAATCCAGACGAGGTACAGGTGGGCGACGATCGCCTTTACGATGGTCAGCGGAGCACGCAACTCCGGGCGGCCGTCCGGGGCCTTGAAATCGTCGCCGTTGAGCCAGCCGCAGAGGCCCTGCATGAGAAACTCGACATCCACCGACGATGGTGCGCGGTAGTTGCCGACCACCACGCCTTTATGGCGGAAGACCCCGGGCTCGACACCCTCTTCAACGTCGAGGTCCTTGAGGATCAAAGCGTTCCAGCGCTTGAAGAGCTCGGGCGTGAGCTCGGTGTCTGGGTCGTTCAAGACGGCCTGCACGACCTCGTTGTACGCTCGGATGACGTTGCGAACCTCTTGCCCGAGATACTGCTTCGATGGAGGCAACTCCGCTCGATTCTCGATCACCTCACGCACCTGATCCTCCGAAAGCGTGTTGCCCTCGATGGCCGTCGTTGCAAGGACTCCCTTCGTCAGGAACACCTGCATGAGCTCGTGGCTGCGATGAGGGTGGAGCAGGGTCCGCGCGATGTGCGCGCTCTTGGACTTCGCCTCGCCGAGCAGGAGCCACAGCGCCACATTCGGCTTATCCAGCTGGAGCCTGAAGTTGATGTAGGAGTGAGTGCTCTCGTAGTCTCGCCCGCGCTCAGGCACGATCACCTCGACGATTTCGCTGGCACAGATGTCCCCAATGGTTGTCCTTGTTGATGTCCACTATATACGTCCTATGTCGGACGAAGGGCCGCACGGCTTGAGGGCCGATGCGTGGCGCTGAATAGCTCGTGCCTCAGCGTCCGCGGCTAGCTGCTCGAGAAGCGCCCGGCGGCGATCGCCGCGGCCACCAGCATCACCACGCCGTACACCCCTGGCACGGCACCGCCAGCCGCGCCGAATGCCTGCGTGGCGAGCGCGGCGGCGACGGCGAAGTCGCGCATCGCGATCGTGAACGCGCCGGGGATCGCGCTTGCCCGGCGCGCGTCGACCCGCCGCCACAGCCCCGCCAGGCACGCGCACACGATCAGGAACGCCACGCTCGCGAGCAGCGCGGCGCCGAGGTGGTGGGCGCCGTGCGTGCCGCTGAGCGCCGCGTACACGAGCACGGCGACGGTCAGCGCCGCCACGCCCTCGCGCTCGGCGTCGGCGGCGGCGAGTCGGGGCGCGAGCGCCGGTCGGCTGCGGGCTGCGACCCCGATCGCGAGGGGGACGAGCACGACCAGCGCGAAGCGGCCGAGCAGGCCGGCTGAGCCGACGTGGACGACGGCGCCCGACAGCGGCCCGATCGCGAGCGGGCCGACGAGCGCGGCGAGCACCAGCGAGCCCGTCACCACGCCGAGCGCGATCGTGGCATCGGCGCCGGCCAGCGCCACGAGCCCGACCGCGGCGATCTCGGAGGAGGACAGGCCGACCGCGAGCAGCCCGTCGCGGATGACCGGCGCGAACGGGCGCCCGAGCAGCCACGCGGCGCCGACGAGCAGCGGCAGCGGCGCCAGCGAGAGGATCAGCACCGCGCGCGCGTGCTCGCGCAGGCGCGCGAGGTCGGCGAAGGAGATCCCGAGCGCGGTCGCGAGCACGAGCAGCGCGAGCAGCAGATCCGAGTGGGCGGCGAGCGTGGGGGAGGGGACCACGAGGCCGAGCACGGCGGCGAGCAGCGCCAGCGGCGTGAGCACCCGGGGCACGGCGGCGAGCAGGCGCATCGCCGGCCTCAGCGCCCCGCGCCGAGCGCGCGCGTGAGCGTGGCGGCGCCCGCGCGCAGGTCGCCGAGCAGGCGCGTGGGGTCCCGCAGGCGGTTGGCGGGGCCCTGCAGCCCGAGGATCGCGGCGAGCCCGCCGGCGCGGTCGAACACCGGCGCGGCGATCGCGTTGACGTCGAGCTCGCGCTCGCCGAACACCGTTCCGTAGCCGCGCTGGCGCACGGCGAGCACCTCGGCGGCCAGCCGCGCGCGGTCGATGATCGTGCGCTCGGTCAGCGCCCGCAGGTCGCGCTCGCGCGGCAGCGGCCCGCCGCCGAACGCGAGCATCACCTTGCCCACGGCGGTCGCGTGCGCGACGCTCGGGCGCCCGAGGCGCGCCATGCTGACGACGCTCGACTGCGACGGGACCGAGTCGACGGTGATCGCCTCGCGCTC
>JBKQHH010000237.1:0-6631 GCA_052148875.1 Solirubrobacteraceae bacterium
CCAGCCTTATGTTGCGCGGCCGGTTATGTTGAGCGGGCGTGCGATGAGGCGGGCTTTCCCTTCTGATCGCAGGGTGTTGCTGGGAAGGCGCTCAACATAATCGTCGCTGTCTGGTGATGCTTCCGGCTTTCGGTTTCTCCGATCGAAGGAGGCAGCGATGGGCGGTGAGGTATCGATGCCGGCGGTCAGTGGGCCGTTGGCGTCGTGGGTTGCGGGGTACGGTGATTGGCTGGCCGCTCGTGGTTATGCGTCTGGCACGGCGAGCCAGAAGCTTCGCCAGTTGAGGTGGCTGAGCGGGTGGCTACAGCAAGAGGGGCATGTCGTCGGCGAGTTGACAGCGGAGCGCGTCGCGGAGTTCGTGCGCGTGCAGCAGCAGGCGGGCCGCTCTTCTTGTGTGTGGGGCGGAGTGAATGTGCTGCTGGTGTATCTGCGCGAGGTCGGCGCTGCGCCGGTTGCGCCGTCGCAGCCGCGGGACGCGGTGCAGGAGGTGCTTGACGGATACCGGCGCTACCTGTTGGGTGAGCGCGGGCTGGCGGAGAAGACGTTCGCTCGTTACGAGCTGGATGTCAGGCTGTTTCTCGGCAGGCTCGCGCAGCGGCCGCAGGGGCTTGACCTGCAGCGGTTGGGCGCAGCGGATGTGAGAGCGTTTTTGGCGGCCGAGTGTCGTGCGCGCAGCGTCGAGGGGGCACGGCATCTGGCTGGCGCGTTGCGGTCGGTGCTGGGGTATCTGCATGTGGCGGGGATGACCGCAATGGCGCTGAGATGGGCGGTGCCCGCGGTTGCGGAGTGGAAGGGCGGGTCGGAGGTTGTCCGAAACCTCGTAGAACTTTGAATGGCGGTCCCTCCCGCCTCGTCCGCTCCGGCTGGGAGCGTTCGGGGCGCTAACCAAGTCCGAGAGGACAGGAGGAACCGCCATGAAGAAGGTATCCGGACCGCAGGTCGTAACGGCCGTGGAGGCCGTCGAGAGTTCGCTCCCACCGCAGATTCAGGAGGCGCTCGGTGAGCTCGTGGGCGCGGCGAGGGAGGGACTGCTCGCGTTGAGCGTCGGTGTTGGGCTCGGCGTGGTGCATGAGCTGATGGAGCTCGAGGTGAGCGAGGTTGTCGGCGCGAAGGGCAAGCACATCCCGGGTCGGACCGCGAAGCGTCACGGCCATGAGGATGGGTCGATGACGTTGGGTGGCCGGCGTGTTGCGGTTAGTCGCCCGCGTGTCCGCACAGCCGATGACGAGCGGGAGCTGCCGGTCGCGAGCTACGAGTACTTCGCTGATCGCGATCCGCTCACACGGGCGGTGATGGACCGGATGCTCGCCGGGGTCTCGACCCGGAAGTTCGCGAGGGTCGGCGAGCCCGTAGGCGAGCAGGTCCAGCGGACCGCCACATCGACCAGGAAGAGCACGGTATCGGAGCTGTTCATCGAGAAGACCCGCACCGCGCTTTGCGAGCTGATGGCCCGTCGGCTGGACGACGCGCGCCTGGCGGTGATGATGCTCGACGGCCTGGAGATCGCCGGGCGTGTCCACGTCGTCGCTTTGGGGATCACGACCGAGGGGGTGAAGGTCCCGCTCGGGTTGTGGGAGGGCAGCACAGAGAACGCGACGCTCGCGCGCTCGCTGCTGGCCGATCTCGTCGACCGGGGCCTTGATCCCGGGCAGGCGATCCTGTTCGTCCTCGATGGCGGCAAGGCGCTGCGCCGGGCGATCAAGGACGTGTTCGGCGAGTACGCGCTCGTGCATCGCTGCCATCGTCACAAGGAGCGCAATGTGTGCGATCTGCTGCCCGAGCGCGACCGCCCTGCCATCCTCGCCCGGATCCGTGGGGCGTGGGCGCTAAAGGACCCGGAGGAGGCCGAGCAGCAACTCGAGCTCCTGGCCTCAGAGCTCCAGCGCAGCTGGCCGGACGCGGCCACGTCGCTGCGGGAGGGGATGCCTGAGACGCTCACGCTGATGGGGCTCGGGATCACCGGTCGACTCGCAAAGACGCTGTCCTCGACGAACGCGATCGAGTCGATGATCGAGATCGTCCGGCACACCCAGCGCAACGTCAAGCGCTGGCAGGACGGCGACATGCGCAAGCGATGGACGGCCGCCGGGATGCTCCAAGCCGAGCAGCAGTTCCGGCGCGTGATCGGCTACACCGATCTCTCCAAGCTCGTGATCGCGATCGAACGCCGCCAGCTCACCCTCGAAAGCCCGAACACACCGCAACGCTTGGAGGTGACTATCGAGACCGACGACGCCGCTCAACTCGCTACCGTCTGACCATCACAATCCCCGTGGGATCGCCGTCGAAGTTCCACGACGAACCGGGCAACCTCGCGGGTCGCTGCCGCGCGAGTTGGAGCGCTGCGATCTGGAGAAGCTGCTGGCCAGCTGTGATCGGCGGCGCACGGTCGGGGCTCGCGATTACGCGATCATCCTGCTGCTCTGCCGGCTCGGGCTGCGTGCTGGCGAGGTCGCCGGGATGCGGCTCGGGGATCTCGACTGGGGCGCGGGCGAGGTTCTGGTCGCCGGCAAGGGCGCCCGTCAGGATCGGCTGCCGCTGCCGGTCGATGTCGGGCAGGCGCTTGTCGAGTATCTGCACCGGCGTGGCAAGAGCGGATCTCGCGTGTTGTTTCTGCGGGTGCGCGCGCCGATCGGGCCGCTCTCCCGCGAAGCGGTCAGCATGGTCGTTTACGCGGCGTGTGTTCGTGCGGGGATAGAGCCGGTCTACGCGCACCGGTTGCGGCACGCCGCCGCGACAGCGATGCTCAGGGCGGGCGCTTCGCTTTCAGAGGTCGCGCACGTGCTGCGCCATCATCAGCTGCAGACGACCGCGATCTACGCGAAGGTCGACCGGAGGGCGCTGCGCAGCCTGGCACGGCCGTGGCCGGGGGTTACGGCATGAGCCCTCTACGTCAAGCGCTTGATGACTATCTGACGATCCGCCGCCAGCTGGGGTTCAAGCTGGAGAAGGACGGGCGGATGCTCGAAGGATTCGTCGGCTTCCTGGAGGAGCGGGGCGCCGCACACCTGACCAGCGAGCTGGCGCTGGCATGGGCCAGCCTGCCGGGCGCTGCGCATCGCTACCGCTGCCGTCAGCGGCTCTCGATAATCCGCGGCTTCGCTCGCCACCTGGCTGTGATCGATCCTGAGAGCGAGGTGCCCTCACACGATCTGCTGCCCGCCCAGCGCCAACGGCGCCTGGCGCCGCACATCTACTCGCCGGAGGAGATCGCGGCGCTGATGGCCGCGGCCGGGGCGCTCACGCCGCCGCTGCGAGCCGCGAGCGCCGAAACGGCGGTCGGCCTGCTCGGCTGCACCGGCCTGCGGATCGGTGAGGCGTTGGGAATGGACCGCGGCGATGTCGACCTCCGCGAAGGGGTGCTGCGCGTTCATGCCGCCAAGCGTGGCCGCTGGCGTGAGGTGCCGTTGCATGCGAGCACGACCGAGGCGCTCAGACGGTACTCGCGCCTGCGCGAGCGTCACTGCCCCCACCCCGCCACGCCGGCGTTCTTCCTCGGCGCGCGCGGGGAACGGCTGATGCCCGTGACCTTCGAGCGCATATTCCGCAGGCTGATCGCGCAGACAGCCGTTCAAAGCCACGGAGCGCGGCAACGGCCCCGCCCGCACGATCTCAGGCACAGCTTTGCCGTTCACACGCTGCTCGACTGGTATCGCAGAGGGCAGGACGTGGACCGGCAGATGCCGCTGCTGTCCACCTATCTCGGTCATGTCGCGCCGAGCTCGACCTACTGGTATCTGCAGGCCGTGCCCGAGCTGATGGCGCTGATCGGCGAACGCGTTGACCGGCTGCAGCGGGAGGATCTGCAATGAGCCTGCTCGCCCCGACTCTGCAGGCGTTCTTCACCGAGCGCCTGATCACCCAGCGCGACGCCAGCGAGCAGACGATCGCCTCCTACCGCGACGCCATGCGGCTGCTGATCGCCTTCGCAAGCCAGCAGACCGGCAAGCAGCCATGCCAGCTGGAGATTGAGGACCTGAACGCGCCCCTGATCGGCGCGTTCTTGGAGCATCTGCAACGAGATCGCGGCAATAGTCCCCGCACCCGCAACCAGCGACTGGCGGCGATCCACTCGCTGTTCCGCTTCGCATCACTCAGACACCCAGAGCACGCGGCGACGATCACGCGGGTGGCCGCGATCCCTGCCAAGCGATACGAGCGCAACGACATCCCGTATCTGAGCGCCGAGGAGGTCAAGGCGCTGCTCGACGCGCCTGACCAGAGCACCTGGCTCGGCCGCCGCGACCACGCATTGCTGCTGCTGGCCATCCAGACCGGGCTGCGCGTCACAGAGCTCACCGGCCTGCGCGTCGGCGACCTCAGTCTCGGTGTCGGCGCGCACGTCCGCGTGATCGGCAAGGGACGCAAGCAGCGCGCCACGCCGCTGACCCGGGAGACCGTCACGGTCATACGCAAGTGGCTTACCGAGCGCCAAGGGCAGCCCGAAGACCCGCTGTTCCCCACGCGCCAAGGAGCGCCACTCAGCCGTCACACGATTGGCCTGCTGCTCCGAAAGCACACCGCCACAGCCGCCATTGGATGCCGTTCGCTGAGCGAGAAGACGGTCACACCGCACGTGCTCAGACACACCAACGCGATGCTCCTCAGGGCGAGCGGCGTGGACATCGCCACGATCGCGCTCTGGCTCGGCCACGAGAGCATCAAGACCACCCACATCTACGAGCACGCCGACCGCGCCCTGAAGGAAAGGGCGATCGCGCGCACCGCGCCATTGGGCACTCCACCAGGCAAATATCGGCCCCCGGACACGCTCCTCGCGTTCCTACAAGCCCTCTGATTATGTTGAGCACTTCCCCCGCAACATCCCGCGAGCAGAAGGGAAACCCCGCCCCGCCGCACGCCCGCTCAACATAACCGGCCGCGCAACATAAGGCTGGCAGACCAGCAAGGAGAGCGCCTACGTGCAGGCCACACGCGCACGACACGGCACCGACTGGTTCCTCGCACGTGACCAGCTCGGCCTCGAAGGACAAGACCCCGACCGCGTCCGGCGCCTCGCCGAACACATCCGCCACAGCCGCTCACAGATCCCGTCGCTGGCGCACCCAGTGCACCCCGAGCCTGGCTGGAGCCCCAGCCGCGACCCGCTACGCATTAACCGCATCCTCTCGCCGACCCGCTGGCTCACGCGAGCGCTCCGGCGCGACACCCCCGAGCGCAGCGCCAGCCGCGGCCGCTGAGGATCCACCAGGCCCGACCGGCTGTGTCCCTGATCGCCTGCGGGAATCGCTATCCCTCGCGCTCAATCGCAGTGCCATTCGGCCTCTCCGCCAAGCTCGCCAACAGCGCCGCCTGGGTGCTGCGCCTGAACGGACTCGCGTTCGCACGGGGCGTGGCGGCCGCTGCCGCGTACGCACGCCCAGCCGCAGGCGGGCGCGCCAGTTGCACCACCAGCCAGTCTTCGAGCATCACCCGCGTGAAGCGCAGATGACGCCCCACGCGCAGACACGGCAAATGCCCCAGCCGTGCCGCGTCACGCACCCAAGAGACCCGCACGTTCAGCAGCGCCGCCGCGGCAACGCAGTCGAGCAGCGGCTCGTCCAACGACACCACCTCACCGCCACCAGCCTGGGCCTGTCCAGAAGTCTTGTTGAGCCTCGCCATCTGCCTTCCCTCCTGTTCACTCGCCGGAAAGCGGGACGCCGCGCCCCATGCGAACTGGCGCAGTCGTGTCCCATCTACGTGTACTGACCACAACCGCCGTCAACCGGCCAACGAACTTGGGTCCAGCCCCTCAGACGACGCGAGCACTCCAGCCGCCAAAGCCATCAACGACGAGCACCGAGGGGCGAAGGATCGTCAAGCGGCATACCCGAACTCGCGGCAGCCCGAGCGGTGACCGCGACCCTCACACAACGCTACGGGTTGCGGCGCGGTGGCCGCCGCTACCTGCACCGGAGGCGTCGGGCTGCGCCCTCCTTGTTACGGCTACCAGCAGGCGTGCGAGGACGAGGCCGGACGCTGCGGCCCGCTGAGACTCCTCCTACACGTGCGCCAGGTCGCGCTTCTCGCGCGGGACTACCCCGACGCGGGCACCCAGCGGCGCCAGCAGTGCCGCAAGCGTACTGGCGGTCGGGTTCGTCTGGCCGCGCTCGATCCGCGAAATCTCGGCCTGGTTGATGCCCGAGGCGGCGGCGAGCTGCTTCTGCGTGAGATTGCGCTCCTTGCGCAGCTCGCGCACCTCACGGGCCATCGCGTAGTGAGCGTTGAAGGCATCCCAGCGGGCGATGGCCTCCGGGCCGCCAGCCTTCGCCCTCTCCTCAACCTCGCTGATGTAGTCGTCGAACTTCGTAGCCATCACAGAACTCCGGTAGTCGGGTCGTCCAACAGTATTTATGCAGCATACCGCATATTTGTCAAGACCTCCGCTTGCCGCGAGACTGGCCCCGGCTGGCCGTCCGCTTGGCGCTGACCCTCTGCTGATCCTTCCAGCGCGTCAGGCGCTGCCTGGCCCGCTTGATCTCCGCGTTCTGGCGCTTGGCACTCGGCTCCTTGCCCTTGTCATAGCCGGCCAGCAGCAGGACCACCTTCTTGCCGTGGGCATGGCAGAACACGCGCAGCAGGACGTCGGCACTGGTCTCCTTCAGATGCTCGGGGACCGGCAAGCCGC
>JBKQHH010000238.1:0-7466 GCA_052148875.1 Solirubrobacteraceae bacterium
CAAGGACACGAGCGACTTCTCCTAGCGCCGGAGTCCTGCCGACGGTGCCGGCGGTGGCCAGGAGGCGACCCCTACAATGCGCCACTGTGATCGGACGCGACGAGGTTCTGCACGTGGCCCGGCTCGCGCGTCTGGCGCTCGCTGAGGAGGAGATCGAGCCGATGGCGCGCGAGCTCTCCGCAGTGCTCGACCACGTGGCGCGGATCGGCGAGCTCGACCTGGACGACGTCGCGCCGACCTCCCACGTTGTCGACGTGACCAGCGCGCTGCGCCCCGACGAGCCGCGTCCCTGCCTGCCGCGGGACGTCGCGCTGGCGCAGGCGCCCGCGGTCAGCGACGGCGGTTTCCTGGTGCCGAGTCCCCAGGCATGAGCGCCGTCGACGTGCTCGAGCTCTCGGCCGCCGAGGCGGCTGACGCGATCGCCGCGGGGTCGCTGGCGGCGGGGGAGCTGTTCGAGTGCTACCGCTCGCGCGCCGCGTCCGACCGTGCGGCTGGCGAGGACGGCTTGAACTGCTTCACGTGGGTCGCCGAGCGGGCGGCCGCGGCCGCGTCCGATGGGTCCGCGACAGGGCCGCTCGGCGGCGTGCCGCTGGCGGTCAAGGACCTGTTCTGCACCGAGGGAGTCCCCAGCCAGTCGGGATCGCGGATCCTCGAGGGCTATGAGCCGCCGTACACCGCGAGCGTCGTGCGCGGCCTGCAGGACGCCGGCGCGAGCCTGCTGGCGAAGACCAACCAGGACGAGTTCGCGATGGGCTCCTCCAACGAGAACTCGGCGTTCGGCGTCGTGCGCAACCCGTGGGACCGGGGTCGCGTCCCCGGGGGCTCCTCGGGCGGCAGCGCGGCGGCGGTTGCGGCGGGGCTGGCGCCGTGGGCGCTCGGCACGGACACCGGCGGCTCGATCCGCCAGCCGGCGGCGCTGTGCGGGATCGTCGGCATGAAACCCACGTACGGGTCGGTCTCGCGCTACGGGATGATCGCGTTCGCGTCCTCGCTCGACCAGGCCGGGCCGCTAACGCGCGACGTGCGCGACGCGGCGCTGCTGCTGCGTCACATGATCGGTCGCGACCCGTGCGACGCGACCTCGCTGCAGTTTCCCCACGAGATCGAGCTGCCCACCGCCGAGCGCCTGGACGGCGTGCGCCTGGGCGTCCCCGCGGAGCTCACCGGCGAGGGAATCGAAGCGGGCGTGCTCGAGGCGTTCGACGCATCGCTCAGACGCGCGGAACAGCTGGGAGCGGAGATCCTGCGGGTCAACCTGCCGCACGCCCCGCACGCCCTGTCGGCCTACTACGTGATCGCGCCCGCCGAGGCCTCCTCGAACCTCGCGCGCTTCGACGGCGTGCGCTACGGCCTGCGGGCCGGGGACGCGAGCGAGCTGCTGGACATGTACACGCGCACGCGCCACGACGGCTTCGGCGCGGAGGTCAAGCGCCGCATCATGCTCGGCACCTACGCGCTGTCCTCCGGCTACTACGACGCCTACTACGGCCGCGCCCAGCGCGTGCGCACGAAGATCGCCGAGGACTTCCGCACGGCGTTCGAGCACGTCGACCTGATCCTCACACCGACCGCGCCCACGGTCGCGTTCAAGCTCGGCGAGAAGACCGCCGACCCGCTGGCGATGTACCTGAACGATTTCTGCACCGTGCCGATGTCGCTCGCGGGCATCCCCGCGATCTCGATCCCGTGCGGGCTCAGCGAGGGGCTGCCGGTGGGACTGCAGATCGCCGGCCCGGCGTTCAGCGAGAACCGCGTGCTCGACGCCGCGTACGCGCTCGAGCGGAGCATCGGCTTCGACGGGACGGCCGCTCGTGTCTGAGCCACTACGAACGCCGCCCCAGCCGCCGGCAGGCGGCCCCATTGAGGAAGACGTCGGCTACGAACCGGTCATCGGCCTGGAGATCCACGTGCAGCTCGCGACCGCCACCAAGATGTTCTGCGGCTGCGAGCTGTCCTTCGGCGAGCCTCCCAACACGCGCACGTGCCCCGTGTGCCTGGGGCTGCCCGGCAGCCTGCCGGTGGTGAACGCCCGTGCGGTCCACCTGGGGCTGATGATCGGGCTGGCGCTCGGCTCCGAGCTCGCGCCGCGGTCGATCTTCCATCGCAAGAACTACTTCTACCCCGACCTCCCCAAGGGCTACCAGATCTCCCAGTACGACGAGCCGCTGTGCCGTGGTGGCAGGCTGGGTGAGGTGCGCATCCACCGCGTGCACCTCGAGGAGGACGCGGCGAAGCTGATCCACGTGGGCGCGAGCGGGCGCATCCACGGCTCGGACGCGAGCATCGTCGACTTCAATCGCGGCGGCACGCCGCTCGCGGAGATCGTCACCGAGCCCGACGTGCGCTCGCCCGAGCAGGCGAGCGAGTGGCTGAAGCTGCTGCGCACGACGCTGCGCCAGCTGGGGGTCAGCGACGTCAACATGGAGGAGGGCTCGCTGCGCTGCGACGCCAACATCTCGCTGCGCCCCGCCGGCGCCAGCGAGCTGGGAGTCAAGACCGAGCTGAAGAACATGAACTCCTTCCGCTTCATCGAGCGCGGGATCAGGGCCGAGATCGCGCGCCAGGAGAAGATCCTGCGCGGTGGCGGGCAGGTCGTGCAGGAGACGCTGCACTTCGACCCCGCCTCCGGCGCCATCACCTCGCTGCGCTCCAAGGAGGAGGCGCACGACTATCGCTACTTCCCCGAGCCCGACCTCGTGCCGGTGGCGATCGACGAGCAGATGCTCGAGGACGCGTGCGCGGCCATGTCCGAGCTGCCCGTCGACCGCGCGGAGCGCCTGTTGCGCCAGCACGGGTTGAGCGCCGAGAGCACGCAGATGCTCGCTTTCCGCGGCGAGCTCGGCGACTACTTCGAGGCAGCGCTGGACGCCGGCGCCGCATCGTCCCCGGGGGGGGAGCCCGCGCCGCCGCCCCAGGCGCTGGCCAACTGGGTGACCGGCGAGCTTCTCTCCCGCCTGGACGACGGCGAGGATCCGGGCGCCTCGCGCGTGCGCCCGCAGGCGCTCGCGGAGCTCGTGGGGCTCGTCCACTCCAAGCGCATCAGCGTCGGCGCGGGCCGGCGGGTGCTCGACAAGCTGGTGGCCGAAGGCGGGGACCCGCTGGCGATCGTCGAGTCCGAGGGGCTGGCCGCGATGGACGGCGGCGGCGAGGAGCTCGCGGCGGTCGTCGCGGCTGCGATCGAGGCCAACGCCGACGCCGCGCAGCGCGTGCGCGGCGGCAGCGCCAAGGCGATCGGCCCGATCGTCGGGCACGTCATGCGCGAGACGAACGGACGCGCCGACGGGACCGAGGTCGCGCGCCTGATCCACGAACAGCTCGGCGTGTGATCCTTTCGACGTCCGCCGTGTAGCGATGGTAATACGGCGTTCGTCGTCGCCGGCCATCACTTCGCAGACCGCCGCGCGCCACATTTTGGACTTCGGGCCAAAGGCAACGCGTGCCCGTCGCGCCAATATGCTGACCATGAACCGGTCAGCAGCCAACTCGAGCGTTTCGTCTCCTCGGCGGTTCATCCTGCTGCCCGAGGAACCGGTGGATGCTCCAAATAGTGGGCCCGCCCACCCTCGTGTCCGCCGCTACCAACTCACGAGTGTGGGGCAGGGTGCGGGGCGCCGCCGCGCAGGTCTCAGCAATGTCGACATCGCAACGGCAAGGATCGCTCGCGAGTTCGGTCGGCTGGGTCGCATGTAGTGATCCCTCCGCAGCGACCAGCGCCGGCTTCCCTCGGCCGGCGCCCTGGCGGCGCGGCCGGGCAGGGGTAGGAGTTCCTGCTCGGCCGCGCTACCATTCATAAGCGATGAACGAGCCTTCGGGAAGCGCCACCTCCAGCTCCCGCTCGATCGGCAAGACGATCATTGCCGGGCTCGTCGTCCTGATCGCGGGCTACGTGCTGCTGAAGATCGTGATCGGCATCGCCGTGGCGATCGCCGGCACGGTCGCCGTGATCCTGGCGATCGTCGCCATCATCTGGGCAGTGCGCGTCCTGCTCTGAGGGGCGTGTCGCGATGGCGTACGTGATCATCGCCGTCGGCTTCGGGCTGTCCGGCGGGATCATCGGCAAGCTCAAGGGCAGCTCGTTCCTGCTGTGGTTCCTGATCTCCGGAGCCGTCCCGTTCCTGGGATTGTTCGCGGCGATCGCCTACCGCGTCGAGCGCGACGAGCTGCGCCGCCAGTGCCCCAACTGCGGGCGCGTGACGAAGATCTACGACGCGCTGTGCACGCGCTGCGGGGCCGAGCTGGAGTTCCCCGAGACGGCGATCGCGCCCGAATCCTGGGTGCGCGTCCCGGCCGGCCCGCAGCGGAGTCCCGCCGAGTAGCGCCATGCAGATGGCTTGAGCTTTGAGCTGGTAGCGTTTCTCTGGATCCGGGCTGCGGGGTGACGCCCGGCGAGAGGAGGGGGTTTGAGATGAGTCGCATCGGAATCGTCGGGTTGTGCCTGGCCGCGGCGCTCGCCCTCGCGGCGATGCTCGCGCCGGCTGCGCAGGCGGGCGAATACGGGCGCTGCGTGACCGCGCCGAAGGAAGGCAGGAAGTACACCGGCCGTTACACGGACAAGGTCTGCACCATGCCCGCGACCGAAGCCGAAAGGGAAGCCGGCAAGAAGAACAGGTACGAATGGGCGCCCGGGCCCGGGCCCAAGCCCGGTTACAGCTCCAAGAGCACGACCGTCGTGCTCGAAGGCGGGGCCGGCGACATCACGTGCAGGTCCAGCACCGACGTCGGCAGGATCACGGGCCCGAAGACCGGCGAAGACCAGCTGAGGTTCAGCGACTGCACGACCCCCACCGGTAGTTGCCTCCCGGGTCCGACCGAAACCAAGGAGCTCGAAACGATCCTCGTCGATCACGGCGAACTCGGGCTGAGCGGCAGAGAACCCGCCGCCGGAGAAGCGTGGATCGAGTACGTCAGCAAATCGGGTCCCGCGGGCGTGCTCGCC
This sequence comes from Solirubrobacteraceae bacterium, assembly GCA_052148875.1. Classification (GTDB taxonomy): domain Bacteria; phylum Actinomycetota; class Thermoleophilia; order Solirubrobacterales; family Solirubrobacteraceae; genus Palsa-744. The sequence goes on from JBKQHH010000238.1 coordinate 4,937, forward strand.
GAATTCACCTGCCAGGGCATCCTGTTCGAACTGACCGGCTCGATCAGCGGCGTGGTGGGCGGGAACCTCGACGTGGCCGCCAAGAAGGGCACGAGCACGTTCTCGACGCACGGCGGCGAACAGGATCTGCTCAGCACGTTCTTCAACCCGTTCACCTCACGGCTTGAAACCGGCCCGGCGGTGATCGTCGCCGTCAACGAATCCAAGTACGAAGAAAAGGTCGAGATCAGGGCCTGAAGGCTCGGACCCGAGCTCGTCCCACGGCTGGGGCAGTCGCGCCGATTCGGCTGCCCTAAGCCAAATTCGGCCGCCCTAAGCCGGTCGGTGGCATACGCTGTCGGTAGCCGATGAGCACCCAAGTGAAGATCGCCCCGAAACCGGAGGACTCGCCGCTGGCGCGGTGGATCCACCGCGCGGGCTTCGCCGACGAGCGCGACTTCGTGCTGCGCGTGGTGCAGCCGGCGCTCGTGGGCATGATCGACGGGACGGTCTCCTCGCTCGCGCCGATCTTCGCCGCGGCGATCGCCTCGAGTTCTCACACGGCGCTGCTCGTCGGCTTCTCGACCGCGCTCGGCGCCGGCGTGAGCATGGGCTGGTCGGAGGCGCTGTCGGACACCGGCGAACAGACAGGGCGGGGCTCGGCGGTCGTGCGCGGCGCGATCACCGGCGGCATGACCACGCTCGGCGGCATCTTCCACACGCTGCCGTTCCTGATCTCCAACGTCCACAAAGCGCTGCTCGTGGCGGGCTGCGTGGTCGCGTTCGAGCTGTTCGCGATCGCGTGGGTCAGGCAGCGCTTCCTCGAGGTCTCGCTGCGCTCGTCGCTGCTGGTGGTCACGGTCGGCGGAGCGATCGTGCTCGCCATCGGCGTGGCGATCGGTTCTTCATAACGGCCGCTGGCGGGCCCAAACCCGCTGGTACACTGGCTTTTTCCCTACCAGAGGGTGGCGCAGGCGGCCGCAGGCCGACCAGCCGGGCCCCTCTTCATCGATCAAACAAGGAAGGAGGCGGCGAGATGCGCGCGGTTGATGCGTTGATGGAATGTCTGAAGGCGGAGGGCGTGGACGTCGTCTTCGGCCTGCCCGGCGGCGCCAACCTTCCCACCTACGACGCCATCGTCGATGGCGGCATCCGCCACATCCTGGTCAGGCACGAGGCCGGCGGCGGGCACGCGGCGGAGGGCTACGCGAAGGCGACCGGCAAGGTCGGCGTGGCGTTCGCGACAAGCGGGCCGGGCGCGACCAACCTGATCACGCCGATGTGCGACGCGATGATGGACTCGGTGCCGGTGGTGTTCATCACAGGCCAGGTGCGCACCGACCTGCTCGGCACGGATGGCTTCCAGGAGGCGGACACGATCGGCATCACGATGCCGGTGGTCAAGCACTCGTTCATGATCCAGCACCCGCAGGAGCTGCCGCGGGCGATCCACGAGGCCTTCTACATCGCGCGCAGCGGACGTCCCGGGCCGGTGGTCGTCGACATCCCGCAGGACCTCTCGCGGGCGGAGATCGACTACGAGCCGGTGACCGACGTGCACCTGCCCGGCTACCAGCCGAAGATCGAGGGCAACCAGAAGCAGATCCGCCAGGCGGCGAAGGCGCTGGCGGCGGCGCAGCGCCCGGTGATCTACGCGGGCGGCGGCGTGGTCAACGCGAACGGCGCGGCCGAGCTGACCGAGTTCGCCACCTCCGATCGCTTCCCCGTGACGTGCACGCTGATGGGCCTCGGCGCGTTCCCCGCGCGCGTGGACGGCAAGGCTCATCCGCAGTGGCTCGGCATGCTGGGGATGCACGGCACGCGCGCGGCCAACTACGCGATGGACGAGGCGGACCTGATCTGCGCGGTGGGCGCGCGCTTCGACGATCGCATCACGGGCAAGCTCTCGGAGTTCGCGCCGCGCGCGAAGTTCATCCACATCGACGTCGACCCGGCGGAGATATCCAAGAACGTGCCCGCGCACATCCCGATCGTCGGCGACGCGCGCAACGTGCTCGCGAAGCTGGTGATCGAGTACCGCGCGATCGGCGCCGACCCGGCGCGGCTGGACGCCTGGTGGGCCAGGATCGACGGCTGGAAAGCGAAGTACCCGCTCGCCTACGAGGACAGCGCGGATGCGGAGATCAAGCCGCAGTACATGATCCAGGCGCTGCACGAGGCGACGGGCGGCGAGGCGATCATCACGAGCGACGTCGGCCAGCACCAGATGTGGGCGGCGCAGTACTACGACTTCCCCAAGCCGCGGCGCTGGATCAACTCGGGCGGGTTGGGCACGATGGGCTTCGGCCTGCCGGCGGCGATGGGCGCGGCGGTCGGCTGCCCGGATCAGCTCGTGTGCTGCATCGCCGGAGACGGTTCGGTGCAGATGAACGCGCAGGAGCTCGCCACCTGCGCTCAGAACGAGATCCCGATCAAGGTGTTCATCATGAATAACGGCTACCTCGGCATGGTCAGGCAGTGGCAGGAGCTCTTCTGGGACGGCCGCTACAGCCACGTCGACATGGGCCGCTTCCCGGACTTCGTGAAGCTC
>JBKQHH010000239.1:0-30490 GCA_052148875.1 Solirubrobacteraceae bacterium
GCGCACGCACCACATCGCAAAGGACGGGCACATCAACACGAGCGAGGCCACCCGCACTCCGGCCGATCTGTTCGAGCTGCCCCAGCGCTGGCCCTCCCACGAGTAGCCGCAAAGAGGACTCGCGCCGTCGCCCAAGGAGGCCCCGTTGCCCACGCCGCGCCCCCGGAGCGGCCCTCTGGAGAAATCCGTAGAGAAATCTGAGCACCCCGCCGCACCCCCTGGTACACTTAAAAAGGTTCGATTTGCGGGGCTTTTTTTGAGGCCCGAGGCAAGCGGTGGACCCCCGGATAGGGGATTATGATTCCGCTGCTCTAACCAGCTGAGCTACTCCGGCCCGGATCGGGCAGCACAGTCTAGCCGCGGGTCGCGCCGGCCGGCCGAGCGCACGCGGGGCGGCCTGACCTCGATCGTGTGCCCGTGCGCCAAGCTTGCGCCGAGGCTCACGGAGGGCCGGGGGGAATGCTGGCGTCTTCTGCCGGTGCCGGGCCCTCGATGCGCTCGCCGCCGGCGAGTGGATCATCCCGCTCTCGGATCTCCGCGAGCTCAGGCGCGCGACGCTCGCTGCCGGTCGCGCGACGGCGCGGCCGGTAAGCGGGACGGCCCTGCGTCCCAGGCGCTCTCACGCTGCCGCGTCTCTCAACGAACAGAGCGCGAGCGCGATCGACTGCGAAGGCCGTCCTTGCGGGCACGCCGCCGCGCGCGTCGTGTCCGCTGCTCGGTTCCCAGCGGAATGCGATCAACGCGAACGCGCTCGCGGCGACGCCCCACGCGGCGAGCAGCTCGAGGTGCCCCATCTGCAGCGCATGACTTCCCGTGACGGGATTGAACGCCGTCTCCAGCGCGTCGGCGAAGCTGCGCAGGGGAAAGAACGAGGCGATGTCGCGCAGCCAGCGCGGGGCGCCTTCGATCGGAACGAAGACGTCCGAGATGAAGCACAGCGGCAGGATCGTGCCCCACGCCACCGGAACCGCCGAGTCGGCGCTCGGTATCAGCACCGTCACGGCCAGCGCCACGGCGCAGAAGCAGAACATGCCGAGCGCGAGCGTCACCAGCACGGCCGGCACGGCGCCCCAGATCACCTCGAAGTCGTAGACGCCCGCGCCGACCGCCACCACCACGATCGCCGAGACCATCGCCACGAGCGCCGCCGAGCCGAGACGTCCCGCCATGTAGATCCAGGGGGGCAGCGGCGTGCAGCGAATGCGCTTGAGGATGCCTTCGTCGCGCGCGAGCGTCGTCTGCGAGATCACGCTCATGTAGCAGACGTTGACGACGGCGAACGCGATCATCGCGGGCGTGAAGAACTGCGTGTACGTGATGTCGCCGCGGCCTTCCAGGCGGGTGCCTTTGTATAGGAGGTTGACCGCCAGCAGCACCATCAGGGGCACCACGAGCGTCGCGAAGGAGCCGAGCGGCGAGCGCACGAGCACACGCAGCTGGTAGCCGATCTGAACCGACAGCAGGCGCGCCCAGGATGGTCGCCGAGCGGCGCGATCGGGCTGCTCACTCGCCGCCATCGGCGTCCTCGCCCGTGAGCTGCAGGTACACCTGCTCCAGCGACGGGCCGCTCACGGTGAGCGAGGCCAGCTCGATCCCGTGCTCGACCGCCCACGCGCACAGCTCGAGCAGCGTGCCGGTCGGCGTGCCCGTTCGCAGCTCCAGCGCTCCTTGATGCGCACGCGCCACGCGGCGCAGCCCCGGTGGCAGCTGCTCGGCTCCCATGCCGGGAGGCAGCCGGAAGCAGATCGACGTCTGGTGCGGCTCGCCGCCGAGCGCGTCGGGAGCTCCCTCGGCGACGATGCGGCCGGCCGCGATCACGGCCACCCGGTCGGCCAGCTGCTGCACCTCGTCCATGTAGTGCGAGGTGAGCACGATCGTGCGCCCGGCGCCGCGCAGGCTGCTGATGAGCTGCCATGCGCCGTGTCGCGCCGCCGGGTCGAAGCCGGTGGTGGGCTCGTCGAGGAAGATCAGGTCGGGGTCGCCCACCAGCGCGAGCGCCAGATCGAGTCGCCTGCGCTGGCCGCCCGAGAGCGTCTTCACGCGTGCGCGGCGCTTGTCCTGCAGGCCGACCATCTCGATCAGCTCCTGCGCCGGCAGCGCGCGCGGATAGGAGCTGCCGTAGATCGAGAGCACCTCGCGCACGGACAGCTCCCCGTCGATGCCCGCCGCCTGCAGCACGATGCCGACGCGCTCTCGCAGCGCACGCCCTCCGCGCTGCGGATCCATGCCGAGGACCCGGACCTGGCCGCCGCTGCGCCGGCGATGACCCTCGAGGATCTCGAGCGTCGTCGTCTTGCCCGCGCCGTTCGGCCCGAGCAGCGCGAACACCTCGCCCTCCTGCACGCGGAAGGACACGCCGCGGACCGCGTCGACGGAGCCGTAGCTCTTGAACAGGTCCTCGACCTCGATCGCCGCCATCAACTGAATCTAGGCCCCGCGATACCCCCGGCGCATACGTAGTTTCCCGCCGCCGAAAGCGTTGCTCGCGCGGATGCGCGGCGGTGATGGGGCGGCCAGGCTATGGATCGATGGCAACCACACCGTCCCGCTCCCTGCTCCCCCGTGCGATGCGCTCACCTCGCTTCGAACCCGACAGCTACCTCACCGACGGCCGGCGCCTGCTGCGCGTCGTCGAAGCCAGCGCTGGAACCGCGTTCACGTCGCTGGAGGACTGCCTGACCCTCGAAGTCAGGTCCTACTCGCCCGGCGAGCTCGCCAACCTGAGATTGCGGCTGGTCGCCAGGCCGGCTCGAGCTTGAGCGACGCGGCGTGTGGCTCATGAGGCCGTCGCGCACATCGACGCCGGGCCAGCCGAGCATCCGCGTCCTGCATGCGGCGGTCGGCGTCGTGGTGAGCGCGCTCGCCCTCTCGGTCTCGGCGATGGCGCCGGTCGCGCTCGCCTCGCCTGCGCGGGTCAGCGCCACGCGTTCGGCGCCGGCGCTGCAACTGGGCTCGCGCGGAGCGGCGGTGCGCGCGCTGCAGGACGAGCTCCAGCGGCTGACCTACCTGCCCGCCGGGGTCGCCGACGGTCGCTTCGGCATTCGGACCTGGCATGCCGTCGTCGCGTTTCAGGGGTGGAGCGGCCTCGTCCGCGACGGCGTCGTCGGGCCGCGCACGCGGGCGGCGCTCGCGCGTGCGCACCGGCCGACGCCGTGGTCGAGCGCCGAAGGGATGGAGGTGCACATCGCTCAGCAGGTGCTGCTGCTGGTGCGCAAGGGACGCGTGCAGCGCGCGATCCACGTGTCCACCGGCAGGCCGGGCTGGCCCACCCCGGTCGGGCACTTTCGGGTGCTCGAACGCGACACGCTGAGCTGGTCGGCGCCCTTCCACACGTGGATGCCGCTGGCGCAGTACTTCTACCCCGGCTTTGCCATCCACGAGTATCCCGAAGTCCCCGACTATCCCGCGTCGCACGGCTGCGTGCGGGTGCCCGAAGCCGAAGCCGCGACCGTGTGGGGCTTCGGGCGCGTCGGCATGCGCGTGTGGACGACGCCTTGAGCGCTGACCCGTTCGCGGTCGTCGAGTGGGGCGCACGCCCGGTTGCGGTGCGCTTCGCGGACGGGCGGATCGCGTTCGCGTGCGAGCACGTCGAGGCTCCGACGAGCTGGTCCGAGACCGCCGTGGCGACGGTCGCGCGGCGTTACTTCGCCCGCCGGGCGGACGGTTCGCAGGAGCGCTCGGTGCGGGAGCTGATCGAGCGCGTCGTGCGCACGATCGGCGGGTGGGCGCGGGCGTCGGGCCATGTTCGCGACGAGCGCCGGCGCGCGGCGCTGGAAGCGGAGCTCACGGCGCTGGTGCTGCGCCAGCGGGCGACGTTCGCGACGCCGGTGTGGCTGAACGTCGGCGTCGAGGGCGAGCCGTTCACCTCGGCGTGCTTCATCCTCGAGACGGAGGACTCGATTCGCGCGCTGCTGGACTGGAACGCGCGCGAGGGGGTGATCTTCCAGCAGGGCGGCGGCACCGGCGTCAACCTGTCCGGCGTTCGCTCCTCTCGCGAGCCGGTCTCGCGCGGAGGGCTGGCGAGCGGGCCCGTGTCGTTCATGCGCGCAGCCGACGCGTGGGCCGCGACGATCCGCTCGGGCGGGCGCGCGCGGCGCGGGGCGAAGATGGTCGTGCTGGACGCCGACCATCCGGACGTGCTCGAGTTCATCGCCTGCAAGGCGCGCGAGGAGGAGCACGGCGCCGCGCTGCTCGCCGCCGGCTTCCAGCCCGAGGAGGCCGTGGCCTCGCTCGCGTTCCAGAACGCCACGCATGCGGTGCGGGTGAGCGACGAGTTCATGCGCGCCGCGGCGCAGGGCGGTGAGTGGGCGCTGCGCGCGGTCACCACCGGCGAGGTGGTCGAGACGCTCCCAGCGCGCGATCTGCTGCGTGCGTGCGCGCAGGCCGCCTGGGCCTGCGGCGATCCCGGGCTGCAGTTCTCGGACGCGATCGGGCGCTGGCACACCTGCCCGCGCTCCGGTCCGATCACCGCCTCCAACCCGTGCGGCGAGTTCCTGCACGTGGGCGAGTCGGCGTGCAACCTCGCGACGTTGAACCTGCTCGCGTTCCTGCGCGAGGACCGCTCGTTCGACGTCGGCGCGTTCGTGCACGCGGTCGAGCTGCTGGTGCTCGCCCAGGACGCGATCGTGGACGGCTCGGCCTATCCGACCGAGCGCATCGAACAGGGCGCGCGGCGCTTTCGTCCGATCGGCCTCGGCTATGCGAACCTCGCCGCGCTGCTGCTGACGCTCGCCATCCCCTACGACTCGGACGAGGGACGCGCGTGGGCGGCGGCGATCACCGCGCTGCTGACCGGCGCCGCGTACCGCCGCTCGGCGCGCCTGGCCGCGGAGCTGGGGCCGTTCGATGAGTTCGCGCGCAACCGCGAGCCGATGCTCGCCGTCCTGGCCGCGCACCGGGATGCCGCCGAGCGCGTCGGGCGCGAGGCGCCATCCGAGGTGCTCGCGGCAGCGCGGGAGGCGTGGGCGGACGTCCTGGAGGAGGGCGCGGCGCACGGGCTGCGCAACGCGCAGACGACGCTGATCGCGCCGACCGGCACGGTCAGCCTGATGCTCGACTGCGAGAGCACCGGCATCGAGCCCTACTACGCGCTCGCGGGACACAAGCGCTTCACCGACGGCGGCGAGACCCACTTCGCCAGCCGCGCGCTCGCGGACGGTCTGCTCGCGCTCGGCTACTCCACCCGAGCGCTGCAGGAGCTGGGCGAGTACGCGCTCGACCACGGGCACCTCGCCGGCGCGCCGGGGCTGCGCCCGCCCGACAGGGCGGTGGTGCAGACGGCGGGCGGCCCGGACCCTGTCGCCGTCTCGGGTCACCTGGCGATGGTCGCCGCGGTCCAGCCGCTGCTCAGCGGCGGGGTCTCCAAGACGCTCAACCTGCCGGGCGAGACGACGGTCGAGACGATCGAGTCGGCGTTCCTCGATGCCTGGAGGATGGGCCTGAAGGCGATCTCGGTGTACCGCCAGGGCTCGAAGATCGGTCAGCCGCTGCGGGTCGCCGAGGACTGACGGTCGCGGCCCCGCGTCTGACGTCCCCACTCGCGCGCGGCGCGCGCCATCGCGGTCAGGCGGTCCTGGACGCGGCGGTGGAGGGTTCCCTCGGGATAGCTGCCATCCGCGTCGCGCTCGCCCGCGCGCACGCCCGTGAGCAGCTCGATGCCCTCGTCCACGCTTGCCACCGCCCACACGTGGAAGCGACCCTCGCGGACGGCGTCTACGACGCGCTCTTCGAGCATCAGGTGGCGGCGGTTGCTGGCGGGGATGATCACGCCCTGCTCGCCGGTCAGCCCGGCGCGCGCGCACGCGTCGAAGAACCCCTCGACCTTCTCGGTCACGGCGCCGACCGCCTGGATGCGGCCGTGCTGGTCGACCGAGCCGGTGACCGCGATGCCCTGGTCGATCGGCGCCTCGGCGAGGCTCGAGAGCAGCGTGTACAGCTCGCTGCTGGCGGCCGAGTCGCCCTCGAGGCCGGCGTAGGACTGCTCGAAGGTGACGCTCGCCGACAGCGACAGCGGCACGCCGTTGCCGTAGCGCTGCTCGAGATACCCGTGCAGCGTCAGAAAGCCCTTGTCGTGGACGCGCCCGCTGAGCTTGCTCTCGCGGTCGATGCTCACGAGCTCGCCGCCGCCCATGGCGGTCGTCGCGGTGATGCGCGCGGGGTGGCCGAAGTCGTAGTCGCCGAGTGCGACGACCGCCAGGCCGTTGAGCTGCCCGATCGCGCTGCCCTGAAGCTCGATGTGCACGGTGCCTTCGTCGACCATCTCCGCGAGGCGCTGCTCGATCAGGTCCGAGCGCCCGCGCCGCTCGCGGATCGCCTGCTCGACGTGCTCGGCCGCCACCAGCTCGGCCCCGGCGAGGCCCGCCCAGTGGCTGGCCTCGGTGACGAGGTCGGCGATCTCCTCGAAGCGGGTGGAGAGCTTGCCCTGGTGGGCGGCGCGGCGCGCGCCGTGCTCGAGGACGCGCGCGACGGCGCTCGCGTCGAAGTGGCGCAGCCCGTGACGGGCGACCTGCGCGCTGATGAACGCGGCGTAGCCCGCGGCCTGCGTCCACGGCATCTGCACGTCGAAGTCCGCGCGCACGCGGAACAGCTCGGCGACGTCCTCGTCGAGCGCATGCATCAGCTCGTACAGCTCGCCCGAGCCGGTGAGGACGATCTTGACGTCGATGGGGACCGGGTCGGGCGTGAGCGTCGCCGTCGGGAACAGCGTGAACTGCTCGCCGAGGTTCTCGACGCGGGCCTGGCCGGTGCGCAGGATCTCCTTGAGCTTGTCCCACACGAACGGCTGGCGCAGGACGTCTTCGGCGCGCAGGATCATGTATCCGCCGCTCGCCGCGTGGATCGCGCCCGACTTGATGTGGCGATGATCGGTGATCGCCGCGCCGAACATCGACTCGAACTCGACGCGGCCGAACAGCCGCGGAAACGTGGGGTTGCGCTCGACGACGACCGGCGCGCCGTCCTGCTCGCCGGCGACGAACAGGTTGACTTCGTAGCGCGCCCGGAACGCGTCGATGCCGCGGCCGAGCATCGCGCCCACCGACATCGTCGCCTGCGTCTGCTCGGCGTCGGCGAGGAAGCCGCCGTAGTTGTCGACCACGTCCTCGCGGGCGCGCTCCAGCCATGCGCCCACCGGTTGCGAGTCGGCGTGCTCCCGCTTGACCGCGTCGATCAGGTGCCCGACCGCGAACAGCACCACTTCGCGCTCGAGCGCGCGCACGCGCTCGCGCACTCGCGCGTCGATCTCGCGCAGCTGGGGCACGACGCTGTTCATGCGCTGTTCGACCTCGTGGCCGGCGGCGTTGAACTGCCGTCGCGTCTCCTCCGGCAGTTGCTGGAAGTCGTGCGGGCTCACCGGACGACCGTGCACGAGCGGGATCGTGACCGCCCCGGCGGGGGTTATCTCGAGCTCCAGGCCGCGCGAGCGCGCGAACGTGCGCACCTCCTCGAGCATCTCCTCGCGCTCGTGCTCGAACGGCTCGACCGCCTCCGAGCGCCGGCGCCGGTAGCTCTCGCTCTCGAACGCGCTCGGGATCTCGCGCCCGGCCTGCCGGACGAACGCCACCATCGCCCGCTCCAGCCGCCGGCCCTGGCCGGGCGCGAGCGTCGCGCACAGCGGTCTGCCGGGCTCCTCGAAGTTGAACAGGAAGACGACGTCGCGCGGCGCCGGCTGGGTGCGCGCGCGCTCGCGCAGCCGCGCCTCGATCGTCTCGCGCTTGCCCGTGCCCGCCGGGCCGGTGGCGAACACGTTGTAGCCGAGCTGGGAGACCTCGACCGCGAAGTCGATCGAGCGCAGCGCGCGCTCCTGCCCGGCGGCGCCGTCGCCGGGCTCGACCTCAGCGGTGCTGCGCAGGCCGAGCTCAGCCGGGTCGCAGCGCCGGCGCAGCTCCTCGGGCGTGAGCCGCAGACGCTCGCGCGCGTTCATCGCGGGCACTGTGACGACGGTCCTGCGAGATCGCGAGTTGGCATTGCGGCTAGGGTCCCACACCGATGGACGATCTGTTCGCCCGCTCGCTGCTCGTCGTGACCGGCAAGGGCGGCGTGGGCAAGTCCACCGTGGCGGCTGCGCTGGGTCTGGCGGCGAGCCGTCGCGGGCTTCGCACGATCGTCGTCGAGGTGACCGCGCGTGAAGACGTCTCGCGCGCGCTCGCGCCCGAGACGACGGGCGTGTATACCGAGCTGGCCGTCTCCGAGCGTCTGCACCACATCTCGATCGACCCGCAGCGGGCGATGGAGGAGTACCTGAGCGAGCGGCTCCCGGTGGGCGTGCTGGCCGCGCTGCTCTCGCGAAGCCGCCTCTTCACGGGGCTGACGGCGGCGACGCCCGGTTTGCGCGAGCTGCTGACGATCGGCAAGGTCTGGGAGCTCGCCCAGCACGAGCGACGCGCCCGCGGCGCGGAGCGCTACGACCTGGTCGTGCTCGACGCTCCGGCGACCGGGCAGGCTCTGGCGATGCTGCAGGCGCCGCGCACGTTCGCGTCGGTCGCGCGCGTGGGCCCGATCGCCAGGGAGGGCCGCGCGGTGGCGAGCTTCCTCGGCGATCCGCGACGTACGGCGGTGCTGGCGGTGGCGAAGGCGGAAGACATGCCGGTCGGCGAGACGCTCCAGCTGCGCTCGCGGCTGCGGGAGGACCTGGGCATGGACCTCGCTCTGGCCGTCGTCAACGCGGTCCTGCCGCACCGGTTCTCGGACCACGACGAGCGGACGCTGCGGGCGGCGCCGCCGTCGCCCGCGCAGCACGCCGCACTCTTCCTGGCCGGATGGGCGCACCGCCAGCGCACGCAGATCGCAAGGCTGCAACAGGGACTTCAGGCCGTGGCGATCGTCACGCTCCCGTTCGTGTTCCAGTCAGCGCTCGATCCCGCGGCGCTCGAGCTGCTGTCGCGAGAGCTCGCGCCGTGAGCGTCGCCGAGCGCATGGCCGGCAAGCGGATCTGCATCTGCACGGGCTCGGGCGGCGTCGGCAAGACGACGACGGCCGCCGCCGTCGCGCTGGGGCTCGCGGCGCGGGGCCGGCGCGTCGCCGTCGTGACGATCGACCCGGCGCGCCGGCTCGCCGACTCGTTGGGGCTGGAGCGGCTGGACAACGAGCCGCGTCTGATCGAGCCCGCCCATTTCGCCGGGCAGGGGATCGAGCTGAGTGGCGAGCTGTGGGCGATGACGCTCGACGCCAAGCGCACCTTCGACGAGCTCATCGACCTGCTCGCGCCCGACGCGGCCACCCGGGAGGAGATCCTCGCCAACCGGATCTACCAGGAGCTCTCCAGCGCGGTCGCCGGCTCGCAGGAGTTCACCGCCGTGGCCAAGCTCTACGAGCTCGACGCCTCCGGCCGCTTCGACGCCATCGTCCTCGACACGCCACCCTCGCGCAGCGCGCTCGACTTCCTCGACGCTCCCCAGCGACTCACCGGCTTTCTCGAAGGTCGCGCGCTCAAGATCCTCACTGCCCCGACAGGCGCAGCCGCCGCGATCGCCGCGCGCGGCAGCGGCCTGGTGTTCAGCGCCCTGCGCCGCGTGACCGGCGTCGACCTGCTCACGGACCTGAGCGCGTTCTTCCGCGTGCTGAGCGACGTCGCCGACGGGTTCGCGGAGCGCGCGAGCGCCGTCAACCGGCTGCTCGGCGACCCCGCCACGACGTTCCTGATCGTCACCTCGCCCGAGCCCGCGCCCGTCGAGGAGGCCATCTTCTTTCGCCGGCGCCTGAGAGAGGCCGGAATGCCGTTCGGCGGCGTGGTCGTCAACCAGGTGCGGATGCTCGCGCACGCCGCACAGCCCGCCGACGAGCCTGCCCTCGCGGCCGACTTCGGCGGCGACGCCGACCTGGCCGAGAGGTCCCTGCAGGCGCTGCGCGACCTGCGTGCGCTGGCGCGGCGCGACGCAGCCAGCATGCGCCGCCTCGTCGTCGAGCTCGACGACGAGCACCCGATCCTCGTCCCTCAGCTGGACCGCGACGTGAGCGACGTGGCTGGACTCGTGGCCGTCCACCGCTTCCTCTTCGCCGCGCGGCGCGAGCGATCTGCGCTCCTGGCCGAACGGGCGTTCTGAGGAAGTCGTGGGTCCGCAGCAGCCCGTCGATCCGTCAGGTGCCGCGTGAGCAGAGGAACGCTCCCCCGGCTCAGGCCCGTGCACGTGGGCTGCTCCGGCTGGAACTACCGGGCGTGGCGGGATGAGCTGTATCCGCCCGGGCTGCCGGCCCGGCGCTGGCTGGAGCGCTATGCCGAGCGATTCTCCACGGTCGAGGTCAACGCGACCTTCTACCGCCTCGTCAGCCGGGACGCCGTCGCGCACTGGGTCGAGCAAACGCCTCCCAGCTTCATATTCGCGGTCAAGGCGAGCCGCTACCTGACTCACGTCAAGCGCCTGTCCGACGTCGCCGACGGCGTCGCGAGGTTCCACGAGCGCCTCGAGCCCCTGATCGAATCGCACCGCCTCGGGCCGATCCTCTGGCAACTGCCCGAGAGCTTCCCAAGGGACGACCGGCGGCTGGCCGCCGCGCTCGCGGCGTTGCCCGACGGTCGTCACGCCTTCGAGTTCCGTCACCCGAGCTGGTTCGTTCCCGAGGTCTACACGCTGCTGCGCGAGCACCGCGTGGCGCTCGTCATCGGCGACCACCCCGATCGGCCGTTTCAGTCTCACGCGGCCACCGCGGCGTGGCGCTACGTGCGCCTGCACTACGGCAGGCGCGGCGCACGCGGCAACTACTCGACGAGCGAGCTGCGGACGTGGGCCGACCGCCTGCACGCCTGGCGCGCGCAGCAGGAGATCTTCGTCTACTTCAACAACGACTGGGAGGCCTTTGCGGTCCGCAACGCCTCATCGCTGCGCGCGCGCCTGGAGGCACTGGCCGGCGAGAGCAGCGAGAACGCCTAGCAGCTGCCCTGGCGGCCGGATCGCCCAGCCACACGGCGCGCGTCGGCGGTCGACAGTAGCCTCGTGCCGCGATGACGCCACCGACCCTGCTCGCGGTGCCGAACGTCTCGGAGGGGCGCGACGCGGAGACGATCGCGGCCGTCGGCGCCGCGTTCGCGAACGGCGCCGCGCGGGACGGGGCGCCCGATGGCGTGCGCGTGCTGGACGTCCACTCCGACCCCGACCACAACCGCTCCGTGTTCACGCTCGCCGGCCATCCGTGCGAGCTGGCGGACGCGCTCCTGCGCGGCGCCCGTGTGGCGGTGCGGCGCATCGACGTGATGACCCGCGCGGGAGGCGGCCCCGGGCAGGCGGGCCTGCATCCGCACGTCGGCGCGCTGGACGTCGCGCCGATCGTGTACCTCGACCCGCGCGAGCAGGGGGCGGCGTGCGCGCAGGCCCTGGTCGTGGGCGATCGCATCGCGCAGGAGCTGGGAGTCCCGGTGTTCATCTACGGCGAGCTGTCCGGGACGGACCCGGGCTCCGCGCGAACGCGCGCCCAGCTGCGCCGCGGCGGCGTGGCGGGGCTCGCCGCGCGCATGGCGGCGGGCGAGGAGCGGATGATCCCCGACTTCGGCCCGCCGCGGATGCATCCCAGCGCGGGCGCCACGCTCGTCGCGGCGAGGCCGCCGCTGGTGGCGTTCAACGTGCAGCTCGCGCCCCCCGCGAGCGTCGAGGACGCGCGCGCGATCGCCGCGCTGATCCGCGAGGGCGGCCGCGACGGGCTACCGGGTCTACGCGCGCTCGGCCTCGCGCTGAGCGGCGGCATCGTGCAGATATCGATGAACGTCGAGCGCCCGCTCGAGCTGCCGCTCGCGAGGATCGTCGACGCCGTCCGCGCGCACGCGGATCTCCTCAGCGCCGAGCTCGTCGGGCTCGCGCCGGCATCCGCCTTCGACGATTTTCCGGCGGACGTCCCCATCCCCGGCTTCGATCCCGCGCGCCACTTGATCGAGAACGCACTACGCTGCTGAGTCATGGCTCAGACCAGGCGTAAACGCCAGACCAAGCACCGGGGCAACGCCGCCGGCGTCGTCGAGTCGCGCGGGCGCACCGGGCGCAAGCCGACCGCCGCGGAGAAGAGCGGCGACGCGCGCGAGCGTGCGCGGGAGAAGGAGAAGCTGCTGGACAAGCGCGACCGCCCGCCGACGTGGCGGGGCGCGTTCACGAAGGCGATGTTCGCCGCGATCTTCCTGCTGCTGGTGGTGATCCTCCTGCTGCACCAGTCCAACCAGGCGATCAGCCTGTTCCCGATCGTGCTCGTCCTGTACACGGTGATCAGCTACTACACCGACAAGTTCGTCTACGACCGCCGCCAGCGCAAGAAGGCCAAGCAGGGCGGAGGCGGACGGGCGGCGTCGTGATGAGCGCCCCGGACGTGCGCGCGTTCACCGTCGGCCCCGTGCAGGAGAACTGCTACATCGTGCGCGCCGGCTCCGAGCAGACGCGCGCGGTGATCGTCGACCCGGGAGACGAGCCCGAGCGGCTGCTGGCGGCGATCGACGCGCTGGGGGTCGAGATCGAGGCGATCCTGCTCACCCACTGCCACTTCGACCACATCGGCGCGGTCGCGCCGATCGCGCGCGCCACCGGCGCGCCCGTGTACTGCCCGGAGATCGAGCGGCCGCTGCTCACGGACGTCATGAGCTGGGTGCCCCCGGGGTTCGGGCCGTTCGAGAGCTACGAGCCCGAGCACCTCGTCAGCGGCGGCGAGCGCCTGAGCCTCGCCGGCCTCGAGCTCGACGTGCTGTTCACGCCCGGGCACAGCCCCGGCCACGTCACCTACGGGGTTCGATCGCCCACCCACCCCGCGCTGCTCTCGGGAGACGTGCTCTTCCAGGGCTCCGTCGGGCGCGTCGACCTGCCGGGCGGGGACTGGCCGACGCTCGAGCGCTCGATCGGCGGCCTGCTCGCGGCCTATCCGCCGGAGACCGTCGTCTACCCCGGGCACATGGGCGTGACCACGCTCGGGCGCGAGCGCGACAGCAACCCCTTCCTCAGCGAGCTGCGCGAGCGCGTGCCCGGCGCCCGGACCGCCGACTCGCCGGCAGCCTGACCTTGGGCGCATCGAAGATCAAAGCGCCGCGCGGCACCTTCGACGTGCTCGGCGAGGAAGCCTCGCGGCGCACCGCGCTCGAGGCCCGCGCCCGCTCGATCCTCGAGGGAGCCGGCTACGACCGGATCGAGACGCCGGTGTTCGAGGCGACCGAGCTGTTCGCCCGCGGGGTCGGCGAGTCGACGGACATCGTGCGCAAGGAGATGTTCACGTTCGAGGACCAGGCCGGGCGCTCGCTCACGCTGCGCCCCGAGGGCACCGCGCCCGTGTGCAGGGCCTACGTCGAGCACGGCATGCACAAGCGCCGCCAGCCCGTGAAGCTGTGGTACCTGTCGAGCTTCTTCCGCCACGAGCGCGCGCAGGCCGGGCGCTACCGGGAGTTCTGGCAGATCGGCGCCGAGGCGATCGGCTCCGAGGACCCGGCCGTGGACGCCGAGTCGATCTCGCTGCTCGCGGCGCTGCTGGCGGAGATGGGGGTGCGCAACCTCAGGCTGCGCCTCTCCAGTCTCGGCAGCCTCGACAGCCGGCGCGAGTACCGCGAGCGGCTGCAGGCGTATCTGCGCGCCAACGAAGCGAGCCTGTCGGAGGAGGTCAGGGGCAGGATCGAGCTGAACCCCCTGCGCGCGTTCGACTCCGATCACCCGGGAACGCAGGGCGTGATGCGGGGCGCGCCGCTGCTGCGCGAGCACCTGAGCGAAGCGGACGCCGAGCACTTCGCGCACGTGCGCGCGCTGCTGGACGCGGCGGGCGTGACCCACGAGCTGGACCCGACGCTCGTGCGCGGCCTGGACTACTACACGCGCACCGTGTTCGAGTTCACCTCCGATGCGCTCGGCGCGCAGAGCGGGGTGGGGGGCGGGGGGCGCTACGACGGCCTGGTCGAGCAGCTGGCGGGCCGCCGACGCCCGGCATGGGCTGGGCGGCGGGGATGGAGCGGATCCTGCTGGCCGGCGACGGCGGCGGCGCTCCCAGCGCCGCCGGCGCTCCGCCGCCGGCGACGCTGGCACCGGTGGAGCTGTTCGTCGCGCTCGCATCGTCCCCGGCATCGTCCCCGGAGGGGGAGGGGGAGGGGGAGCACCCGCGCGAGGACCTGCGCGCGGCGGCGTTCGGCCTGCTCAGCGAGGCGCGCTCGGCGGGGCTCTCGGCGCAGATGGATCTCGGCGGGCGCTCGCTCAAAGGGCAGCTCGGCCACGCCGACGCGCTCCGCGCGCGCTACGTGGCGATCCTCGCCGACGGGCAGACCGTGCTCAAGGACATGCAGGGCGGCGGGCAGGAGCAGATGGCGACGAACGCCGTCGTGCACGCCGTGCTGCGCGGCCACCACGCGCTGTAGCGCGTCGCTTACGCCGGCTCGAAGCGTCCAACGCGCATATCGCCGTTCAACTTCTGCGCCCGAGATGCCGAAGCATGACGCGATGGCGCAGCTCTCTCGCCCATTCCAGATCGTGCTCGTGGTCGTCGTGCTGTTCGCGTGCGTATGGCTGTTCGCCCTGCAGGGGCGCTCGACCAGCACCGGCGGCTCCGGCTCCACGCCGGTCGTATCGGCCACCACGCCCTCGACGCCCGCCCCCGCCAGCACGGCCACCGGGCACGCGGGCACCGCGTCCAGCGGCTCCGCGTCGACCAGCGCCGCCGCCAAGGCCAAGGCCAAGGCCACGGGCACCTCTACTCACGTCTACCACGGTTCGGCGCCCGGCCTGGAAGGGCTCACGCGCGACGTCAACCGAGCGCACGAAGCCGTGGCGGCGGTGGGCGCGTCCCCGCGGACGTCGAGCACCACACAGACGTCGAGCGCCACGGTCGCGCCTCGCTCATCCAGCGCGGCCGCGCCCGTCAAGACCCCGTCGCCCGCAACCAAGGCTGGCGCGCAGCCGGCCTCTGCGAAGTCGACCAGGGCGCCCGCGAGCACCGTGCACAAGAGCTCGACCGCCGCGCCCACCACGCTCGCCGGGCAGCGGACCGTCGAAGCGGAGCTCGCCAAGGGCGACGTGGTCCTGCTGCTGTTCTGGAACCCGAAGGGCACGGACGACGCCGTCGTGCATCGCGCCGTGCAGCAGGTGCAGCGCGCGGAGCGCGGCAGGAAGGTCGCGGTGCAGGAAGCGCCGGCCAGCCAGGTCGCCTCGTTCGGCTCGGTCACCCGCGGCGTGCAGGTGTACGCGACGCCGACGCTGTTCGTCATCAACAAGCACGATCAGGCGATCGTGCTGACCGGTGTGCAGGACGCCTTCTCGATCGAGCAGGCGATCGACGAAGCAGGGCAGTCATAGCCTTACACTCGCTCGGGTGAGCGCCACCGCCGCATCGTCCCCGCAGGGGGAGCAGCTGATCACCCATCTCGAATCCCCGCTCGGGCGCGGTCACTGCCCGGACGACGCGTTCACCGGCGCCGCCGGCGGCGCCGCGTGCGGCGATCTGATCCGCGTGTCGATCGCGCTCGATCCGCGCAGCCCGGACGGCCGCATCGCGGACGCCGGCTTCGACGCGAGCGGCTGCGGCGCCACGCTCGCCGCCGGCAGCGCCGCGGTGAGCCTGCTGCGCGGCGCGCCGCTGCTCGACGCCGCGCGGATCGGGGCGCGGGAGATCGCGCGGGAGCTCGGCGGGCTGAGCGCCGCCAAGCGCCACGCGGCGGAGCTGGCGGCCGACGCGCTGCACCGCGCGTTGGGGGCGGCGGCGCGCGCACGGGCACGCCTGGCGGCGCATCCCGGACGCACGCTCGTGGCGATGAGCGGCGGCGTCGACAGCGCCGTGGCGGCGCTGCTCGTCGGCGAGTCGGGCGGCGAGGCCGTCGGCGTGACGCTCGAGCTGTGGTCGGACCCGGAGAACGACGGCGATCTCAGCTGCTGCTCCGCGCAGGCCGTGCGCGGCGCGCGCGAGCTGGCGCACGAGCTGGGCATGGCGCACCTGTCGATCGACCTGCGCGCGGAGTTCCGCGCCGGCGTCGTCGACGGCTGGCTGTCCGATCACGCCGCCGGCCTGACCCCCAACCCGTGCGTGCGCTGCAACGGCAGCGTGCGCCTGGACGCGATGCTCGAGCTCGCCCGCCGGCTGGGGTCGCGGACGCTCGCCACCGGCCACTACGCGCGCGTGCACGCAGGACCGCTGCTGCGGACGGCCGTCGACGTGGCGAAGGACCAGAGCTACGTGCTCTCGGCGCTCGCCCCCGAGTCGCTCGCGCGGCTGCGCTTCCCGCTCGGGGACATGCGCAAGCAGCAGGTGCGCGAGCTCGCCGAGCGCGCCGGGCTGGCGGTGGCGGGCAAGCGCGAGTCGCAGGACCTGTGCTTCCTGGCGGGCACCCGGCACGGCGAGTTCCTGGAGCGCCACGCGGGGCTGGCCGGGCGCGCCGGGCCGATCGTGGATCTCGACGGGAGGGTGCTCGGCGAGCACGGCGGGGCGCACGTGTACACGGTCGGCCAGCGCCACGGCCTCGGCGTCTCCGCGCCCGAGCCGCTGTACGTGCTCGCGACCGACACGCGCTCGAACACCGTCACGGTCGGCCCGCGCGGCGCGCTGCTCGCGCGCGAGGTGAGCGTGCGCGAGGCGACGCTCCATCGCGACGGCGCCCGCGTGGACGGCGTGCGCGTGCGCGCCCACGGGCGACGGTTCGCGTGCCGCCTGCCCGGGGATCCGCGCGCGGGACGCCATGCGCGGTTGGCGGTCGAGCTGGACGAGCCCGCCGAGCGCACCGCGCCGGGGCAGCTCGCGTGCCTGTACGCGGGCGATGTGGTCGTCGGCCACGGCACGATCAGCTGACGGAACCCTCGGCCCCGTCAGCGGTGGGTGTCTATAGACGCCTAAGATCATCCTCGGATGATGACCTCGGACGAGATCCGCGAGCGCTACCTGAGCTTCTTCGAGGAGCGCGGTCACCGGCGCGTGCCGTCGGCCTCGCTGGTGCCCTCCGCGCACGACGCCTCGGCGCTGCTGACGGTGGCGGGGATGCATCCGCTGAAGCCGTACTTCCTCGGCCAGGACACGCCGCCGGCGCCGCGCCTGACCAACTGCCAGAAGGTCTTCCGGACGGTCGACATCGACAACGTCGGCAACACGGCGCGGCACCTGACGTTCTTCGAGATGCTCGGCAACTTCTCGTTCGGCGACTACTTCAAGCGCGAGGCGATCGCCTTCGCGTGGGAGCTCTCGCGCGAGGCGTTCGGCTTCCCCGCGAGCGACATCTGGGTGACGGTGTTCGAAGGCGACGACGGCCTCGGGCTCGGCCCGGACGAGGAGGCGATCGGGTTGTGGAGCGAGCTCGGCGTGCCGTCCGAGCGGATCGTGCGCTGCCCGCGCTCGGAGAACTTCTGGCAGGCCGGCCCGACGGGTCCGTGCGGGCCGTGCTCGGAGCTGTACCTCGACCGCGGCGTGGAGCACGGCTCGCCCGACGACCTCCCCGGCGGCGAGAACGAGCGCTTCCTGGAGTACTGGAACCTCGTGTTCATGCAGTACGACCAGGAGCCCGCGCCCGACGAGCCGGGCTCGGTGCTCAAGCCCCTGCCGGCGAACAACATCGACACCGGCCTCGGCCTCAATCGCATGGCGGCGATCCTGCAGGACAGGCGGTCGGTGTTCGAAACGGACCAGTTCCAGCCGCTGATCGAGCTCGGCGAGGAGCTCTCGGGCAGGCGCTACGGCGCGGACTTCGACAGCGACCGCGCGCTGCGCATCCTCGCCGACCACACGCGCGCGATGACGTTCCTGACGGCCGACGGCGTGGTGCCCTCCAACGAGGACCGCGGATACGTGCTGCGCCGCGTGATGCGCCGCGCGATCCAGCAGGGGCTCGCGCTCGAGCTCGCGCCGGGCTTCCTGACGCGCTACTCGGCGCGCGTGCGCGAGGTGATGGGCGGCGCCTACCCCGAGCTGGGCGAGCAGGCGGACGCGACCGACATGTGGCTGGCGGCCGAGGAGGAGAGCTTCGGGCGCACGCTCGCGCAGGGCATGGCGATGCTGCGCGATCAGATCGAGCAGGCGCGCGCCGCCGGACGCTCGTCGGTGCCGGCGCTCGACGTCTTCACGCTGCACGACACCCACGGCTTTCCCCACGAGATGACCCGTGAGCTGCTGGCCGAAGCGGACCTGTCGATCGAGGGCGACTTCGAAGAGCTGATGGAGGAGCAGCGGGAGCGGGGCAGGGGGGGCGCCGTGCGCGCGGGCGTGACCGCGGGCGTGGGCGCCGGCGAGCTCGGGTGGCTGGACGGCGGCGCCGCGACCCGCTTCACCGGGTACGAGACGGAGGTGCAGCCGACGACGGTCGTAGCGGTGCGCTCGGTCGAGCGGGGCGACGGCGGCAACGGGGACGGCGGGGGCGCCCCGCGGCGGCTGCTGGTGAAGCTCGCGGAGTCGCCGTTCTACGCCGCCGGCGGCGGGCAGATCTCGGACGTGGGCACGATCGAATGCGCGCACGGCGACTGCGTCGCGCGCGTGGAGGACGTGCTGCTGGTGGGCGAGGATCGGATCCCGGAGGTGATCGTGGAGGCGGGCACGCTCGACGTCGGCGAGCAGGTGCTCGCGCGCGTGGACCACCTCACGCGGCACAGGACCGAGTGCAACCACACGGCGACCCACCTGCTGCAGGCGGCGCTGCGCGAGCGGGTCGGCAGCCACGTGCGCCAGGCGGGCTCGTACGTGGGGCCGGACAAGCTGCGCTTCGACTTCAGCCACGGACAGGCGCTGAGCGCGGAGGAGCTGCGCGACGTCGAGGACCGCGTCAACGAGTGGATCGCGCGCAACGACCCGGTGCGCGCGCTCACGACGACGCTCGATGAGGCCAGGCGCCTCGGCGCGATGGCGCTGTTCGGCGAGAAGTACGGCGAGGTGGTGCGCATGGTCGAGGTCGGCGAGGGGGGAGGCGGGGGGGAAAATCAATACTCGCGCGAGCTGTGCGGCGGCACGCACGTGCGCTCGACGGCCGAGATCGGCGCGTTTCGGATCCTGCACGAGACCTCGAGCTCCGCCAACGTCAGGCGCATCGAGGCGGTCACCGGTCCGGTGGCGGTCGACCTGCTGCGCGAGCACGACCGCCTGCTGAGGGAGATGGCGACGCAGCTGCGCACGCGTCCCGAGGAGGCGCCGCAGGCGCTGGCGACGCTCGCGGGAGAGCGCAAGCGCCTCGAAAGAGAGATCAAGGAGGGAGGCGCCGCGGGCGGCGGCGCGGCGGACGTCGACGTCCAGACGCTCGCCGCCGGCGCGAGTCAGACGGCCGGCGTGCCCGTGCTCGCTGCGAAGCTCGACGTGCCCGACGCGAAGGCGCTGCTCGACGTCGTCGACCGGCTCAAGGGCCGTCTGCAGGGCGCGGCGATCCTGCTCGGCACGGAGGCCGAAGGCCGTGTGCACCTGGTGGCGAGCGTCGCGCCCGAGCTGGTGCAGCGCGGCGTGAAGGCGGGGGCGATCGTCAAGAGCGCGGCGGAGGTCGTGGGCGGCGGCGGCGGCGGACGCGACACGCTGGCCCAGGCCGGCGGGCGCGATCCCGAGCGCCTCGGCGAGGCGATCGACGTGGGGCGCGCCGCGATCGAAGCGGCGCTCGCGGGCTGAGCTCGAGCATGCGCGTGCTCGCGCTCGACTACGGAAGCGCCCGCTGCGGCTGTGCGCTGAGCGACCCGACCGGCACGATCGTCACGCCCGTCGAGGTGGTCGCGCGGCCGGCCACCAGGCGCGGATTCGCGCGCCTGCGCGAGCTCGTGCGCGAACGCGAGGTGGAGCACGTGGTCGTCGGGCTGCCGCTGTCGCTCGACGGCAGCGACACCGAGCAGACGCGCGAGACGCGGGCGTTCGCGCGCGAGCTGTCGCTGCGGCTCGGCGAGGACGTCCCCGTGGAGATGCACGACGAGCGCTTCACGACGCGCCTCGCCCAGCGGATCGACGGGGCGGGCGGAGCGGGCGGGCCGTTCAGGACGAGCGAGGACTCGCGCGCCGCCGCCCACCTGCTGGAGAGCTGGCTCGCGGCCAGATCGCGTTAGGGTTCGTGGTCCTTGTCTCGCGGCGACCGATCACGACCAGGGCGCGAACGCACGGCGGCGGAACGCGAGCGCGATCGCCTGGAGCGCGCTCGGCGGCGTGCCGCCGAGCCCGAGCAGCCGCTCGACGTCCCGGCGCAGGAGCCGTCCGCGCCGCCACCGCCGCCGCCTGTCGGGTCGGCGCCGCCGGTGGAGCCCGCGCCGCCGGTGGAGCCCGCGCCGCCGGTCGAGCTCGCGCCGCCGGTCGAGCTCGCGCCGGTCGAGTCGCCGCCGCCGGTGGAGTCGCCACCCCCGCTCCAGTCGCCGGCGAGGCGTGGGCGCTCGCCGCTCGCGCGCCTGTCGGCGGTGCTCGCGCTCGCGGCGGTGGTCGCGGCGCTGTTCGCGCTGCTGCACTCGGATAGCCCCAAGCACGCCGCGCCGGCGCTGCCGCGGGTCGTCAAGGTGCTGATCCCGGAGGGCAAGACCCGCGCGCAGATCGCCCAGATCGCGGCGGCCGACGGCCTCGAGGGCAGCTACCGCGTGGCCTCCAAGCGCTCGCCGCTGCTGAACCCAGCCGCGTATGGCGCCCCGCACGGCACGCCGGATCTCGAAGGCTTCCTGTTCCCGGCGACGTACGACATGGATCCTGGGGCGCCGGTCGGCCGGCTCGTGGAAGAGCAGCTGGTCGCGTTCCAGGAAAACTTCGGCGTGAGCGTCATCGCGCGTGCTCGCGCGCTGCACGTGACGCCCTACCAGCTGCTGATCGTGGCGTCGATGGTCGAGCGCGAGGCATTGATCCCGGGCGACCGGCCGAAGATCGCCGCGGTCATCTACAACCGCCTGGCGGCGGGCATGCCGCTGGGGATCGACGCGAGCATCTACTACGCCGTCGAGCTCGAGACGGGTGTCGCGACGTACACGCACGAACTCTCCGAAGCGCAGCTGCACATCGACTCTCCGTACAACACGCGCACGCACGTCGGCCTGCCGCCGACGCCGATCTCGAACCCGGGCGCGGCGTCGATCGAAGCGGCCGCCCACCCCGCGCACGTCAGCTACCTGTACTACGTCGCCGGCGCGGACGGCTGCGGCGAGCAGGTGTTCTCCAAGACGCTCGCCGAATTCGAAGTCAACGCCGCCGCCTACAAGGCGGCGGTCGCGCGGGGCGGCGGGCACCCGCCGACCTGCAAGCGCAAATGATGCCCCGCCTCGGCGTACTCGGCTGGCCGGTCGCGCACAGCCGCTCGCCGGCGATTCACAACGCGGCGCTCGCCGCGCTGGGGATGGATGGCTGGCGCTACCAGCGCCTGCCGGTCCCGCCGGCGCTGTTCGCGCAGACGACCCGCGCGCTCGGGCCGGCGGGCTTCCTCGGCGCGAACGTGACGATCCCCCACAAGCAGGCGGCGCTCGCGCTGGCCGCGCACGCCTCGCGGGCGGCGCGCGAGATCGGCGCGGCCAACACGCTGACGTTCGCCGCCGACGGCACGATCGCGGCCGAGAACACCGACGCGCCCGGACTGATCGCGGCGCTCGAGCGCCTGACCGACATGCCCGCCCACCCGCGCGCGCTCGTGCTGGGCGCGGGCGGCAGCGCGCGCGCGGTCACGTGGGCGCTGCGCGAGGCGGGCGCGAGCGAGGTGGCTGTGTGGAACCGCACCCCCGAGCGCGCGCGGACGCTCGCGCGAGAGCTCGAGGTGGAGGCGGTGCGCGCGCCCCGGCCGGCCGATCTGCTGGTCAATTGCACCTCCGTGGGGCTGCGGGAGCCCGCGGGGATAGAACGCTCGGCTACTGACGGCGAGGCGCTCAACCAACTCGGATTGACGTTCGATCAAGTCGGTGAGTACTCGAATGTCGTCGACTTGGTATACCGATCCGGACCCACCCCCCTGCTTGCCGCCGCCGCAGCGCACGGAGCGCGCACCGTCGACGGGCTGGAGGTGCTGGTCGCGCAGGGCGCGCTCAGCTTCGAGCTGTGGACCGGCCGCGCGGCGCCGCTGGAGGTCATGCGCCGTGCCGTGCGCGAGGAGGACCCCGCGGGGACCTGAGCACGAGCCTGCGGAGCGCGCGCGATGAGCGACCTTCCGCAGCAGACCGATCCCGACCTGCACGCGATCTTCGGGATCGACGGCGCGGTCGAGGCGGGCATCGATCATGGCGATCACGTCATCTCCGTCGAGCGCGCCGACCCGCTCGGCGACGCCGGCGCGGACGTCGAGCTGGAGCGGGAATTGAATCCCCACCCACCCGGGGACCTGAACGAAGATCCGTACGCCGAAGCCGACTCGCGGACCGGGGCCGAGCAGGCGACGGGGGCCGAGGGCTACACGGGCATCACCAAGCCCTCGCGACGGGGCTCCTCGCAGCGCTTCCTCACCGACGTGATCGTCGACCTGGGCCTGGCCTCGCGCGGGCAGGTCGACGAGGCGCTGGAGCGCTCGCGCGTGTCGGGCACGACGCCCGAGCGCGTGCTGCTCGAGAACGGGGCGCTCACGCAGGACGCGCTGGCGCGGGCTCTGGCCGAGCGCTACGGGCTCGACCACCTGGATCTGGGCGTGTTCACGGTGGACATGGCGGCCGCCAACCTGGTGAGCACGACGGTCGCCAAGCGCTACCAGACGGTGCCGGTGGCCTTCGCCGACAAGCGCACGCTGCTGGTCGCGATGGCCGATCCCTCGAATGTGCTCGCGGTCGACGACATCGCGATCATGACCGGCTACGAGATTCGCGTCGCGGTCGCGCCCCCCGATGACATCGCGACCCTGATCTCGCGCCTGGACAGGCTCGAAGACGTGGTCGGCGAGTCGGTGGAGAGCCTCGACGAGGCCGAGGAAGGGGCGGAGGTCGTCGCCCTGCACGAGACCTCCGAAGACGCGCCCGTCATCAAGCTCGTCAACCAGCTCGTCGCCCAGGCGGTCGAGCGCGGCGCCTCCGACATCCACCTCGCTCCCGACGGGCGCGAGCTGCGCGTGCGCTTCAGGGTCGACGGCGTGCTCGCGGACGTCACGAGCGTGCAGCGGCGGATGGCCGCCGGGGTGATCTCGCGCATCAAGATCATGGCCGAGCTGAACATCGCCGAGAAGCGCCTGCCGCAGGACGGGCGCGTCGGGCTGGTGGTCGACGGCCGCCACGTCGACCTGCGCGTGGTGACGCTGCCGAGCGTCCACGGCGAGGGCATCGTGATGCGCGTCCTCGACAAGCAGTCGGTCGTGGTCGAGCTCGACAAGCTCGGCATGGCCGACCCCGAGCGCGAGCGCTTCGAACACGCCTGCCGCGAGACGCACGGCGCGGTGCTCGTCACCGGTCCGACCGGCTCGGGCAAGTCCACGACGCTGTACGCGGCCCTGCAGATGCTCAACACGCCCGAGAAGAACATCATCACCGTCGAGGACCCGGTCGAGTACGAAATGGCCGGCCTCACGCAGGTCCAGGTCTCGTCGAAGGTCGGCCTGACGTTCGCCGCCGGGCTGCGCTCGATGGTGCGCGCCGACCCCGACATCATCATGGTCGGCGAGATCCGCGACCGCGAGACGGCGCAGATCGCCGTGGAGTCCGCGCTCACCGGCCACCTGGTGCTCTCCACGCTGCACACCAACGACGCGCCCTCGGCGATCACCAGGCTGATCGAGATGGGGATCGAGCCGTTCCTCGTCGCCTCGGCGCTCGACTGCGTCGTCGCCCAGCGCCTGGCGCGAATGCTGTGCCCGAGCTGCAAGCGGCGCACGATCATCCCCGCGAAGGTGCTGCGCGAAAGCGGCTACCGGGCGCGCGTGGAGCTCGAGGCCTACGAGCCCGTCGGTTGCCGGCGCTGCGGCGGCAGCGGCTACCGCGGGCGCGTCGGCCTGTACGAGGTCATGAAGATGTCCCCGGAGATCCAGGCGCTGGCGCTGGCGCGCAGCCCCGCCGAGGCGGTGCGCGACGTGGCCGTCTCCCAGGGCATGACGCGCCTGCGCGACGACGGCCTGCAGAAGGTCAGGCAGGGCCGCACCTCGATGGCCGAGATCGCCCGCGTGATCGGCACCAACTAGCAGCGCTCAGGTCGTCTCGCCCGGGACGCCGGCTTGCGCGGGCGTCCCGTTCGAGACGACCTTCGCTTGGCTGGGGCCCGCAGCGCTGACAGCCGGCTTGCAAAGCGGCGGCCGGCACTCGAATCTTCGTCCAGGGGCGCGCTGCCCGCGCTGCGCTCGCTAATGGACGCGCCCCGATCTGTCGATGCACGCACCCATGGACATCGATTTCGCGGACCTGCTGATGGAGGTCGTCCACCGCAAGGCATCCGACCTGCACCTCAGCTCGGGCGCGCACCCGACCGTCCGCGTCCGCGGGCGCCTGACGCCGCTCGAGAACTACCCCAAGCTCTCGCCGACGGACACCAGGGAGATCGTCTACTCGATCCTCTCCGGCGATCAGCGCCAGCGCCTGGAGACCAACTGGCAGCTGGACTTCGCCTACTCGATCCCCGGCCACGCCCGCTTCCGTGTCAACGCCTACTACCAGCGCGGCGCGATCGGCGCCGCCTTCCGCCTGATCCCGTTCGGGCTGAGCTCGATCGACGAGCTCGGGCTGCCCCCCGCGGTGCACGAGTTCACGCGCCGCCCGCGCGGCTTCGTGCTCGTGACCGGCCCGACCGGCTCGGGCAAGTCGACGTCGCTGGCGGCGATGATCGACGCGATCAACTGCACGCGCGAGGAGCACATCATGACGATCGAGGATCCGATCGAGTTCCTGCACGGCCACAAGAAGTGCATCGTCAACCAGCGCGAGCTGGGCTCCGACGCGCAGAGCTTCTCCCTCGCCCTGACCGCCGCCCTGCGCCAGGACCCCGACGTGATCCTCGTCGGCGAGATGCGCGACCTGGAGACGATCTCCACGGCGCTGACCGCGGCCGAGACCGGCCACCTCGTGTTCGCGACGCTCCACACCCAGGACGCCGCCCAGACGATCGACCGCGTGATCGACGTGTTCCCCTCCCACCAGCAGGGGCAGGTGCGGGTGCAGCTGTCGGTGGCGCTGCAGGGGATCATGACCCAGCAGCTGCTGCCCAACGCCGACGGCTCGGGGCGCGTGGTCGCGTGCGAGGTGCTGGTGCCCACCCCCGCCGTGCGCAACCTGATCCGCGAGGGCAAGACGCACCAGATCTACTCGGTGATGCAGACCGGCTCCGCGGTGGGCATGCAGACGATGGACGCCGCGCTGGTCACGCTCGTGCGCCAGGGCAAGATCAGCCAGAAGCTCGCCGAACAGCGCTCGTCGACCCCGGACGAGCTCAGGCGCCTGATGGGGGCGAGCACGCTGGCGGCGGCGTAGGGGGAGGCGGGTGGGTTCCAAACCATGAGCACCTACGTCTTCAAGGCGATCGATCTCGGGGGCGCCAAGGCCCGCGGCGAGGTCGAGGCCGACTCCAAGCAGGCGGTCTCCGACCAGCTCAAGCAGCGCGGGCTGATCGTCCTGGACATCTCCGACAAGCACTCCTCGAAGAACATCGAGATCAGCCTGTTCAAGCGGGTCGCGCCCAGCGACCTGGCGATCTTCGCCCGCCAGCTCTCGACGATGATCTCGTCGGGCATGAGCATCCTGCGCGCGATGTACGTGCTGGAGGAACAGACGGAGGACAAATTCCTGAAGGAGACGATCGTCGCCGTGCGCAAGGACGTCGAGGCGGGGCTGTCGCTCAGCGACGCGATGGCGCGCCATCCGAAGGTGTTCAACCCGCTGTTCGTCGCGATGACGCAGGCCGGCGAGATGGGAGGCGTGCTCGAGGACTCGCTCGTGCGCGTGGCCGACCAGCTGCAGCAAGACGCCGCCCTGCGCAAACAGGTCAAATCGGCGATGGTCTACCCGACGCTCGTGCTCGTGTTCGCGGTCGGCGTGATGATGGCGCTGGTCGCGTTCCTCGTGCCGGTGTTCGAGGGCGTGTT
The DNA here is from genome assembly GCA_052148875.1 of Solirubrobacteraceae bacterium. Classification (GTDB taxonomy): domain Bacteria; phylum Actinomycetota; class Thermoleophilia; order Solirubrobacterales; family Solirubrobacteraceae; genus Palsa-744. The sequence continues at coordinate 25,805 of JBKQHH010000239.1, forward strand.
CAAGGAATTCGGCGGCGAACTGCCCGCGTTGACGCAGGTCTCGGTCGCGATGTCCAAGATGGTCACCCAGTACTGGTGGATGATGTTCCTGGTGACCGCCGGCGTGATCGCGGCGTTCGTCAAGTGGAAGAAAACCACGTGGGGACGGCGCCAGTGGGACCACTTCCGCCTGCACGTGCCGATGAAGATCGGCACGATCGTCCAGCAGGTCGCCGTCGCGCGCTGGTCGCGCACGCTCGCCTCGCTGACCCACGCCGGCGTGCCGCTGCTGCAGGCGCTGGAGATCACCGGGCGCACGGGCGGCAACGTCGCCGTGCAGGAATCGATGGACGGCGTGATCGCCTCGGTCAAGCGCGGCGGCACGATCGCCGCGCCGCTCGCACAGGCGCCGATCTTCCCCTCGATGGTCACGCACATGGTCGGCGTCGGCGAGGAAACCGGCGCGCTCGACGAGATGCTCGACCGGATCGCCGAATTCTACGAGGAACAGGTGGAAGCGGCGGTCAAGGCGCTGATGTCGATCCTCGAGCCGATCATGATCATCGTGATCGGGGCGATGGTCGGGTTCATCGTCATCTCGATGTACCTGCCGCTGTTCGATGTTTACAACCGCATCGAATAACGCTTCGGAGCTTCGGTTTTGGGCCTCTCGGCCCAAAACCGAACTCCTTCGCTGGGCCGAGGGACACGGGCCGCGCGTTTTCACGCTTGTGGCTACGACGATGCGTCTCAGCCCATGTCGCTGATTTGCACGCGCCGCTCGCGGGCACCCCCGCGCACCGACAGCGACACCTTCCCGTCGAGCAGTTCCAGCAGCTCCGCTCCCGCCAGCTCTCGTCGCCAGCCGCGCAGGGTGCGCACGTCGGCCTCCTCGTCGCCGGCGCGGGCGGCGGCGACGATCGCCTGCAGGTCGGCGCGCGCTGCCAGCAGCTCGTAGGCGAGCCCCGCCTCGCGTGCGCGGGCGCGCAGCAGCGCCTCGCCGAGCGCCACCAGTGGGGCGTCGTCGGGCTTGGGGGCGGGCGCCCGCGCGGACTGTGGCGGCGGATCGGGCGGGCGCGCGCGCCCGCGTTCGACCGCCTCGAGCAGATCCTGCGCCCGTCTCCCGCCGGCGGCGGCGCCGACGCCGCGGATCTTCTCGAGCTCGGCGCGCGAGGAGGGCCTGCGCTTGGCGATCTCAACGAGCGTGGCGTCGCCCAGCACGCTCTGGACGGGGCGGTCGTGGCGGGCGGCCGTCCGCTCGCGCCATTGCACGAGCTCGCGCGCGATCGGCCGCGCGGCCGCGTTCAGGGTGCCGATGCGGGGCAGGCGCGCGAAGATCGCCTCCGGGTCGCGCTCGTCGCTCGAGAGCGCCAGCGGCTCGCACTCCTCGCGCGCCCACTGCAGGCGGCCGAGCCCGCCCAGGCGGCGCTCCAGCTCGCTCGCCAGCTCGAGCAGGTGCACCACGTCCTCGCGCGCGTAGGCCAGCTGCTCTGGCGAGAGCGGGCGCGCGTCCCAGCGGGTGAAGCTCGCGGTCTTCGCCACGCGCAGGCCGAGCACCTCGGTCAGCAGCGAGTCGTACGAGGACTGCGCTCCCAGCCCGGCGAAGCCCGCCGCCACCTGCGTGTCGAACACGTTGCGCACCTCCGTGCCAAGGCGCCTGCGCACCAGCGCGACGTCCTGGCGCCCGGCGTGCACGACGATCTGGATCGCGGGGTCCGCGAGCACCTCCGCGAGCGCGGAACCGTCGAGGTCCTCCGCCAGCGGGTCGACGACCAGGATGCGCTCGCCCGCCTCCTCGCCTTCGGGGATCGCGAGCTGCACCAGGCACAGCAGCGTGCGGTAGCGGCCCTCGCCCATGAACTCGGTGTCCAGCGCCAGCCGGCCGGCCGCGCGGGCGCCGTCGGCCAGCGCCTGCAGCCGCTCGCGCTCGGCGCCCGCGCTCACGGCTTGGCCCCCGGCAGCAGGTACAGCAGTCCGCCGTGCGTCAGGCCCGCCTTGAAGGAGATGTCCGTGCCGTGCGCGCGCACCCACCGGGCGGGTTCCGAGCAGGCGGGGTTCACGGACTGGTTCGCGCCCGCGCAGAACGTGTTCAGGAAGGCGTAGCGCACCTTTCCCTCGGCGATCAGCCGCTCGAGCCTGGACACCGACGTGAACACGCGCCCGTCGTATGTGGTCAGGACGAGCACCGGGCGCGCGTCCTGCACGATCAGCGAGCCGACCGCGGTGGCCGACTCGGCCGCCACCTCGTAGAACGCGCCGTCCCGGCGGGCGAGCAGGTAGGCGCTCAGCGGGCGCTGCTGGTCGCCCGGCAGCTCGCCGACGAGGCCCGCGTCGCTGATGCGATCGGAGATCGCCGTGAAGTCGGCCTTCAGCGGGATCGCCAGCACCGCCACCAGCGTCATCGCGATCACGCCGGCGGGCGCCAGCGGCCGGCGTGCCGTCGCCGGGATCGAGGGCACACGCGCCAGCAGCGCGAACGCGATCGCGCCCAGCGCCGCCAGGAGCGAGATCCACCACTCGACCGGGTACCCGTACAGCAGGCGCTCGCCGTAGTAGACCGTGATCGCGAGCGTCCCCGCGAGGATCGCGAGGCGCACGTCGGCCGATCTGCGATCGGTGCTCCGCCGCGCGGCCGCCCACGCGAGGCCCACCCCGAGCATCGCCGCGACCGCCGGCGTGAAGCTCTCGACGTAGCGCGGGTGCAACCGGACCTGGTGGCTGAACAGCACGATGCCCGCGAGCATCCACAGGCTGAGTCCCCCCGCCACGGCGCGGCGCATCCCTCGCCGAGCCTCCGCCTGCTGCTCCGTGGCGTCCGCGGGCGCGTTCGCGTTCCCGCGCAGACCCCACAGCAGCGCCGGTATGCCGAGCAGCAGGCCGGCGAGGATCTCCAGGCCGAGGCGCTCGCCCGACAGCGGTCCGACCGTCGCCAGCAGCCGCGTCGGCGAGGGCGGGCCGATCGGGATGTGGTCGCGCTCCTCCTGCGTGGCCACGGGATAGCGGTGGCTCGCTTCGAATTCCGTCGTGCCCAGTTCCGTCGTTTTCCCGCCGAGGCGATCGGTCCCGTTGAACACGAACGCCGCGTTCCACGCGCTGCCGTTGGTCGAGCCGATCGCATACGGGCGGTCGTGGGCGGGGAACAGCAGCGTGGCGGTCAGCCACGACAGCGCCACCGCGACGTACACGACCGCGGCCGCGCCCAGTCGCAGCAGCCGCCGCGGGCGCGAGCCCGGCAGGCCGAGGTAGGCGAACGCGGCGATCCCCGGCAGCGCCACCAGCGACTCGAGCAGCTTGACGTTGAACGCCACCCCGAGCGCGGCCGCGCCGGCGATCAGCCACGCGCTGCGCCCGGTCTCGACCGCGCGCACCGCCGCCAGCAGCGCGAGCAGCAGCATGAGCATCATGACCGCGTCCATCGTGTCGCTGCGCGCGGTGATCACCTCGATCGGCAGCACCGCCATCGCCACGGCGGCGGCGATGCCCGCCGTCGCGCTCCACATCCGGCGCACGGTCACGTACAGCAGCGGCACCGAGGCGATCCCCGCGAGCGCCTCTGGCAGCTTCAACGTCGTGGAGCTGAAGCCGAGCAGCTTCACGCTGATCACCTGCAGCCACAGGTCTACGGGCGGCTTGTCGATCGAGACGCTGCCGCTGGGCTCGAAGGCGCCGAGGAAGAAGTTGTGCCACGACATCTCCATGCTGCGCACGGCCGCGTCATAGAACGGGTCCGGAGGGACCTGGTCGATGTGCAGCAGGCGCAGCACGGCCGCGCCGGCCGTGATCGCCGCCACGAGCGCCCACTCGGCTCCGCGTCCCGGTCTGCTCACGCGCGGAACGCTAGTCTGATCGTCTCGTGGCAAGCGATGACGACGACAGCGAGGGTCAGGCGCCAGGGTCCCATGGGCCGCGGGAGTGTATGGCCTGCCGCGGCACCGGCAGGGTGATCTCCAACCTCGGCGGCACGCCCAGCAGCCTCACGTGTCCGTGGTGCGCGGGCGGCGGCGTGCGCGTGCCCGACATCGACGCCCAGGCGCGGTGGCTGGAGCAGGACGCCCACGCGGCGTCGGCGGACGCGGCTTCCGAGCCGGCCGCCTCGGCGCCCGAGCCGGCCGTCTGAGCGGCGCCGGCCGCCGTTTTCGCGAGCGCGAGCGGGCGCTCCCCCAGCCGGTCGCGGCCGCTCCGCGATCGGTCTGCCCGTCATCCGTCCAAGCATTCGTGCACCCGTAAAGGTCATCGGCCGGTGCGTCGATTCAGCGCCTGACAGAGCCAGTGCCGAGGTGCCAAGGCAGGCATCCTTGAGGTGCGTAGCAAAGCCGGCGGCCCTCGCGAGGGGGACGCATCGCCGTTCGAGGCGATTACCGAGGGCTGGCGCCCAAACCGGATCCTAGGAGGATTCATGCTCCAATCACTACGCCAGCGCACCGGCGACGAGGGTGGTTTCACCCTTATCGAACTTCTGGTCGTCATCCTGATCATCGGCATTCTCGCCGCGATCGCAATCCCGGCGTTCCTGAGCCAGAAGAGCAAGGCCTACGACTCGTCGGCCAAGACGCTGGCGCAGACCGCCCAGACGGCCGCTGAGACGCTGGCCACCGAAAACGGCGGCAGCTACAACAAAGTCAGCGCCGCCGAACTCAAGGCTGTGGAGCCGTCGATCAACACCACGAGCACCGGCGAAGCCGAGTTGACGGCCGCGGCGGGTGCAGA
>JBKQHH010000240.1:0-16622 GCA_052148875.1 Solirubrobacteraceae bacterium
TTTGCGGACACCGTCTCGGGCGCAAAAGCGCCCGAGACGGTGTCCGGCGGTTCTCAGCCCACCACGACCTTCGCCGCGTTGCCCGCGTTGACCGTCACGGTGGTCACCTCGTTGCCCGTCTGCCCCCACTTCTTGGCGATCGCGGCGTAGGTGCCGTCGTCGATCAGGTCGGTCAATGCCGCCTTGACCGCGCCCAGCATTTCGGTGTTCCCGGCCTTGACCGCGATCCCGTCGAGCTGCGGGGCGAAGTTTTCGCCGATCGACATGTACGGCTTGGCGAGGAAGGTCACCTCGAAGGGCGGGTACGTCCCGCCCGCCGCACGGCCCGTCTGAACGGCGAGCTCCGCTTCCGCCAGCGATTCGCCGATCGGCAGCACTTTCATCGCGGACTTGCCCTTGCACAGGTCGGCGCTCAATTCGGGGATCTCGGTTTCGTAGGAGGATCCCTTCGGCGCCGAGATGGTCTGGCCGCAGAGCGACGCCAGCGTCGGATACTTGGACGCGTCCGTCTTGGCGATGAACATCCGCGTGCCTTCCTTGAAGTAGTCGATCCAGCTGGCCACCGCGCGACGAGTCGGCAGGTCGGTCTCCCCCGAGGCGGATATGTCAACTCGCCCGGTCTGCAGGCTCGGAAGCAGCTGCACGAACGGGACTTCCTCGAAGCTGACCTTCAGTCCGAGCTTCGCGGCCAGCGCGTTTGCAAGATCGATGTCGAACCCCTGCAGGACTTTGGTTCCGGGCTTCGGGAACTGCAGCGGCGGTTCCGGGGAATCGACCGCGTCGGTCAGGACGCCGCTCGACCTGACGGAGCTGGGCAGGAGGCTGCGGGCCGCCTGGTCGACCGTGACCGCGGCACCGCTGGACGTTGTGGCGGTGCTGCTGGAGGTCGTCGAGCTGCCGCTGCCGCAGCCGGCAAGGGCGAGCAGCGCCATGGCGGGAGCGATGGCTGCGGCGATTCGAGTCAGGCCGCGCCCCGCGGAGCAGCGCTGCCAAATGGTCACCGGCATTGTTGCGTGCCTCCTCTTGTCAAGATGATAGGTCCGAAGCTGGTTGTGCTGCATCTGCGAATGGAGCGGCTGGGCGGATCATTGACGGAAATCGACATGGATCCTAAACGCGGGCGCCAACCACCGCCGCGACGTCGGCGAGCGCGGCGCGCAGACCGGCGCTCGCGCGCTCGAGATCCGCGTCCGTGAGGGCGGTGCAAAGGCCGAACTCGCCGCCCACGCCGAAGTGCGCACCGTGGTTGATCGCCGCCATGTGCAGCAGCGAGGAGGCCCTCCAGTCGATCTCCTCGTGTTCCCCGCCCGCCCCTTCGAGCACGTACAGGCCGAACGCCGAGCCGACGCCCTGGGTACGCACCGGCACGCCGCAGTCCTCGCCGGCGCGCGCGATGTCCGCCCGCAGGCTCTCCGCCTGCGCGTCGATGCGCGCGATGCTCGCAGCGGTGAGGTCGCGCACGGCGATCGCCCCGGCGACCATCCCGAGCGGGTTTCCGTTGAAGGAGCCGCCGTGGTAGAGCGCGCCCTCGGCGGTCGGGTCGAAGCTCGCCATCAGCTCGGCCGACGCCGTGATCGCGCCGACGGGCAGGCCACCGCCGATCCACTTGCCCAGGCACGTGATGTCCGCCTCCAGCCCGAAGCGCTCCGCCGAACCGCCCTCGGCCAGGCGGAACATGAGGCAGTCGTCGAGCACGAGCAGCACGCCGGCGTCGCGCGCGAGCTCCCGCAGCGCGGGCAGGAAGCCCTCGGGTGGCGGGGTGACCACGCCGGTGAACTGCACCGGCTCGAGCATGATCGCCGCCACCTCGCCCTCGTGGCGTTCCAGCGCCGTCCTGTAGCTGTCGAGCACGCCGAACGTCGCCAGCGCCACGCGCCCGGGCATCTCGCCCCGGCCCTGCAGGCCGGCCTCGAGATCGTCGTAGGAGCCGTGGAAGGCCTGCCACGCCTTGACGATCAGCGGACGGCCGGTCGCGTGGCGCGCGAGCTTGACCGCCAGCATCGCCGCCTCGGTGCCGGTGTTCGCGAACCGGACCTGCTCGGCCCCGGGCACGCGCCCGCACAGCAGCTCCGCATAGTCGATCTGCGCGTCAGACGCGCCCGGCCAGGCGGTCCCGCGCGAGAGCGTGTCGCGCAGCGCAGCCTCGATCGGCGCGTAGGCGTGGCCGTGCATCAGGCTCAGGCCGTTGCCGAAGAGATCCACGTAGCCGTTGCCGTCGACGTCGACGAGCTTGGCGCCGCTTCCGTGCTCGAACACGACGGGATACGGGGGGAACCAGCTCAGCGTGCGGGTGATGCCGCGCGGCATGTGCTCTGACGCGCGCGCCATCAGCCGCGCCGAGCCGGGCGTGCGTCGCGTGTACTCCCGCTCGATCGCGCTCACGCGTCGGGGACGAACGCGACGGCGTCGATCTCGATGTGGGCGCCGGCGAGCAGCCCGGCCACCTGCACCGTCGCGCTCGCCGGGAGCTCCTCTCCGAAGCGCTCCGCCCGGACGGCCGCGTACGCCGGGTAGTCCTCGAGCGAGGTGATGAAGGCGTTGATCTTCACCACGTGCGACATCTCGGCGCCGGCCGCCTCCAGAGTGCGCTCGATGTTGTCGAACGTCGCGCTCGCCTCCGCCGCCATGCCCCCGGAGACGACCTTTCCGTCGGGACCGAAGCCGACGTTGCCGGCGATATGGATGACACGGCCGGGACCGACGGCGGTCACCGCGTCGCTGAAGCCGTTTGCCGGGTCTCGGGTCAGGCGCTCGATTCCCATCTATGTACCGGTTCCCTTTAGTTGAACGTCACTTGGGCAAATCGATCATTCGATATACGACTATAGGACGACTGATCGGCATGCGCAACCGCGCAGATGCAGAGGCAGTCGCCCTCGCGACCGACTAGCATCATGGACGTATGAAGCGCGGGCGTCGCGGGCGGCGACCGCTCGCGGGCGGGCTCTCTGGACAGAATCGAGGGGAGGAACGTTGCCGAAGCTCGGGATGGGGCCGATACGGCGAGAGCAGATCTGCCGCGCGGCCGCCGCGGTGATAGCGCGCGAGGGCTTCGCCGGCTCGACGATGCGAATGGTGGCCGAGGAGGCGGGTGTGAGCACGGGGATGCTCAATCACTACTTCGCAAACCGCCAGGACCTGCTCATGCAGGCGCTCGTGTTCGTCTCCGAGCGCACGCAGGCACGCTACCGCCGGGCGCTCGAGGGCATTCCGCCTGGCATCGAGCGGCTGAACGCTCTGCTCGACACCGCGCTGTCAGGCGACGCGGAGATGACCGAGACCTGGCGCGTTTGGATCAACGCCTTTGGCGAGGCCGTGCGCCTGCCGGAGCTTCGCCACACGATCGAGGCGCGAATGCAGAGCGCGCACGGGATCATCGACGAGGCGCTCGAGGGGGTGGCGCCGCCTCGTGCGCCCGGGACGATCCCCTGGAGCTGGCGCTTCGAAGCGGTGATGAACGGACTTGCGATCCAGGCGCTCACCTCCGAGGCCGCGCTCGACGGCCGCCAGATCCGCGACGAGGTGATCCGCACGCTGTTTCCCGGCCTTCCCATGGGGCCCGAGCCTTCGGCGGATCGCAGCGAACGGGTGCCGGTCCGTGGCTGACCCCCGATAGCGTTCGATCTGCGAGTACATCGTTCGGTATATTAGGGTTGTCTCGTGCGCGAGGGCAACGCGCCTGCCCACGAGCAACCGCGAGGAGAGAGGTCGCCGATGGGTCTTCGGGGAACGCGAGAAGGATCGTTCGCATGAGCGACCCCGCGATGCTCACCTGCGCGGTTGCCGGCGGGATCATCACCGGCAACCCCAACCAGCCGGTCGACCGCGACGACGTGATCAGAGAGGCGGTGGAGGCCGCGCGGGCCGGGGCCAGCATCGTGCACATCCATGCGCGCACCGCGAGCGGCGAGATGACCCAGGCGCCCGAGGACTACGTGGCGATCAAGGAGGCGATCCGCGAGGAGGTCGACGACGTCGTCCTCAACTTCACCACCGGCGGCGAGCTGGGCGCCGCCGCCGAGGAGCGCCGCCGCTCACTGCGCGCGCAGCCCGAACTCGCCTCTCTGAACTGCGGCAGCATCAACTTCGGTCCCGACGGCGTCGTGTTCATGAACCCCAGCTCGCTGATCGACGAACTGGCCGAGGAGATGGCCCGGCGCGAGATCGTGCCCGAGTACGAGTGCTTCGACATCGGCATGGCGGTGACCGCGGCCAGGCTCGCCAACGCGGCGAGCGGGGCGAAGGGGATGATGCACATGGTGCTCGGCGTGATCGGCGGCGCCCCCCCGAACGTCGACACGATCTCGTTGTTCGCCGGTCTCGTACCGGCGGGCGTCCCGTGGATGGTGACGGCGATCGGTTGGCAGAACTTCCCGATGATGGCGGTCACACTCGCGCTCGGCGGTCACATTCGCACCGGCCTGGAGGATGTCGTGTATATCCAGCCCGGAGAGTACGCGCGGTCCAACGCGCAGCTCGTCGCGCGGGCGAAGGCCATCTGCGATGCGGTCGGGCGACCGGTCGCCACACCCGCCCAGGCGCGCGAGATCCTGGGGATACGGACGTGAGCTCTCGCCCGACGCCTCGCCCGACGTGCTGACAGCGGCGTAGTACGCTGCCGCCAGTCATGAGAGCCGTCACCTTCCAGGCCCCCGGCGTGGTGAGCGTCGAGGAGCGCCCAGAGCCCGAGCCGGTCGATCCCGAAGACGCGGTCGTGCGGATCGAGGCGACGGGCGTATGCGGCTCGGATCTGCACATCTTCCACGGGCGCGTGCAGATCGAGCCGGGCTTTACGATCGGGCACGAGTACGTAGGCACGGTCGTTGCGGCAGGCGACGCGGTCACGCGTGTGGCGGTCGGCGACCGCGTGCTCGGCTGCTTTCAGACGGCCTGCGGCACGTGTTTCTTCTGCAGGCGCGGCCTCTATCACCGCTGCCTGCAGTCGCGCACGTTCGGGCACGGCGCGACGCTCGGCTCACTGCAGGGCACGCAGGCCGAGATGGCGCTCGTGCCGCACGCCGACCTCGTGCTGCGCCGCGTTCCCGAGGGCATGAGCAGCGACGTGGCGCTGTTCGCGGGAGACGTGATGGGGACGGGCTTTCACGCTGTCGACGCGAGCGGGCTTCGGCCCGGAGACGTAGCGGCCGTCCTCGGGCTCGGCCCGGTGGGACTGTGCGCTGTGCAGGCCGCCAAGGCCGCGGGCGCCGCGCACGTGTTCGCGATCGACACGGTCCCCGAGCGCCTGAGCGTCGCCGAGTCCTTCGGCGCGCAGCCGCTGCACCTGGTCGAGCAGGACGTCCGCGCGGCCGTCCGCGCGGCCACCGAAGACCGCGGTGTCGACGTGTGCATCGACGCGGTCGGCGACCCCAAGGTCCTGGAGAGCGCGATCCGCCTGACGCGGTCGTGCGGGAGCATCCAGTGCATCGGCGTGTACGCCGAGCGTGCCGAGGTCCACCTCGGCCTGCTCTGGCTGAAGGCGCTGACGCTGCGCGGCGGTCACGCCAACGTGCTCGGCCACGTCGACCGCGTGCTCGCGCTGCTGTCCGCCGGCGTGCTCGACCCGACGGCGCTGGTCACCCACCACATGAAGCTCGAGGACGCGCCCGAGGCCTACGCCATATACGACCGGCGTGAGGCCCTGAAGATAGTCTTGACTCCCTAGTCGACCCAGTCCAAGGAGCGCGCGACCGCCTTCTTCCAGCGCGCGTACTCGCGCTCGCGCAACCGCGCGTCCATCCGCGGCTCCCAGCGCCGCTCGGGCGTCCAGCGCGCGCGCAGCTCCGCCTGGTCGGGCCAGAAGCCGACGGCCAGGCCGGCGGCGAAGGCGGCGCCGAGCGCGGTCGTCTCGGTCACCGTCGGGCGGATCACCGGCACCCCGAGCACGTCGGCCTGGAACTGCATGAGCAGCTCGTTGGCGGTCATGCCGCCGTCGACCCGCAGCTCGCCGAGCGCGACCCCGGCGACGGCGTTGGCCGCGTCGAGCACCTCGCGGGTCTGCCACGCGGCCGCCTCGAGCGTCGCGCGCGCGAGGTGGCCGGCGCGCGCGTACGCGGTCAACCCGACGATCACGCCGCGGGCGTCGTCGCGCCAGTGGGGGGCGAACAGCCCGGAGAACGCGGGCACGAAGTACACGCCGCCGTTGTCCTGCACGCTGCGCGCCAGCTCCTCGACCTCCGCGGTCGTGTGGATCAGGCCGAGCTGGTCGCGCAGCCACTGCACGGCGGCGCCGGTGACCGCGATCGAGCCCTCGAGCACGTACGAGGTCCGCTCCTCGCCGACCTTCGCGGCGACGCTCGTGAGCAGCGCCCGCGAGCGCACGATCCGCTCGCCGGTGTTGACGAGCAGGAACGAGCCCGTGCCGTAGGTGCTCTTGGCCTCGCCGCGCTCGAAGCAGGTCTGGCCGAACAGCGCCGCCTGCTGGTCGCCGATCATGCCCGCCACGGGCACATCGTCGAGGGCGGTGCCGCGCGCCTGCGCGTAGAGCTCGCTGGAGGAGCGGATCGCCGGGAGCATCGCCCGCGGGACGCCCATCAGCTCCAGGCTCGGCTCGTGCCAGTCGAGCGTCTGCAGGTCCATCAGCATCGTGCGGCTGGCGTTGGTCACGTCGGTGGCGTGCACGCCGCCCGTCGGGCCGCCGGTCAGGTTCCACAGCAGCCACGTGTCGATCGTCCCGAACGCCAGCTCGCCGCTCTCGGCGCGCTCGCGCGCGCCGGGCACGCTGCCCAGGATCCACGCGATCTTCGGGCCCGAGAAATACGTCGACAGCGGCAGCCCGACGCGCTCGCGCAGGCGATCGGGCCCGTGTTCCCCCGCGAGCTCGCGCACGAGCGCGGCCGTGCGCGTGTCCTGCCAGACGATCGCGTTGCAGACCGGCTCGCCGGTCTGGCGGTCCCACACGACGGTCGTCTCGCGCTGGTTGGCGATGCCGATCGCCGCGACGTCGGCGGCGCGCGCGTCCGCGCGCGCGAGCGCGCCGTCGATCGCCTCCCGCGTGCGCCGCCACACCTCGCGCGCGTCGTGCTCGACCCACCCCGCGCGCGGGTGGATCTGCTCGTGCTCGCGCTGGTCGAGCGCCCTGATCCGGCCGTCTGCGTCGAACAGGATCACGCGCGTGCTGGTCGTCCCCTGGTCGATCGCCGCCACGTAGCTGGCCATGGGCGCACCCTACGCCTGCGCGCGGGCGGGGTGTATGGTCGGCGTCGGTGCGCAGGACACTCGCAATGGCGGCAGTGCTGGCGTTCCTGGCGATCGCCGCCTGGACGCAGGATGCGGGGGCCGGCGCCGGTGGGAGCACCGCCCCGGCATCGCCGACTACGCCGACGGCTCCCACCACGCCCACCACGCCCACCACGCCGACGGCTCCCACTGCTCCGACGACGCCGAGCACTCCCACGGCGCCGCCCGTCAAACCGCGCCCGGCCCGGTACCGCATCACTGGATGCCGCAGCCGCGGCACGCTCGCGTACACGCACGGCCCGGCACGCAAGGAGGTCGCGATCGGATTCGACGACGGTCCGGCCCCCGACACGGCCGCGTTCGTGACGATGCTCGAACGCAGCCACGCGCAGGCGACGTTCTTCATGATCGGCGAGCAGGTGAGCGCCGCGTACAGGCGCACGCTGCTACGCGAGCTGCGGGGCGGCGACGTGCTCGGCGACCACACGTTCACCCACCCGGATCTGCTCGTGAGCGGCAACGTGCGCGGGCAGCTGCAGGAGACGATCGCGGCGATCCGCTCGCTGACCGGCTACACGCCGTGCGTCTTTCGCCCGCCGTACGGCGACTACGACCAGTCGGTCATCCAGACGGCGCGCTCCCTGGGCCTGGCGACGGTGCTGTGGAACGTCGACCCGAGCGACTACACGCTGCCGGGCACCGGCGCGATCGTGCAGCGCGTGCTGGCACAGGTGCGGCCCGGCTCGATCATCATCTCCCACGACGGAGGCGGCCCGCGCGGGCAGACGCTGGCGGCCTACCCGACGATCATCGCCGCGCTTCGGGCGCGCGGCTACCGGATCGTCACGATCCCGCAGCTGCTCGGCTTTCGCCCCACGTACATGCCCTGCGTCAAGCTGTGCGACGGCCTCGGCGTGCCGCGCGCGAGGCTGCCCGCGAACGCAATCGTGGAACGGGCGCCGTAGCGCAGAGCGATTCGCCGGCCCCCGTCCGGCCGTGGTCGGAGACGTGCTCGCCCGGCGGCGCGCAAGCGGAGCGGGCGTGCTTAGAATAAGGTGCTCGTCGGAACGTCGAGTCGGATAGACATCCACAGCGCGCGCCCGTAGCTCAGTGGTCAACGGTTCTCTTCGGGGAGCCAAAGAGCAGCGGTCTTTCAAGCCGCAGGCCGCGGGTTCGATTCCCGCCGGGCGCACTCCCCACTCCGGCCGCAAGCCCCCCGCGGATGCAAGCAGATACCTCCCGGGCGGCGCAGCCTGTATCGACCGCTCGCAGCATCCATCGCCTCCCTGGACGGACCTGTCGGTACGGCGTCTAGATCATCGGTCCAAGTGTCAATCGATCAGCTAAAGTTTGACAAGCTGCGTAAAACGTGATTTATATGTCGTTGACGGGAGACGTTCCCGCCGATCGATTGAAGGGAATGGACGATGAGCTCGGGGTCAAGCACGAGGCGAGACCAGATCGGAGAGGGACACGGCAGGTCGTGGGCTGCGCCGTGTCGCGCCGGCAGCTTTGTCTCCGACTGCGGAGCTGGTTGCGCAGGCGCGCGAACGGGAATGGGGATCAAATGGAGATGAGAGTGTTCGCCTGTCACGAGCAGCGGATGCTGCGCGCGCTGCACGGCCGCTGGCCGTATCGGCGCTCGCACTGTCGACACGACCTGCACTGGCTCGTGCGCGTGCAGGCACCGACCTGCTGGTGTGCGAGCGCACGCACGCACTCGGTGCTCGGCCTGCGCGCGTGCAACCGCAGACCGCAGGGACGCTGACCGACCGCAGGGACGCCGAGGGAGAGATCGGGGGGCTGCGCTACCTACCGGCCCGCGACGGGGAGCGGGTCGGTAGGGAGCGGTGCCCGTTGGTGCGCCCGTCGGCGCGCAGCGCCAGGCCGGCGATCCCGTCGATCAGCTGCGGCCACGCCGCGCGCGGCAGGTCGTGGCCCATGCCCGCGACGCTCATCAGCTCGGCTCCGGGGATCGCGCGCGCCGTCGCCCGTCCGCCCGAGGGCGCGATCAGCGGGTCGTCGGTGCCGTGGACGACCAGGGTCGGCACGGCGATGCGCCCCAGCTCGGCCGTGCGGTTCCCCGCGGCGATGATCGCGGCGAGCTGACGTCCCGGCCCCTCGGGGTCGTGGCCGCGCTCGTAGCTCGTCGTGGCGATCGCGTGCAGGTCCTCGGCGTCCCGGGGCAGGCCGGGCGAGCCGATCACGTCGAACAGGCGCTCCATGTGCGCGATGAAGGCCTCGCGCCCGCGCGGAGGCCGGCGCAGGAAGATCGGGTAGACGCGCAGCGAGGGCTGTCCCGTGCGCAGGCTGCCGGTGTTGGACATGATCGAGACCAGTGAGCGCACCGCCTGCGGGTGGCGCGCGGCGAGCGTCTGGGCGATCATGCCGCCCATCGAGGCGCCGATCACGTGCGCGGGGCCGAGGTCCAGCTCGCGCAGCAGCCCGGCGGCGTCGTCGGCCATGTCGCCGATGGTGTAGCGCGCCGCGCGACTGGAGCGCGTCAGCAGCTGGGCGACGCTCGGCGGGCGCCCGCTCATGTGGGTCGAGCGTCCGACGTCGCGGTTGTCGAAGCGGACCACGTACAGGCCCCGTGCGGCGAGCTCGCGGCAGAAGTCCTCGTGCCAGGCGATCATCTGCGTGCCGAGGCCCATGACCAGCAGCGCGGTCGGGTTGGAAGGCTCCCCGAAGGTCTCGTAGCAGAGGGTCACCCCCCTGCCGACGTCGCAAAACTGCTCGGACACGATCTCGGGACTCTAGCGGCAGGAATCGCTAGTAGGATCGACCGCAATGGCCGCTTCACCCGAGTCGAGCAGCTCACCGGCCGGCGCGGCCGTGCTCGACGAGGACGAGCTCCGCAGGCTGTCGATCGACACGATCCGCGGCCTGTCGATGGACAGCGTGCAGAAGGCCAGCGCCGGCCATCCGGGCACCGCGATGGCGCTGGCGCCGCTCGGGTACACGCTGTTCCAGCGCTTCCTGCGCGCGAACCCCGCCGACCCCGAGTGGCCGGACCGCGACCGCTTCGTGCTGAGCGCGGGCCACGCGTGCGTGCTGCAGTACTCGCTGCTGCACCTCTGCGGCTACGACCTGGGCATCGAGGATCTCCGGCAGTTCCGCCAGTGGGGCTCGCGCACGCCGGGACACCCCGAGCGCGGCCACACCGCCGGGATCGAGGTCACGACCGGTCCGCTCGGGCAGGGGTTCGCCAACGCCGTCGGGATGGCGATGGCCGAGCGCTTCCTGGCCGACCGCTTCAACCGCCCGGGGAGCGTGGTGGTCGACCACCACGTCTACGCGATCTGCTCGGACGGGGACATGATGGAGGGCGTCAGCCAGGAAGCGGCGTCGATCGGCGGGCACTTCAAGCTGGGCAAGCTGATCGTCTGCTACGACGACAACCACATCACGATCGACGGCTCCACCGCTATCTCCTTCGACGGCGAGAACCACACGGCGCGGCTGGCGGCCGACGGCTGGCACGTCCAGCGCGTGGAGGACTCGGAGGACCTCGACGCCCTGGAGGCGGCGATCGCCGCCGCGCGCGAGGAAACCGAGCGCCCGTCGTTCATCGCCATTCGCTCGCACATCGCCCACCCGGCGCCGCACGCGGTCGACACCGCCAAGGCCCATGGGGCGCCGCTCGGCGAGGAGGAGGTGGCGGCGACCAAGCGGGTGATGGGCTTCGACCCCGAGCGCAGCTTCTGGGTCGACGAGCGCGTGTACGAGCACATATCGCTGAGCGAGCGCGGCGGCGCGGTTCAGGGAGAGTGGCAGGAGCGCTTCGACGCCTGGCGCGAGGCCTTCCCGGAGATGGCCGAGGACTGGGACAGGGCCTGGGCTGGAAAGCTGCGCGAGGGTTGGCGCGAGTCGCTGCCGAGCTTCGCGGCGGGCGAGCAGATCGCCACGCGCTCCGCGGGCCAGAAGGTGATGGCCGCGTTCGCCGAGTTCGCGCCCACGATGATCGGCGGCGCCGCCGACCTGGTCGAGTCGACCAAGACGGTGTTCGACGGCGGCGGCGAGTTCTCCAGCGTGCACGCCGGGCGCAACGTCCCGTTCGGCATCCGCGAGCACGCGATGGGGGCGATCGTCAACGGCGCGGCCGCGCACGGCGGCATCGTCAAGCCGTACGGCTCGACGTTCCTGATGTTCTCCGACTACATGCGCGGCGCGGTGCGGCTGTCGGCGCTGATGGGCCTGCCGGTGGTGTGGGTGTGGACGCACGACTCGATCGGCGTGGGCGAGGACGGCCCGACCCACCAGCCGGTGGAGCACTTCGCGGCGCTGCGCGCGATTCCCGGCCTGTGGGTGATCCGCCCGGGCGACGCGAACGAGGCCTCGGCCGGCTGGCGGGTCGCGCTCGAGCGCGAGGACGGCCCGGTCGCGCTGCTGCTCTCCCGCCAGAACATCCCCGTGCTCGACCGCACGGAGGTGGCCGCCGCGGAGAACCTGGAGCGCGGCGGCTACGTGCTGTGGGACTCCGCCGCCGGCGCGGCCCCCGAGATCGTGCTCATCTCCACCGGCGCGGAGGTGCCGACGACGCTCGCGGCGGGACGCTCGCTCGCAGAGCGGGGCACGCGCGTGCGCGTCGTGTCGATGCCGTGCATGGAGCTGTTCGAAGCGCAGTCCCAGGAGTACCGCGACCAGGTGCTTCCCCGGGACGCGAGAGCGCGCCTGGCGGTCGAGCCGGGTGCGAGCATGAGCTGGTGGAAGTGGGTGGGGCTCGACGGCGACGTCCTCGGCCTGGACCGCTTCGGCGCGTCTGCACCGGGCAATACGGTCCTCAAGGAGTTTGGCTTCACCGCCGAGAACATCCTCGTCCGAGCGCAAGCCGTGCTCGAATCGAGCCACTGACAGGAGAGACCCATGCCCTCCGACGCATCCCCGCCCCTCAAGCGCCTTTCGGACCTCGGCCAGAGCGTGTGGGTGGACTTCCTCTCGCGCGAGTCGATCCGCGGCGGGCATCTGCAGGAGCTGATCGACGGGGACTCCGTCGTCGGCGCCACGTCGAACCCGACGATCTTCGAGAAGGCGATGTCCTCGGGCAGCGCCTACGACGAGCAGCTGCACGAGCTGGCCGATCGGAATCCCACCCATCTCGCGGACCTCGAGCAGAGCTTCTGGGCGCTGGCCCAGCAGGACATCGAAGACGCCTGCGACCTGTTCCGCCCGGTGTGGGAGAGCAGCGGCAGGCGCGACGGGTACGTATCGCTCGAGGTCGATCCGCGGCTGGCGTACGAGACGCTGCAGACCTACCGCGAGGCGATGCGCCTGCATCAGACGGTGGACCGCCCCAACCTGATGGTCAAGATCCCGGCGACCAGGCCGGGGCTGGCGGCGATCGAGGACGTGATCGCGAAGGGCCACTCGATCAACGTGACGCTGATCTTCTCGCTGCAGCGCTACGCGGAGGTCGCCGAGTCCTACATCCGGGGGATCGAGCGGCTCGTCGCCGAGGGCGGAGACCCGCGCGCGGTCGCGTCGGTCGCGAGCTTCTTCGTCTCGCGGATCGACACGGAGGCCGACAAACGCCTGGAGGCGCTCGGCGCCCCCGAGGAGCTGCGGGGCAAGCTCGCGATCGCCAACGCGCGGCTCGCCTACCGCCACTACCTGCAGGCCTTCAGCGGACCGCGCTGGGAGTACCTGGTCGGCAAGGGCGCCACGCCGCAGCGCGTGCTGTGGGCGTCGACGTCGACCAAGAACCCCGCCTACCCGGACACGCTCTACGTGGACGAGCTGATCGGCCCGGACACGGTCAACACGATGCCCGAGGAGACGATCGAGGCCTACCAGGACCACGGCGGCCCGCAGCCGCGGCTGCAGAGCGATCTCGAGGAGGCCGACGCGCTGCTGGCGGAGCTCGCGCGGGTGGGCGTCGACTACGGGGACCTCACCGACACGCTCGAGCGCGAGGGCGTCGAGAAATTCTCCGAGTCCTTCGAGCAGCTGCTGCAGGCGTTGCGCGCCAAGCAGGACTCGCTCGCGCCGGCCTGACCGCGGCTCGCGGGGCGATCGCGCTAGACGTAGGGCAGCGGGACCAGCACGCGGATCGTCAGCGGCCCCGACGGGAACGCCTCGGCGTGGACCGTGAAGACGCGGAACGGGCGTCCTTCGTAGTCGAAGGCGCCGCCAGCGGGGACCGTTTCCAGCGCCGGCCCGGGCGCCGGGCCGAGGTTGTCCTTGACGAGCTGGTTGGCGGGGCTCATGTACATGAGCACGTCGAGCCCCGCCAGGCGCCTCGTCAGCCGCAGGTAGCCTTCGTCGTCCTGGATCGACAGCACGACGCTCCCGATCGTGCGCCCGTGCAGGCGCAGCGGCGCGCTCACGGGCGCCAGCACGTACGGTCCGCCGACGTCTGACAGGAGCTGTCCGCCGGCGCTCACCCGCATGCGCACGATGTGCTCGTTGAGCAGCGCCTTGATCGCCACTTCGGTAGCGGCCGGTTCGCGGTGCGCGACGGCTTCCAGCAGCGCCCCGTTGTGCTGGACGCGCTGCACCTGCTTGCGCGCGCTCGGCCCCATCTCGCCGGAGTAGATGAGGTCGGCCACGCGTTTGAGCGTGTTGACGGCCGTGTCCTGGCTCGTGCGCCCGCACAGGGCATTGCTCGTGCTCGTCGGGATCAGCAGGTAGACGCGCAGGGCGCCCGACGGATAGGCCTGCGCTGGGAACGAGGTGTACGTGTAGGCGACGCGCTCGAGCGTCAGCGAGCCTTCCTTGGCGAGCGCGCCCGCGCCGAGCGCCGGCGAGCCCCCGACGCCGCGCTCACCGATCCACGACTCGCCGGCGCGCAGCGCGACGAGGCCCTGACTGATGCCGCTGGCCTCGATCAGGAAGCCGTTGTCGGCCCACACGCTCGTGGCGTAGCTGGCGATCGGGGCGCCGCTCGCGCTCGTGAGCGTTCCGTGCAGGGGCGTGAGCGCGGGGACGCCCACGTTGAGGAACGGCTGTCCGCCGCGGGTGACGCTCAGGTCGGTCAGGTGGCCGGTCGCCAGCAGGGCATGGGTGGCCGCGCGCGCGGCCACCTCGTTCCCGCTTTCCACCGCCGCGCGCAGCGCCTGCGAGTGCGTGATCAGGTGCTCGGCGCTGCCGACCCTTTCGCCGCTGACCCCCTCGCGATACACCCGCTCGAGCACCGTCGCGAGGGTGGCGAGCACCGTCGCCGGGCAGCCGCGCGGCGCGGGCGAGGTCTGCAGGTTGGCGATGCCGGCGGGGCCGGCCTTGGGCGTCGAGCCGCAGCCCGCGAGCACGGCGAGGGCGGCGAGCACGGCGAGGGGCGTGAAGGCGATCCTTGCGTGAGCCCTCGGCGGTCGGCCGAGCGAAGATCCTCCTGCAAGCGGGGGTATTTTCACGCGCGCAACGATCGCCGCGAATCCTAAGGGCGCGCTAATCACGCGGTGAGGCTACTCCCACCTTTGCGGTCGGAGTAACGTCGTGCTGCGCATGCCGCTCGCACTCATCACCGGAGCGTCCACCGGCATCGGGCGCGCTACGGCGCTGCGGCTGGCGGCGAACGGCTGGACGGTGCTCGCGGGCGTGCGCGACCCGGCGGCCGGGGAGCGCCTGCTCGCGGACGCCGGCTCGCCCGGGCGGGCCGGCTCGCCCGGGCGGCTGGTCCCGCTGGCGCTCGAGGTGACCGACGCCGCGCACGTCGCCGCGGCGGCGGCGCAGGTCGACGAAGAGGCCGCTCGCGCCGGCGCCTCGTCGCGGGGCGGGCTCGACGCGCTGGTCAACAACGCCGGCATGGGCATCGGCGGCCCGCTGGAGCTGGTCTCGCAGGATGACCTGCGCAGGCAGTTCGACGTGAACGTGCTCGCCCAGGTGGCGGTCACGCAGGCGATGCTGCCGGCGCTGCGGCGCGCGGGTGGGCGGATCGTGTTCGTGTCCTCGATCGGCGGGCGCGTCGCGATGGCGTTCACCGCTCCGTACGCCGCGTCCAAGCATGCGATCGAGGCGTTCGGCGACGCGCTGCGCGTCGAGCTGCGCAGCTCGGGCGTGCAGGTCGCGCTCGTGGAGCCCGGGTCGGTGGCGACGCCGATCTGGGACAAGAGTCGCGCGGAGGCCGAGCGCGTGGTCATCCCCCCCGAGCTGCAGGAGGCCTACGGCCACGTGCCGGCGGCGATGGACAAGGTCCTCCAGGACACCGCGCGGCGCGGCATACCGCCCGAGCAGGTGGCCGCGACGATCGAGCGGGCGCTCACGTCGCCGCGAATGAAGGCGCGTTACGTCGTCGGCAGGGACGCGCGGGCGATGCTGCTCGTCAGGCGCCTGCTGCCGGACCTCGTGTTCGACCGGGTCGCCCGGCGCGCGCTCGGGGTGTGAGGCAGCGCTGTGGAGTTTCACGAGATCTCCGGCGGCGGGCAGCGGTACGTCGTCTCCACCAGGGGCGAGGGTCCGGACGTCGTCCTCTTCCACGGCTTCCCGGACACGCCGTACTCGTGGCAGCAGATCGAGGAGGCGCTCGTGGGCGCCGGCTGGCGCGTGACGGTTCCGTGGCTGCGCGGGTACCGGCAGGAGACGATCGTCCCCGGCCGCCGCTACGACCCGGAGACGCTGGGGCACGACGGGCTGGGCCTGCTGGACGCGCTCGGCGCGTCGAACGCGGTGCTCGTCGGCCACGACTGGGGTGCGCTGATCGCGTACGTGGCGGCGGCGCTCGCGCCCGAGCGGGTGCGCGCGATCGTGACGTCGGGGATCCCGCACCCGAGCGTTCTGCGCCGCACGCCGCAGGCGGTATGGGCGGTCCGCCACTTCTTCGCGTTGAAGCTGCCGTGGGCGGCGTGGGCGTGTCGGCGCAACGACTTCGCCTACCTGGATCGGCTGTATCGAAGGTGGGCTCCGAACTGGTCCGGCCCCGAGCGCGACGAGACCCTGCGCCGCGCCAAGCAGGCGCTGTCCTCGCCGGCCACGCTCGCGGGCGCGCTCGGCTACTATCGCGACCTGCCGCTCGGGAGCCCTCCCCCGGTGACCGCGCATGTTCCGAATGTGCCCGGGCTGATCGTCGGCGTGGACGACGCGCTCGCCCAGCGCGAGCTGTTCATCCGCACCGCCGAGCTGATGCCGCCGCCGAGCCGGGCGCTGATCGTCGAGGGCGCGGGCCACTGGCCGCACCGCGAGAACGCGGCGGTCGTCCTGCCCGAGCTGCTGGCGTTCCTCGCGGAGGTTGGGGCGTAGCGGGCGGGCGGCCTGTGTTGGTCGGCGTCGACGCCGCTGGATCTCAGGAGGACGGCGGCGGGTACACCGCCAGCCACGCGAACAGGCTGGTGGTGGCGGCCTGCGTCTGAAGCATCCCCGGCGCGGCGTCCTGCGCCGGCAGGGCTTCGCCGTTCCAGGAGAACAGGTACAGGCCCGCGCCGTTGAGCGAGCGGGTCTGTGCGTCTCGCGCGTTGTCGGCCGCGAGCGCATACAGCGTTGGGTCGTGGTTGAGCGAGTACAGCGCGAGCATCCAC
>JBKQHH010000241.1:0-24518 GCA_052148875.1 Solirubrobacteraceae bacterium
AACCGGCGAGCGGCTCCGCCACCCCGAGCTGAGCAGCGGGGTCGAGCTCTACCGGCTCATCTGCGAGCTTCACCGCCACGGCCTGACACCGTTCTCTCGCAACGGCGGTCACGTCCAGGGCGAGCGCGAGCTGACGATGTTCCGTTTGCGCGCGGTCGAGGGACTGACCCTCGAACAAATTGGTGAACGGCTCGGCATCAAGCGCGAGCGCGTGCGCCAGCTGCTTCACCTTCACTTTGGGCTGGACGGCATACCGCCCGCCGCCCGAAAGCGACCGACTACAAAGCAGCGGCCGTCCACCGTCAGTGAACGCCGCCGGCTGTACCTGCTCGCGCGCTTGGCGGTTAAGCGTTACTACCGCAGGGCATTGACGTTGGAGGCTGTCGCGAAGGCGCTCGCCAGCTCCCCGCGCCAGCTACAGCGCGCCTACTCGCAGTTCGGCAACGGCACCTTTCAGGATGACCTCGCCGGCAGGCGCCTAGAGGCTGCGGCTGAGCTTCTGTCGCTGCCCTCGATCCCGGTGTGCGACGTGGCGCAGCGGGTCGGCTACTCGCAGGGATCGCACTTCGCGCGAGCGTTCCGGCGCCGCTACGGGGCCTCTCCGTCCTCCTACCGCGCCGCGCTGATCCAGGCAAAGCGCCCCGCCACGCCGGGGGTGAGCGCCGCATGAGTGCGCAGGGCATCGCGATCACACGCCCCGAGACGACGCCTGGCATCAGCCCCGAACGCGCGCCGATTCTCGTTGTCGAGTCTGACGCCAACCTGGGACGAGAACTTGCCGAACAGCTCACGGCCGACGGCCATCCCACGAAGCTCGCCAGCACCGCGACCCACGCTGGCCTGTTGGCCGGGGCGCACCCGCCGGGACTCGTCGTGATCGGAGAGCTCGACACACCAAGGGGCTCCCTCGACCTTCTGGAACGCATCCGCGGGCGCGGCCTGGACGGACCCCACGAGTGGACAGGTTCGCCGTGGCTGCCGGTGATCGTCCTCGGCGCCCGTAGCCAGCAGCTCGAAGTCTTGCGAGCCTTCGAGGCCGGGGCCGACGACTTCTTGCCTCGCGCCGCGGGGTATCTGGAGTTGCGGGGCCTGGGTTCAAGTACCGGCGGCGAGCCGACTTCAAGTAGAGCCCGGCAATCCGGGCGATCACGACGGTCGCCACCGGCGGCGACCACCCGCCGGAGCCCCATTTTGGACCCGAACGCACCCGAACATTCCCGCCAACAGCGCCAGGCGCACCATCGCGCCCAGGGGCTCCCGCCGGTGGTGCTCCGAGAGGCTTCGAGGAGTGAGGCTGAGGGAGCTGGCGGCGCGACCTACGCCGCCAGGTCGAGCGGAGGCGAAGGCCCCGAGCCTCCGCCACCCCCGCCGGCGGCAGCCGCGTCGGCTTCCTCCCTCGCCTTGCGCTGCCGCCGTGTCTCTTTGGCGAGCGCGTGCATGAGGCAGAAGACCTGGAGCAGGTCGCGCTCCGCGTGCTTGCGCTGGCGGTGCCAGCTCTTCTCACGGAGCAGCCCGAACCGCGTGACCAGGGCGCCGTGGAAGCCCTCGCCGTGCCCGAAGCGCGCGGAGCCGTAGCGCGCGCTCAGGGGATCGTTGAAGGTCAGCGGGTTGCCGATGGCCCAGCGCTCGCCTTCCCCGGCGTCTATCGCCTTCCGAATCGCGCGCAGGCCGCGATGCGGTTGGTTCTCGATGCGCCACTCGCCAGCGGTCAGGGAGACGTGGCCGCACTCCGGGCACCAAGCCTCAAGGCGCGCGACCGCCTCCCCGTCAGGCCTCTTCGTCGCCCGGCGCATGGTCTTCGCCTGTCCGCAGGCGCACAGAAGCTCCCAGTGCCCGTTGACCTTCCACAGCTCACTGCGCGGGCGCCCCTGCCTGTCCTTGTGGAGGCTCACCTTGTACCGCGCCTCGTCGTGCTCTTCGGCGTTCCTCCTGGACGACTCGCGGTCAGAGTGCGAGACGGGATGGCAGTTGGGCACGTAGCCTGCGCGGTGCATGGCCTGGCGCGTCTCCGGGCCGGAGTAGGCGGCGTCGGCAGCCATGACGCGCACGAGATCGTCCTCCTGGAAGCGCCCGACAACGCGCGGCCACTCGTCCGCGAGGATGTCGCGCAAGACCCGCGCCTCGTTCTGCCCTTCGATGGGCGCCAGCCGCGCGGCCAGCGGCAGACCCGTCTGCGTGACCCCGGCCACCAGGCAGAACCCGTGCCCGTCCTTCCCGGAGTTGTCAATCTTGCGCGGCATGCAGCCGCCTTCGACGAGCGTCGGCGGCTTGACCTCCACGACCGTGCCGTCCGACAGCCGCTTCTCGCGCTCGAAGGAGGTGTAATGCGTCAGCAGCATCGAGCCATCCCAGTTGACGATGCGGGCCTCCTCGCGCATCTCCTTGGGCCACTCCTCGAAGTGCTCTTCCACCAGGCGCTCGAACAGCACGCGGTAGGCGTGGAGGTGCCGCTGCATCCCGAACCGCCGCTTGTGCCTCCAGACGGTCGCCTCGCTCGGCACGCCGTCGAGCGAGCGCACGAGGCGCAGCCCGGCGCCCACTCTCTTGCGGGTGCGGTCGAAGCCGAGGGCAACGCGGCAGCGCTCGGCGCGGTCGCCGGCGAGCAGCATCCGCGCCTGCCCGTAGGTGGCCGCGCCCACGAGGCGCTGGAAGAGCAGACAGGACTCCAGCTCGGTCGAGTCGTAGGCCGGTGCCGGACCCTTGCGCGGGCGCTCGGCGTCGATGGCGTCGAGGACGGGCTGCATGACCTCGGCCCACGCCTCCGTCTCCATGACGAGGCGCACCTTCTCGCCGACGCAGAGCCCGGCCAGCTCCTCGCGCGAGTTGGCGTAGGGCACCTCCCCCTTCATCGGCTCGGGGAACGGCCCCCAGGTGAGCCGGCGCTGGCGCTCGCTCGCAGCCAACGTCGTGCCTATGCGCCCGTCGCCCAGTCGCGAACGAGCCTCGCCCGTGCGTGCCTTCCCATTGCGAGACGCTAGGAGCGGGCCGTGGCGCTAACGCCGTTGGCGTGGCTTGGGCGCCATCTTGCAGGAGGCCATGTCCCGGTGCCTTCGCATCGACTGATCGCGCGGGCGCTTCGCCTGCTTATGATCGCGTCGTGGCCGACCCCAGTCTTCAGGCCAGCGAGATAGCCGACGCTGACGAGATGGGCGAGGCGACGACGCCGAGCCGCGAGGAGGGCGGCAAGCGGGATGTCGAGCCTGAGAGGAAGGCCTCGGCAGTGCACCTCTTCTTCATGTTCTCGTGCATGTACGTGGCCTTTGCCGTGGACCGTGAGGTCGTCGATGCCCTTCCAGCCCACCCGAAGCAGCTAGCACAAGCCGCCGTGGTCACTGGGGCCATCGGCGCTGTGCTCCTCGTCCGAGAGCTGATGCGAGACATCCTGCGAGTGCGCGTTCTGTGGCTGCTTGTCCTCGTCGTCGGCTTTGAGATAGCTCAGATTGATGCTCCGAAGGGGATCGGGGCCTTCATGCTGCAAGTTGGTGGCAGCACGTTTCTCCTCCTGGTCGGCATGGGCCTCACGGCTCTCGTCGAGAGACGTGCAGCCCTCATTCGCTCCCGGCTGGAGCGCCGGCGGGCCACCAAGTACGTCGGCCGATACGGAATCCTGACCATTGGCGTCGTCCTGCTGGTGACGAGCATGCTCCTCCAGCTTCGCTCGATCGGCCTCAGCCGGTACTAGGGTCGCGCTTCGCGGCCTACGACGCTCGCGCCGCGCCGATGAACTCGCTCGCGGCCTCTCGGGCGGCTTCGGCTGCGTTCTCGCCAAACACTGGCTGGAGCGTGGTCGCCTTCGCATCGAAGACCATCGCCTTGAGCGCCCTCAGCCGTGTGAGCGCGCGCTCATAGGCCTGTGTCGCAGGGTGCTGCTGCCCGAACTCGATGGTCACCTGGTTCGCGAGCAGCGAGACCTCATGCACGCTGGCGTCGAACGCCTCGCCGCGCTCTGTGACGTTCTCGTCGGTGGCGCCCTTGCGCCGCTCGAAGGCGCCGAGGGCGTTGGTCACCGCGCTTGCCGCCGCTGTCAGCAGCTCCCGGCGCCCGGCTCCGTCGGCTGTCGAGCTTCCGCCCCGGTGGCGCGGCGCGGGGAACCTGTCCGTGCGAAGCCAGTCGTCCCCGGAGTCATCGACGGCGCAGCCTGCAGTCTGGAGCCGTCGCGCGATCTCGCGCAGCGGGGGAACCGTGCCGTCGAGGCGGATGGTGTGGCGCCCGTGGATGTCGCTGAAGGGCCGCAGCGTGCCCAGTTCCACGACGATGGTCCGGTCGGGGTGCGTGCCGAAGGCCATCCCGGCCTCGAAGAGGACGTTCGGCCGAGCCTGCCCTATGAGCGCCGTCTCGTGGTCGGGCTCATGCTCGCCGCGCAGTTCCTCGGTCATGCGCGCTTCGTCATCGGGCGTGAGCAGGACGACGACGGCCTGGGCGTTCGAGAAGCCGCCGGCGAGCACGTCGCCGACGTAGGGCGCCCCGCTGTTGGTGTAGCGGATGAGGGTGGTCCACTCCTGCGGTTTGAGGTCGAGGGCGCGCAGGAAGTCGAACATGGCCTTGTTCGCCTCGGAGTCACGCCCATAGACGACCATCACCTTCTTGGGGTCGGGTGGCTGCGCGGCAGGCTCGTTCCCCGCGCCCTCCTCGACGGGCTCGCCTTGCTCGCGCTTCATCTCGTCGTGGCGCGTGTAGCCCTCGGGCGAGATCAGGTAGCCCTCGTCAGTCCCCTGGACTCGGTGGAGGAGCCCCAGGCGCTCAAGCTCGTGGATGTCGCTCAAGATGACCGTGCGCTGCCCGCCGGGGCCTTGGAGGATGTCACCTCCTCCAGTGGCGAACGCATACCATTCGCGCTCGTCGCGCGGCGCCTCGCGCGCAGCCTCCACCATGTCGAAGAAGAGCTGGGTCTGCTCAGGCTCAAGCTCCACGGCGCGGTTCCATGTCGCTCACAGTGGCGGCCACGCTACTCCTGCGGGGGCGGTTTGCGGTGCTTGGGCGTCGGCAGCCCGGCGATCATCTCGTCGATGGACACTCCGAGCCCCTTGGCGAGGATGGCGAGCGTCATCAGGCGCGGCTCCGTGTTGCCGCCCTCGATGCGGCCCACCTCCGTCCGATGGAGCCCGGCGGCCCTGTCGAGGGCCGCCTGGGACAGGCCTTTCTCCTCGCGGATCCTCCTGACATTGGCTGCGAAGCCCTCCAGGTAGGCGCGGCGCTCGGCTTCCCAGTCTGCCTTCGTGCTCATCGAGCGGGCACTCTCCAGGCTTAGGGCGTGGATTGCGACGGACCTTTGTCTGTCTGCAATATGTCTGCCAGACATCTCGTAGGCAGACATCTAGTCGCTATCCTGCGCCTTCATGGGCTCGATGGAGCGAGGCCAAGATGCTCACGGCGGGGCTCGACGCTACCGCGCGCTGCGGCGCGCGCAGCAGGTGCTCCTTGCTGGGGTGGCCACAAGCACGGTCGCGCTCATCGCTACGTCGAGCGCCCAGGCCATGCCCATCAATGTCACCCGGCCGGTCATCAGCGGCGCGCCAGAAGTCGGGGCCACGCTGACGGCCAGCACCGGCGCCTGGACTGACACCTCGGCTCCGATCGTGCGGTACGAATACGCATGGCTGCGGTGCCTCCAGTACGCCTGCACCTTCATTGAAGGCGCGGACTCACGCAACCTCACGCTCACGCCGGCGGTCGAGGCGGAGCAGGTCGAGGTGGCGGTGATCGCCATCGACGAACTCGGCGAAGCCGTGGCCGCTGCGTCGGAAGAAACCCCGGTCATCACCTACAACGGCCCGCGCTACCCCATCGCCGAGAGCGTGTCCGGCTCGGGCTTCGTGCGCGGGTTCCTCGCTGGCGCCGCCGAAGCCACACTGCTCTGCCCCGACCAGTGCGGCAGCTATCCCTATATGCCGGGGGCGGCCATAGAACTCGTCGCCGAACCGGCCCTGGGCGCGACCTTCCTCGGCTGGGGCGGCGCCTGCTCGGGCACGACGCCAACCTGCTCCTTCATCGTCGGCGCCGGCATGAGCGTCAGCGCGCGCTTCACCTCCCTGCCGGCGCCGGCGCCGCCGCTCGAAGTGGGCAGCGGACAGGGGGCGTCCGGCGCGACCTCTGGCGCGCCCGCGCTGGGTGGGATGCCAGCTCTCGGCGGGGAAGCGGCTGACCCGCGCGCTGGGCGGACGCCCGCGCGTCTCGTTAGCCTGCGCGCTCGGCGCGGCCACGTGGAAGCCGTCGTGGCCTGCGAAAGGGCCAACGCCTGCCGCCTGAGCCTCGCCGTCCTCTCGGGCCGCCGCACGCTGGCGCGCCACGCCTTCGCGGTTCCAGCCTGGAGCAGCGTGGGCGTGACCCTCGCGCTCGACAGCGCCGGTGCGCGCCTCCTCGCGCATCGCCATCGTCTGCCCGTCACCGCGCGCCTGGCGCTGAGCGCTGGCGGTCGCTGGGCCACCGTGGCGAGCCGACGCCTCACGCTGGCTGAGTGAGCCCCCTGACCGCCAAGGACCGCCGAGGGGATGCGTGAGCCCGCGCTCGACCGAGCACCTGCGCGGTGCCCCACGGGTGCGTGCTTGCAGGGATTGTGCAGCGACTGGCCGGTGCCGTAGAGACCTTGGACGAGTCCAACTTTTCGACTTCTGTGGCTACGGCACCCCACATCGAGCAAGCGCCTGACGGGCGCGATTCCGGCGCGACCAACGGGAGGGACGGCGCGGTCAAGGGCTATCCACGGCGCGTCAAGGAGCCACGACGGCCCGAGGAGAAATTCCTCGCTCTGATGGGGCGCGCCACGGACGGGACGGTCGCTCTCCCGAGCATCAAGGAAGTGCGCATGTTGGCGCAGACCCGCCCGCTAGAGCAGACGCTGGCCGAGTTCGAGGCCGTCGCCGCTCAGAGCGAAGAACGCAGCAAGGCGGCGATGACCGCCTCGGGCTTCGCCTTCACCATCGCCGGCATCTTGGTGGCGACGAAAAGCCATATCTCGGCTGAGGTGCTCGCGGTCACCAGCCTCATCGCGTTCGTGGGGTTCGTCGCCGGGCTGCTGGGACAGGGCTTCTACGTCGGGAGGCGCCCACTGCACGACGTGAACATCGACGACGTGACGAACGCACTCACATTCACCATCCACAAGGAGTTCTACGCGCAGGTGTCGATGCTCGTTGCATCCCTAGCGTTGAGCATCGAGATCCTCGCCTTCGCCTTCGCCTACATTTGAGCGTGTAGCTGCCTTGCCGTTCCATGCGCAGGCACCGGCAAGGAAGAGCACAAGGCCGAAGCCCGCGAGCACGACGCCAGCCGGACCAAGCGGGCGCCAGAGTCCACCGAACGCGCTGATGGGCGCTGCGAGAATCAGTGCGAAGACGCCGGCGATCGACAGTTGCCCGCCGCGCTCTTGGAATGCGAATTGGACGGCGGTCTGGCTCATGCGGCGATATTGCGCCCGTTTGTTGGCGGACGGGTTGGTTTTCGCAAGCGACGCCGGCGGCGTCACGCGGGCGTATCGGCTCCGTCGCGCGGCTGCTCGGGAGTCGCGTCGCCCGGCTCATTGGCGGCAGGCGATACCTCCTCGAACCTCACCGGAATGACCCGCGCTTCCGTCACCGGCTTGCCGCCTTGTGTCGCGAACAGGACGATGTCTATGTCCGGGCAGCGCACCTGCTCGGTCGCCTCTGCGTGAGCCGAGCAGTGCCAGCCTGTTGCATCACGCGTGACGAGAGTCTTCCCATCCGGCGCACTTGTACCAGTTACCTCGTAGAGGTCCGCGTTCCGTGCGACGATCGCGCGGTCTCCAACGATGCGCATAGGCACCATCTCATCGTCAGAGGTTACCCAAATCCAGTCGGTGCTTGGCGCAGGTTGCACGGTGTTACGGCCCTGGACGAGAACTGGAGGCGACGACTCACTGACCGCCGTCAGCACTTCGTCCTTCAGGCGTGCGCGCTGCTCATCTGTCACCTCATCACGGAAGGGAGCAAGAAGCTTGATGAGTTCATCGACCATGTGCGAGTAGCGTGGGTCGAGCTGGAGGTACGGATTCTCTTCAAGCGATTCGAGCTTCGCCAAGACCGGCTGCGTCCGGTACCACTGCTTGATTTCGTCATGCAGCCAAGCGACCGTATTGCCTAGCTCGAAGAAGCACCACAATGGCGGCTTCAGATTCTGTCCCTTGGCGCGCAAGGTCTTAGATAGCGTCTCGGCGGCGCCTTCCTCGCCAGAAGATGACTCAAGAAGCTTCTCCTCGGCTTCAGAGATAGGGAGGCCAAGTTCGAAGCACATATCTCTGATGAAGCCCAGACGCTCATCGATCGGCCCCGGATCTACCGGCAGAGCCGTGGTGGCGTAGCCGAGGTAATAGGCCGCGTTCGTTTCGGTCTCCTCCATGAGCGCATTACGACGCTCTGCTGGTTCCGCACGACGCCTTTCCGGTCCTGTCCGTAGCACCTCATCGAGCCACAGGCTCAGGAGCCCGATCAAAGCACCACCAACTACGAGCCCGCTGTCCCGCAAGCCACGCGATACGTCTAGCACCTCGACGAGTACGACGAGCGCGATGCCGCCGGCCAAGCTGAGGAAGATGGTCAGATAGAACGCTTGACCAGGTCGGCCCGTGGGCTTTACACGACGAGGATTTGCCACCGCTGTGCCCCCTTTCTGGCGCTGCACTGACGACGTTGAGTCAGCGGGCGAGCGAACTTCGCGAGAAGACGACGCGCTCAGCATGACTCATGTGCAGTAGATACCAAACTTCGGAATCGGGCGCACCTTGCCTTAGTCCGTGTCGTTGCTCCAGAGGAGGATGTTGCGCCTTCCTGCCCTCCTGGCCTGACGACGATTGCGCTCTTGCTCTCCGAACGCTGCGTCCGAGGGGTCGGTGCGGTCGTCTGCGTCTGGGCGCTCGTCGTCGGGCTCCTCCCACTCGTACAGGCAGTGCCGCGCGGCGCCAAGGCGCCGGCAGGTGGAGCGCAGGCGCTCGCCAAGCTCGAACCACGCGTCCGAGACAGCGCCCGGAGAGATGGGCACCGTCATGTCGTCGAGCATGTCCGTGGCCTGTTCGAGGGCGTCGTGCAGGTCGGCTTGGAACCGCTCGATCTCATGCTCGGCAACGGTCCGAGCGTTGCGCCAGAGCTGATGCTGCGGCGACTCAGGGAGTTGGTCGGCAATCTCGCCGGCTCGACGCAGACGCCCTTTCGGAGTCATCGTCCAGATGACAACGCCGTGAGCGCGCGAGCGCTCAATGTGGCCGGACTCCGTGAGCGCGGCGAGTCTCCCGCGCACCTGGCGCGCCTTGCCCGAGCGCCGGGAGATGCCCAAGTGATCAAGGATGGACCAGTCGGGGACGCCCTTGCGGGTGCGATGACGTTCGGCGCGGTCGATGGCGGCGAGGATCAGGTCGTCAGGGATGGCGTCGGCAGGCTGCTTGGTGCTCATGGGGGGCTCCTCTCGGTCGTCTGTGGGCAGCAGCCGGATTGAGGTAGGGGCTCCGCTTGGCCTGACCGGGAGAAATCTCCGGTCGGGCTCCCGAGCGCTCCTACCTTGCGCGCCATGTGCGACGTGGAGCAGCCCGAGGGCGGGCCGGATGACGGCGAGCCAGCGGGGGACGAGTTCGCCGAGCCGACGCCAGGCGAGCGCCTGCTCTACGCGCTGGGGCAGCTCTGGTGGCGCTGGCGCATCGACCCGGATGGCTCCGTGCCGCCCGAGCGCATCGACATCGAGGCCGTGGCGCGGATGCTCGGCGTGTGGACCGATGTGGAGTTCATCCAGGACGGCGAACGCGAGGACAGCCACGAGCGCTACGTCCACTTCGCCGGCGAGGTCTTGGTTGCCGACCACAGCGAGCGCTTCCCCTGGACCTTGATGGACCCGCGCGAGTGGGCGGGGCGGCAAGAGGCGCGCGAGTTCTGGCGCTACCACCACTGACTCCTGATGGCCGGCGCGTCGAGCATGGCAGGGCGATGACTGGCGGAGTCGAGGCCCTCCTCGTCCTCTATGAGGCCCTGTCGCCAGGCGAGCGCGATGCCGCCTACGAGCGCATCAGCGGGAGGCGCGCCGCCGAGCGGGGCGCCGAGGAGACGGAGCTGGCTCGGAACCTGCGCTCGCTGCGCCGGGTGGCCGAGGTCGTCGGGCGCACGCCGAGCGTCGATGACTACCGGCTCGTGTCCAAGCGCCTGCACGCGGCTGGCGAGGACGTACAGGCCTTCGCTGCCCTCTACAGGCACTTCCGCCACTCCTGGGCTCTGGCCCGCGAGTCCCTGGAGATGTCCGAGGGGTCGAGCGCGCGGCGTGTGGAAGCCCGCCTGCGCTCTCGGCGACTCGGCAAGGTCGTCCGGTATCCCGAGTCCAACCTGCGCGAGACGATGGCGCGCGCCGTCGAGCACTACGGGCGCCCGCCCTCCGTCGCTGAGTACAAGTGGTGGCGCGAGCGCCAGATCGAACTAGCTGGCGCCGAAGGCCGCGAGCATCCCAACATCCCGAGCGACTCCTGCTACCGCAGCCGCTGGAAGACCTGGGAGGCGGCGCTGCTGCACCTCGGCTACACGCCCGATCAGGTGGCGTTGCGCCTGGAGCAGCGCTCACAGGTCTTCAACGGCAACGCCGATCCGTACCTGCCTGACGACTTGCCGGTAGCAGTGCTCGCGGAAGCGGAGGCGGGCTCGCCCGTCGGCCTGCCGCTCAGCCAGGAGGAGGCCGAGCGGGTGCGCGCCTGCTTCGAGGCGATGCCGCGCCGCACGCGCTACGTGCTCACGGTGCGCCTCGGACTGGGGGTGCCCCAGCAGAGGCTCCGCGACGCTGCCGAGCCACTGGCGCTGCACCTGACGCGCATCCACCAGCTCCAGCTCTACGCGCTCGACGCCCTGCTCCACGCCGCGAGCGACGGGCACCGTGTGACGAGGCCAGGGCTGCGCACGGACATCATCGAAGGGCTGCGGGGGATGGCCCGATAGGCGCGAGCAGAGAGTGCCTGACGACGCGAATTGTTCTGTCCTCGGAGTAGTTCATCCTCCCGTGGCTATCGCTAGGCCAACTCGGCAAGCCGCGCTTTAGCTCCAAACGACAACGACCCAAGAAGGGGCGGCTAACGATGGCTATAGACAAAGTTCCGGTCTACATCAGCTTCGACTACGACCACGACAGTGACCTCAAGCAGTTGTTGGTGAATCAGGCCAACAAAGATGACTCGCCTTTCAGCATCGCGGATTGGTCGATCAAGGAGCCGTCGAGCGACTGGAAGGACAAGGCGCGCGGGCGCATCAAGCGCGCCAAACAGGTGATCGTGCTCTGCGGCGAGCACACTGAGACAGCAACCGGAATCAACGCCGAGATTGCGATCGCGCGCGAAGAGAAGAAACCGTACTTCTTGCTGGCGGGCCGAGCGTCGGGCAAAAACAAGAAGCCCACGGCCGCTCTCGCCGCCGACAAGATTTACGACTGGACCTGGCCCAACCTGAAGCTGCTCATCAGCGGTGGCCGCTGAACGAGGCGAGTGGTCATGCCAGCGAGAAAAGCCTCACGGGTCTTCGTCAGCTACGACTACGACCACGACTTGGCCCTCAAGAACCTTCTCGTTGGTCAGGCGCGGCACAGCGACACGCCGTTCTTTGTCGAGGACTGGTCGGTCAAGTATGCGTCTCGTGGCTGTAAGTCCGACGCTCGCTCGCGCATCAACCGAGCGAGCCAGGTGATCGTCATCTGCGGCCACCACACGAACGAAGCGGTCGGGGTCGCGGCAGAGGTGCAGATTGCGCGCGACACCGGAACGCCCTACTACCTGCTGCGTGGCCGTAAGAGCGGCACCGTGCGGCGCCCGCAGGGGACGTGGTTTTGGGAGAAGGTCTATCCCTGGACCTGGGAGAACCTGCGAGCCATCACAACCGGGCGTGTGTGACCGTTGCCAGACGACCAGGCAACGCTCCTTGAGCTGTACAAGACCGCCGTCGAGATGGCCGACCGGGTGTCATCGCGCCGTGCGGGCGCCAACACGTTCTTCCTGACGCTCAACACGACGCTGGCGGCTGTCGTGGGCATCGTCAGCTCGGCGCGTAAGCCATCGTCTCAGGGGAGCGCGCCATCGTTCGATGCCTTTGGGCTGGTGCTCACGGCGGTCGCGGGCATCGTGCTCGCCATCGTCTGGCGAGCGCTGCTCGCCTATTACCGGCGTCTCAACAGCGCCAAGTTCGACGTCATCAACAGGCTGGAGAAGCAGCTCCCGGCTCAGCCCTACGCAGACGAGTGGGCGATACTGCATCCCGGTGAGCCCAATGAGCCAGAGCCAGAGCTTGAGCGGCGACAGGTCATCGCGCGCCTGCGACGTTGGGGGCGCAGATCCAGGCACCGTGAGGCGACAGTCATCGAGCAGGTGGTGCCGCTCGTGTTCGTTGTGATCTACGTCGCGCTCGCCGTGCGAGTGCTGGTCGAATGACCTACCTCGACGCCCTCGCAGACGAGATTCGAGCGGCCACGGCGCCGGCTGCGCTGCCGGACGAGGACACGTCCAGCCTCTTCCGCGCCTACGCGGTGTTGCTGCTGGCCAAGGGTGAGGAGGTCACGCCTGAAGACGTGCACAATGCATGGGTGGCGTGGATGCTCGACCGAGGCGAGAGCCACGAGTCGATGGTGCCGTTCGCCGAACTGTCGGCGGAGACGCAGGCCGAGGACTCGCCGTTCATGGCCGCCGTGCGGACGGTGGCTCGGCGTCACGGCGTCGATGCCAGCTAGGCCGCGCGAAGGCGGCGAGAGTGGACACCTGACGACGTGACCTCCCTCAGTATCCGAGGGCCACAGGAGCGCACACCGAGGGCACGATCCTCTCGCAACTTGTAGCTGACTCAGCCATTCGCGTCAACATGAGTCGCACCGCCATCTCCAGCGGGGCGCCTCGCGCACCTGAACACGGCGAAGCGCGTCCAAGATCACGGGAAGCTCGTCCCGCTTGAAGTCCTCCAAGCGCTGCTCGGCAGCCAGGACGGCCTGCCCGGAGGGCAGCAGCGTCTTGTACGCCTCCGCCATCAGTCCATCCACTCGCCGCGTGCGCAGGTCGGCGCGGTCGTTCCACTCGCTCGCCGTCTCCCCGTCGAGCGGCGGGAGCAATATCCAGTCCGCGATGCCGCCGTTGGGACCGAGCAAGCCTTGAGAGCCGGAGGTGCCGTCCCCCGCGTCGGTGAACCCGGCCCACTCGATTTGCGGCACCCCTTGGAGCCGTCCACGAGCGCGAGCCATTGCCACGGCGTGGGCGTACTTCCGAATCTCTATGGGGTTGTAGGCCGCATCCAGCTCCAGTCCCGTCACCTTGTGCTCGTACATCAGGTGATCGATAAAGGCGTCGAGCGCACGCTCTCGACTACTGGGTGCCCCTACCACCTCATCCCAGGTCACCAACTGCTCCGCCAGCTTCGGGAAGTGCTCGCAGAAGGCCTGCTTCGCCAGATCGCCGCCGTAGTCGCATGCGTTGCCTGATTCCAGCGTGGCGGCGAGAGCGCCAGCAGACTCCCTGATCCTGTCCGCGTGGTCGGGCGGCACGGGCTCCGTCAGGAACGCCCCTGCGACGGCGACCACCGTCAGGACCGCGACGGCGATAACGGCGACGAGCGCCACTCTCCAGAGCACGAGGTGGTGATGTCCGTGGGCCGCTGCAAGCACGGCAGCGCCGCCGACTACCACAGCGCCGCCCGCCTTGGCGACGAGTAGCAGCCATCGATGGAGACGCGAGCGCGATCCCAGCAGCAACAGACCAGTCCGATCCATACGCGCAGCCTACGTCTGCACAGGCGGATAGGACTTGAGGGCGTTAGCTGCTGGAGTCGGCATCTCGGAATCCCCGCCGGGTTGGGATAGCGCCCGCGCTGAGGCACCGCCTGAGTACCGGCCCCGTCGAGCTGGCTCCATGAGGCGGCGACGATGGCGATTCAGGCTGGTCGACAGATGCCGCTCGCGCGACTGTTCTGGCCATCGGGCGGAGGGGCGAGGCGCTCATATCATGGGGCGCGCGATGGCGAGCGCGAGCACCCCCGACTTCACCACCCTGGCGAGGAGGCCGAGCGAGCGCCTGGCGATCGTCGAGCATGTGCGGGACAGCCAGGCGCTGGAGGAGACCGACTACCTGGAGTGGAAGTCGGCCTACGACCTGAGCACCAAGGCTGGCGCCGTCCTCATTGCCAGGCAGCTCATCGGCATGGCGAACCGCGACCCGGCCCAGGCCGAGCGCCATGCCGAGGGCAGCGCCTACGTGCTCATCGGCGTCGAGCCTGGGAAGGTGCATGGCGTCCCGCATTGGGACTCGGCGGACATCGAGAACTGGCTCGCCCCCTATGTGCCGGACGAGCTGCGCTACGACGTGCAGTACGTCGGGATAGACGGCGAGGAGGTGCTGTTCTTCGTCGTGGATGCGCCACAGCAGGGCGACCCCATCCACTGCCTACAGCGCGAGTACCAGGTAGAAGAGGTCGTCACGGGCAGCACGGGCGAGGCGGAGAGGAAGGCGAAGCGGACCCTGCGCAAGGGCGAAATCTTCGTCCGCCACGGTGGCAAGACCGAGCCGCACGCGCCCGAGGATCTGGCGCGCCTAGTTGCGCGCGCTGCGGTGGCCGAGCGCCCCACGCTCGATGTCGAGGTGCTCCTGGACACGAGCAAGGCGGTGGCTATCAGCGAGGGCCTCGTCAGCGACGCTCACCGCGAGGGAAGGCTTCGCGCCTGGCGTGAGGAAATGCTCGCCAAGCTCCCGCGCAGGAAGCCCAAGCCGGCGAGAGGACCGCTGGACTTCATGACGCTCCAGAGCTTCGACTACTCAATTCAGCTTCCGAGCAGGCCGCTTGGTGAGAAGCGCAACGAGGAGGAGTACGAAGCCGAGGTCGAGGAATACGTACAGGCCATGAGGATCCCTGGAGCCTGGCTGCACGCCATCGCTATCGAGTGGGTGAAGGAGAGGAAGTCGGTGCTCGGCGTGAGCGTGCGGAACAACACGGAGCAGAACTACGAGAACGCGGTCATCGAGCTGACCCTCCTCGGCCTCACCAGGGGCAACGTCTTCGCCGCCGAGGGCGATGCCGCCGGGCTGCTGCCCGTGCCGGAGGAGCCGGAGAAGTGGGGCGACATGTCGTTCATCCGCCCCATCGGCGCCGCCAGGTATCCGGTGACCAGCATCGCGGCGGCAGCGAGGCAGCCCGACGTGGAGGAACCGAGCAAGGGCCAAGTGCTCGTGCGCTACCCCGAGCTACGCATACGCCCCCACACCACGCACAGGCTGGAGCCGCTGCTGCTCGCGCTCGCGCCGTTCATGGCGGGCGAGACGGTGCCGGTGCATTGGCGCGTGACGACGAGCAGCACCGACGGGCACCAGGAGGGCGACCTCACCTTGCGCGTGCCGGGAGGCGCGGCTGAGCCCGAGCCGGAGCCTTCCGAGGCGCAGGCGCAGACGTGAAGGACGGCTAGGCGCTGCCGCTACGTTGGGGGTGGGTGCGCTGAGAGAGATGCGTCGTGATGGCTCTCCTCGATGCGGGTGAAGCCACCGGATTGCGCGTCTCGAACCGTTCCCCGAAGACGTTCTCGAAGCGCACCGACTGGATGAGCTGACTGTGGTCCCATCCGGGCGGCAGCTCGTCGCGGGACGGCAGGATGGGCGCTGGATGCGCCTGCTGCAAAGGCTGGTAGGACAGCTAATACAGTCGCCGAAACGTCCGATGAGTACATTGTGCTTCTTCGGACCCTCTGGGAATCAGTTAGCTGGGCACATATCCCTATAGACGGGGGCAGCATCGTTGTGCTCGTTGTCACCCTTGCTCGGTGGCTTCCGCGCGCTCTCGACCAGGCGCGCGAGAACTGGAAGGCTCTCCTCTTTCGACCTGATCGCGTCGAGCTGACACCTGACCGCCGCCAGAAAGACCGGCGTAGTGGTGGAGACCGACGCTCTCGGGACTTGCCAGTCGCCGTCGAGCGGAGGGTGCAGCCTGACCGGAGGGTCCGTGAGCGGCGACGCCAGCGACCGCTGGTTGCCGTTTGATGACCCGAAGGACGGCCCGTCGGACCAGTTTCTCGAAGTCGTCCTCCGTCGGGACGGGAATCTCGATCGGCTCGCCTCCTTCGGCTGCGTCAGCTGCGTCTTGGGCGTAGAGTCCTGCTCGTGATTAGTCGGGCCATCTGAAACGAGGGCAGCGAGTGTGGGAACCGCGCCACCCTGGGCTCTACTATGTGCCGCTGCTTGAACGGCTCGATTGGGCGCAGGGCCGACTCGAACGATTCGACACGGCCGCTAAAGGGTTCTTTGAGGATCAGGCTGTGACCATCCGGTCGGAGTCGAGCGCGGATGCAACGGAGTACGTCATATATGTCGAGAAGGGCATCGACATGTTTCCGTTTGAGATCGCGCTCCGCATCGGGGAGATCGCCCACCACACCCGGAGCGTCTTGGACTGGCTCGCATGCGCCATCGGCAAGAACTCGGGCGATAGCACGACGTTCCCAATCTGGACCGAACGGCGCGCGAACGTCAACGGGAAGCCGATCAAGCCCGAACTCTCCGGCGGACAAAGCGCCCGCGCGCGGGACTTCATCGAGCAGGTCCAGCCGTATGAACGATGGAGCAGCAACCCAACCGACTCCCCGCTCCACCTGATCAACGAGCTGGACAAGATCGACAAGCACAAGCAGCTGTTGCCCGCCGCCTGCTCGAACCGTGGCCACTTCCGCCCGCTCGCCAAACCTTTCCGGGGTATCGCGGAACCCGAGTACTACGTGAGCGAACTGAAGCCAGACAGCAAACTCGCACGTATCGCCTTCAGCGAGCCTAATCCGGGCCTGGAGTTCGAATACGAGCCTTTCCCGTACGTAAGCGTCAACGGGATTGCGCCGCACTTCGATGAACTCAATATTGCGGGCGAGCTGCACGATGGGATCTACGTCGTGCGGCGCATCGTCATCGCAGCCTCGGATGCGGGCCTGTTCCTGCGCTGAGAGGACGCGCATCTACTGCGCCTCCTGCTGAGGCCCAGCCGACCGCCGGGCCTCAGCCGCGCCTGATCATCCGGTACGCCGCCGGCGTGGCGAGCCGTGGCAGGAGGGACGTCACGTGTGCGCCGTAGGCTCCGGTCATGCGCCGTTACGTCTCCGAGGTGCGCTACGCGCCGGCGCGCACGCACATCGACCAGGTGAGAGTGCGCAAGGCAGCGGTGCGCAAGGATCTGACCACCCTCGGCTACGCAAAGGCGATGACCAGGCAAGAGCTGGTCGAGGCACTCCAGGATGGCGCCAAGGTGCGCACGGTCTTCAGCGAGGGCGGGGTCTGGCGCAAGGGGGCGAAGGTGCGCCCCATTGAGATCGATGGCGAGGTCTACGTCCGCACGAAGTCTGACCGCATCAAGGCCGACAACCTCGAAGACCTGCCCGAGTTCTAGGCGGTGGCCCAGCGGGCAGGGGCCAGCGGGACGAGCTGGGCCTGCTTTTTTGCTCGCCCCGTCTCCCCTTCCTCGTTCGCGCTGAGGCACCGCCTCAGAGGCTCGGTGAGCACTGACCTTTGGCCTCTTGACCGCCAGCCAGCCTCCCCGGACGCCTTCGCTTTTCCGTCCGTGGTGAATGGCGACCATAGGGCGTGCGCTTGGCTCTCGCCGACCCGCACAGCCAGCCTGGCATCTGGCAGCCGGGCGCCCTGCGCTCAGGCTGCGGGCGCGCCCGCTCGAAGTAGTCCGCATGAGGTCACAGCCGCCAGAGCACCCGCGCGCCGAGGTCGAAAGCCGGTCGCTCCTGGCCCGTGTCAAGGAACTGCCTGTGGCCGAGC
Source organism: Solirubrobacteraceae bacterium (assembly GCA_052148875.1). GTDB lineage: Bacteria > Actinomycetota > Thermoleophilia > Solirubrobacterales > Solirubrobacteraceae > Palsa-744. The sequence continues at coordinate 17,732 of JBKQHH010000241.1, forward strand.
GGCTGGCCTTCCATCGAGCGCTCACGGAAGACCTCGGAGGGCACCTCGGCGAGGAGCTGGAGCGCGAGCGCGAGATCCGGCGCCGACACGAGGCCATCGAGGCCATGCGCCAGGCGTCGCGCCTCCTCGACCTCCCTGGCGAGCGGGCGCCGAACGCGCAGGAGTACAGGGAGGCGGCGCGCCAGACGACGCTGCCGCTGAGCTTCGATGCCGTCCACGGTGCCTTCGATGGCCGCTGGGGCCTGGCGCGGGACGCCTACGACGGGGTGCCCATCCCGCCGACCGCCGCCCAGCGCGCCATCGCGCGGGAGGCCCATCGTGCCGGCGCCGCGCAGGATCCCATCGTCGGCTTGCAGGCGTTCCTGGCGGAGATGCCCGAGGGCGTGGCCCTGGTCGGAGCGGACTACCACCGCTGGGCGCGCGAGCACAACGAGCGCCGTGCGCTTGGGGAGGCGCGAGGGCCACGCCTCATCGAGAGGCCGATCACGCTCTGGCGGCGCCTGCTGCTGCCCTGGGACGAGATGCTCAGGGTGGCCCGAGGGGAGATGACGATGGCGGAGGCGAGGGCGGCCATCCTCGATTCCTGCGAGCTGGCCTCGCATCCGCAGGTGCAGGCGATCTTCGGGGAGGCTCACCCCGAGCGCTGGCCGGGCTTCCCGGAGCCGCTGCCCCTGACGGCTTCGCGGTGGTGGCGGGACGACCTGCGCGCCTACCAGGAGGGCAAGCGCTTCACGGACGAGGACATGCGGGCCAGCCGTGCTCGCTACAAGGCCGGGCGGACGCGAGAGCAGCGCGAGATCTGGGGCGCCGAAGCCGTGGCATTGGAGAAGCGACGGCGAGCGCAGCTCGGCGAGGGCGAGCCCGTGGAGGCAGTCAGGGAGAGGGAAGAGCGGTTGGAGCGGATGCGACTCCGGGCCAAGGAGCGCCAGGCTGCCAGGGCCGAGAGGGAAGAGCGGGTGCGGGTGCGGGAGGAGCGCAGGGCGCGGGCTGCCGAGGCCAGGGAGAGGAAGGAGCGGGAGCGGCACGAGGCCGAGGAGAGGAAGGAGCGGGAGCGGCGCCAGGCCGAGGAGATGGAGGCGGTCAGGGCACGGTTCGCAGCGTGGGAGGAGCGGGAAGACAGGCGGCCCAGAGCCAACAGGGAGCTGGATGACCTGCTGCCAGAGGGCTGGAAGCCCAGGCGGACGTACAACGGCAGGCGGTATGGCGGCAGAGCGCGCAAGCGGTGAGAGGCCGTCGCCAAGCTGCTCTCATCCCGCCAAGCTGCGACACGCGAGGCCGAACGTCTCCGAAAAAACCCGCTAACGGTTATGTGAACCCCCGCAAACGGCTTCGCAGAGCCAAATCTTACTTGAAATGGAGCCCTGCGGGCACGCCTGCGAGCGCTGCTGCGTCGATCTGCGGGCAATGAGCCCACAGCGCCGCTCAAGATCGGATCGCTCACGATCGACCGTGCCGCCCACGCCGCGATCCTCCACGGCGAGTCCTTGGAGCTGCGCCGCATGGAGTACCAACTGCTGTTGCACCTTGCCGGCGATCCTCGGCGGGTCTTCACGAAACACGAGCTGCTGAAAGCGGTGTGGGGCTACCACTCGATCGGCAATACCCGAACACTGGACAGCCACGTCAGTCGCCTACGCCGCAAGCTCGGCGTAGCGGGCGAACACTGGATCGTCAACGTGTGGGGCGTCGGCTACCGCCTCGCCTGACACTCAGAGGCATTAGACGGCAAGGACGCCTCCAGGCCAACGATACGGCCGACTCCCGGCTGACTACCTCGCCCGGAAATCTGCGGCGCCGCCGCCGCTCGCTGCCGTCGCTGAGCGAGGCGAATCGCCGCTGCGCGTCAGGGCACATGTGGCGCCCGCGCACCACGCCTACAGCCACCCTTGCCCACGCAGAGCGGCCCGTCCGCGTGCCGTGACTTCCCACGGATCGCCCAACCTCACCAACCCCGCCTTCACGGCCTCGATGAAGTCCAAGGCGTCCGGGCTCGGTCCCACCAAGCCCGGCGCCTCATCGTTCGCCCCGTTCCCGCCGTTCTTCTTCCCGCCGTTCGTGGCCTTCCAGGCAACCGCCGTTTATCCGGCAGATTTCGCCGTACTTCATCCCGCTCGCCTTTTCGGCTTCAACTTCCTTTTCGCTCGCGCTTTTAGGATGTACCTCTTCTTCCTTTACACGCCTTTCTTCCCGCGCCGGCTGTTCTTTCTTCGACTGCTCCTCGATCTCCTTGTTCTCTGTTTCGGAGAGCACGCAAGGTGGCGCTCCGCTTTCGCTGACCTGTTTCTCGGTGCAGACGGGGCAGGCCGGTTCGCCCGCTACAGCACCGGCCTGCTCGTGTTCTGCGTTGGGGCGAGTGCGGAAGCCGTTTTGGTATTCGGCCTGCGCGGCTGTGCATCCAGACTTGCTGCTGCCACACCCGGCGACGACGCCGAGCACGGTGATGAGCAGCGCGAGTGTCGTGAGATGCTTCATGAGCTGCTTACCGTATCGGCCCGGCTGTTGGGGCGCTTGAGGCTGAACGTCCGGTAGGATCTCCCGATGACCGACTCCGAACTCGACCAGCAGCTCGAACTCGACCAGCAGCTTCTCTGCCTGCTTCGGCAGGCGCACAAAGAATCGGACGAAGGCAAGGGGAGCGGCCCTGCGAGGACGACTTCTGCTCTGGCATCTGCCGCAGGCCAACCGAAGGAGCGAGTCCAGGCCCGCCTCGAAGCCCTGGAGGCCGAGCAGAAAGTCAAGGAGCCCCCGGACCCGGTCAGACCCGACACGTGGATGATCGTGCTCCCTGGCGACTGAGCGATGTTACGGACGATAAGTGACAGGCGCCGCCTATTCAGATTCAGGCTTGCATGACGGCTGTAGCGTCGCCGTCCCTGACTGTTCAGGCTTAGGGAGCACGACACTGATATGTGTATAGAACTGTGCGGGGACAGAGCTTTCATTGTTCTGGACAACAGTAGCGCAGGTGCCGTGAACTAGCTTAGAAAGCGTCACCGTGGCAGGACCAAGTACAACCAGATGTACCTCTTCTCGGTAGTCACCCTTACCCACGGCAACTGAACTTCCCCAGCCGCTCCAGCTAAGGTCGATGATATGCCCTTTGGACTTGAAGAGTTCGAGTTCTTGCGGCTTAGCTTGAGGAAATGAGTACAACGGGTCCGCGAACATGCTCCCACGGCGATCTTCAGCAGTGACCATACCGATGAATGGCCCCGCTTCACTTGAGGTCGTATGTTCCTGCCCTTGAGTGGATGGGACCGCTGAGGATTGAGCTTCGCTATTCGTCGGCGAAGTCTGTGCTGAGGTTGAAGGTTTACCACCCACATCGCAGGTTTGGAGCGCGCTAACAATACCCCCAACCGATTTCAGAGTTACAGGTATATAATTCACCTGCTCTAGCGAAGCGTACATTTGGATCACTTCTTTAGACGGCAGGCTTTCTGCCATCCATTTGATCCAACAGCCGCACACGGCAGAAGTGTCATCGGGCACGGACGATGTATCAGCCCCATTACTGCCCTCAAGCATCGCGCTTGCCCCATATTTTTGGCAGTCCTCACCAACGATAAAGAGGTCAGCAGCCTTGGTCTTTTCTTGAGCCGACGCTTCGGAGTGATCCGCCGTAGTCCGCGTGCTGCCACCTCCACATCCGGCCAGCAGCATCCCGAGAACGCACGCCCCCAACAAGGCGACGACTCGCCTACGACCATCAGCCCTTTGTGCGTTCATCGCTCACGTGATTAGTAATCGTTGGGTTGCGGGCCGCTCTCGGTCGGCTTTGTGCCCGCGGAAGCATACTGGAGCGGGCCTAGACAGACAGAGAAGCGTCCACACTCAGCGGAGGAGAGGATCGCCACGGTACTCGCCGTCGAACAGGTCCATGAGTTCGTGTTGGAGGCCGACCGGAAGCGATACGCCGTCTGGCTGGAACGAGGGGGGATGTTCACCGGCCTTGCCGAACAACGCAAGTCCGAGCCGGCGCTTCGGGTCTTCGCGCAGCCGATAGAGGATGCCTCCGAATCCTGCGGCATGAGCGGCCCATGCCCACGGGCGGACACTGGCGCGATCAAGGCAAGCAACGTCAGTCGGTGCTCCAAACCACTCGACCGCTGCTGATGTGAAGTCTGCGATCGGCACGTCATACCACCGATCAAGCGGCATCGCGGACAAGCGCCGCCTAGCGGTGGCTTTTTGCGCTTGCTTGGGGGTCGCGCTTGGCGTCCGCATCGACTCCGCGGCAACAGCGTCAAGATAGTTCCCGACGTAGCACGAACCGTACGGTGCGAGAAGGTCAAAACGATTGATTTGCTGCTCCGGGCGGAGGGGGTCGTCGGCGCTGGAGAACCACCACGGTCCATGCTCCGCCGAGTGGATTCGCCACCACTGGCCGAACGATGGTCCCAGCTTGAACCGCGGAAACTCGGGAGTCAGAGGCGGGATGCTCGACGGGGGCGACACGCGAGACGCAAGCGTACACGCGCATGTCGTATAATCGCGGATAGCTTGGTCAGACGACATCGAGAGTCGCCGGATAAGGCGGGAGCAGGAAGCGGCGGCCCATATAGGGCGCCGCACGGCGCGCACGACGCCGATTAGCCCGCGACGGTAGGCTCTTTGATCGAGCGGACTATGGCTAAGAATCCACTCTTTTCCACCTACCGCACCGGCGAGAACCGCGTCACTGCGTCGATGCTTGCCGTGTTCGAGCGGATCGACGCGAGTGTCCTTGAGCGGCTGCTTGCAGGTGCCTCGGAAGAGTCCTCGCTGACATTCGTGAAGTTCGCCAACCAGCCGGCCGAGGTTGAGGGCACGGTGCCCGACGCTGTGATATCGGCGAGCTTCCACTACATCTTCGAGGTCAAGACTGAGCCAAACACGCTGCGGGGCGAGCAGCTCGACGGCCACCTTCACAGGTTCGAGGGCACAACGTATAAAGACGAGCGCCTGATCGTGATAACACCCGACCCGGAGCAGCCCCCAATCATCAGCGAGCGCACCGAGCAGCCGATCACCTGGTTCAGCTTTGCTCGCCTCAATCAAGCCATCGATGAGCTTCTGGACGACCGTACCGAGCTTATCTCCGAGCAGGCACGCTTCCTGCTCAGAGAGCTACAGGCGTTGTTCGATCACGAGGGACTTCTCGACTGGCCCGATACCGTCATAGTGGCCGCGCGGGTCGCCTACCCTGAGTACATTCGCCACTCGGCCTACGTCTGCCAGGCTGGCCGCCCATTCCGCAACGGACTTGAGCGGATGGGGTTCTATGCAAACGGGGCGATCCAGCGCGAGGTTCCGAGGATCATCGAGCAACGAGATCAGATCGTTTTCAGTGCCGAGACGGCTGCGAGCTACAACGCTTCTGGCGAGGAGACCGAGCGAGCCATTGGTGCCCTGATTGCGGAGCTGCTGAACGACAGCCCACGCCTGGCGGGCGAGGCTTACCAGGTCTTTCTTCTGTCTCCGCGCGAGGATGAGCGCACGCTGCGCCTGCCCACCGAGATCCGCAACACGACCCGCGACCGCAGCGGCAAACCGTGGGCGTGGACACTCGGCCAGCGCTACACGAGCGCGGCAGCGCTCACGTCGGGCGCAGCAACGACAGACGAACTCAGCGCGGCCGGCGGCTAGGTCGCGTGGGCTGGCGCGAGTCTCACAGGCCCAACAGGTCGTCGTATCGCTTGGAGGACGGCACGCCCCCAGCGCTCAGGTAGCGACCTAGTACGGGACGCCAGGGATAGTCCCTCCACCCGGTGCCCGGCAGCGATAATACTGCTCCCCGCCAGGGTATTCTACGAGCACGGGCGTCCCGCCGAGCGCCTTGCAGTTCTTTTCGTAGAGCCGGACTTCTTCTTGGTGCTGTTCTGCTTCTTGGCGCGCTTCGTGTTCATATTGTTCGGTCACTTCGCGCTCGTGCCGTTCTCTCGCTTCAGCTTCGCGTTGCTCCATCTCGTGGCAAAACGCGACGCTTACCGGGGCGAACGTACCGCGCCTCGTGAGCGTGTGACCAACATTGGTGTGTGCGGTCACAACGTAGTGGTAGAGCCCGCCGGGGCTCTTGCAGCTCCAGTTGATCCTTAGAGCTCGTTCGGTGTCGTGTTCGCCCCATTCCACGCTGTAGGTTCGGTGGCCGTAGCGGCTCAAGTGAATCGTCACATATGCGTACGGGGCGGTCGTCACGTCGAAGTTGGTATAGCCGGGACTGCTGCTGGTCCGGCCGTTGTGCGCTGCGGCCTTTACGGATAGATGTCTGACGGGTCGTTTGTGGGCGGCATCTCGCTTTGCAGCAAGCACGGCTTCCTCGGCTTTGATTTCCTGTTCTTCTTTGGCCTCTTGCGTCGCGTGAATGGCGGCTTCGTCTGCTTTACATGCTTCTACTGAGGATGATGGGTATTCGCTCGATAGCTCTTCACAGTGTCCTCGTTCGGCGACGCCTTTGAGATATTCCGCCAATTTTCGTGCTTCTTCCGGTGAGGGGCCAAATGCTCCGCCACCGCCACCGGCGGTCCCTTCGCTGCTGCCAGTCGGTTTGCTCGGCTGATCGGTGTTAAAGCTTGTTTCGGCGGTAGCATTGGGAGTATCGGAGGAGCCTTCGTCAATGTACGCGCAGAGCTGGTATTTCGTGTTCGCTGCGGCCGGCGTATAGGTGTACGTCTTGCTGAAACTGCCTGCGCTTACTGAGTCGCCGCTACTACTCGACAGTGGAGACGCCCCATATGTGGTGGCCTCGCTGTACGGGGTGCTCACGCAGAAGGTGTACTCCGACGAAACGTACACATAGAGTTTGCGG
>JBKQHH010000242.1:0-12566 GCA_052148875.1 Solirubrobacteraceae bacterium
CGGCGACCTGCTCGGCAAGAGCACCGCGCGCGTGGACTGGCTGGCGGCGCACTTGCTCTACGGCGAGCAGTGGCGCGAGCTCGAGCCGCTCGCCGGGCGCGAGCTGCCGACCGCGGCCATCACCAGCCCGGAGTCGATCAACGCCCTGAGCAGCACCGTCACGGCGTCCACGTCCCCCGCGAGCGCCGCGACCACATCCAGCTGCGGCAGCGGCTCGAGCTCGCGCCACTGCTCGCCGTAGAGCAAGTGCGCCGCCAGCCAGTCCACGCGCGCGGTGCTCTTGCCGAGCAGGTCGCCGATGCCCGCGCGCGTCAGCTCGACGGGCGCCGCCGCGGCGATCCGCGGGTCGGCGAAGATCGCCGCCGGCGCGCGCGCGGGCAGCGTCAGCTTGACGCCGTCGCGTTCCATCGCCGCGACGCTCGACGCGTAGCCATCCATCGACGCCGCCGTCGGCACGCTCACGAAGTCGCGGTCCGCGGTGTGCGCGGCGTAGCGCACGATGTCAGTCAGCGTCCCCGAGCCGACCGCCACGAGGCCCTCCCGCAGGCGCGCGCGCACCTGCGCCGCGGCCTGCTCGGTCGCGTGCAGCTCCGCCGGCAGGCACAGCACCTCCGCGTCGAGCTCGCGCGCCACGCGCGCGCCCGCCGCCGCCTGCGTGTTGACGTCCATCACCACCAGCGCCGGTCGCGGCACGTGCTCCGGGAGCTGCTCGAGCGCGCCCTCCGTGACGACGATCACCGCGCGCCGTCCCAGACGCGGGTCACTGCCCGTAGTACGCGTGCGGGCCGTGCTTGCGCTCGAAGTGCTTGCGACGGAGCGCGTCCGCCAGCGGCGGCGCGTCCGGTGCCAGCAGCGTCGTCGCCAGCGCCATGCGCGCGACCTGCTCGAGCGTCACCGCCGCCTCGACCGCCGCCTGTGGCGAGGCGCCCCACGCGAACGGGCCGTGGCCGCGCACCAGCGCGCACGTGTCGTGCTCGGTGGTCGCCTCGACGAGCGCGCGGCCGGTCGCGCCCTCGTAGTCCTCGTCGACCTCGAACGGCGTCAGCGCGCGCGTCAGCGGGATCGGCCGGGCGCTGAGGTCGGCGTGCGTGGTGCCGAGCACCGGGATCTCGCGCTCGGCCTGCGCCCAGCTCGTAGCCCACGGCGAGTGCGTGTGCACGATCCCGCCGATCCACTCGCACGCGCGGTAGAGCTCCAGGTGCGTCGGGGTGTCCGTCGACGGCCGCCGCTCGCCCTCGAGCACGTTGCCGTCGAGGTCCACGACCACGATGTCCGCGAGCGTCATCGAGTCATACGCCACGCCGCTCGGCTTGATCGCCACCAGCCCGCGCTCGCGGTCGATGCCGCTGACGTTGCCCCACGTGAGCGTCACCAGCCCGTGCGCCGGCAGCGCGAGGTTCGCCGCGAGCACCGCCTCGCGCATCACAGCTCCTCGAGCTCGACGTCCAGCAGCTCCGCCAGGCGCCGCCAGCGCCCGCCGTGCTCGCCCAGGTTCGTGACGAAGTGGTGGGGCCCGCCGAGGCGCAGCCAGCCGTCCATGAAGTCCCTGACGCCGGCGTGCGGGCGGAAGTGGAAGTAGGGCATCTCGACGTTCGGCAGCTCCGGCGTGTCGAGCACCTCCCCGTGCCCCACGACCAGGCGGTAGGCCTCGCCCTCGAGCGGCACGAGCGCCGCGGTCGTCGCCGGCCCCGGCTGCGCCGAGAAGACCGTCGTCGGCGGGTTGCCGAGGCCGCCGATGCCGAGCTCGCGGTCGATCAGCCGCACCGGGCGGTCGCGCCGCGCGATCTTCCAGTTGCCCTCGCCCATGTGGCTGAACAGCACCGAGCCAAGCTCGAAGTCCATCGCGTACATCTCGCTGAAGTTGGCGTCGCCGATCAGCGTCTGCGCGGCGCACATCAGCGTCGCCGTGTTCGTGTCGCCCTCAGCCGCGTAGCCGTAGCCGTCGGCCATCAGGTTCGACGCCGCCAGCAGCGGCAGCTGCTCGAAGCGCCCGTCGCCGCCGACCGAGTCGAAGTGCGCCGAGAACGCGCGGTAGCCCTTCTGCTCGAGCAGGTCGCGCAGCGCGAGCTCGTAGCGCGCCGCGTAGGCGTGCGCCGCCGGCGGCAGCGCCGGGTCGATCTCGAACAGCTCGCCGTGGCGCGCGGTCAGCGCCTGGATGCGGTCCTCGCCGACATCCTGCATCCGCGCGTACAGCGCGCCGAGGTCCTCCGCGACGACCAGCGCGCCCAGCCGGCGCAGCGCCGCGGGCGGGTCGTACAGGATGTCGCCCATGCCGTTCATCGGGTAGCCGAACAGCGCGATCCGCGTCGAGCGCAGCGCCGTCACCGCCGCCGCCGCGGCCGCCCACTCGCCGAAGTCCCGCGCGAACTCGTCCGAGTCCCACTCGCCGGTGATCACCGAGAACGGGATCCCCGAGCGCACGAGCGCGTTCGCCTGGTCCTGCGCGCCGTGGATCCCCTGGTTGTAGGTGAGGTCGTCCATGTTCCAGGCGGCCGTCACCGCGCGCTCCGGCTGGATGTTCGCGAGCATCAGCGGCAGCGGCGTGTCCAGCAGCGCGCGCACGCTGCGCATCGCGGGGCCGTAGGTGAGCATCACGATCGCGATCCCGTCCAGCCCGCGCGCGCCGTACTCGCGCACGATCTCCTCGACGTCCTCGCGGTTGCGCGCCGGGCGGATGAAGTCGACCTCGGCCACGTCCGCGAGCCGCGCCGCGACCCTGCCCGCGTACTCGGCCTGGTGCTCGGTGATCCCGGGGATCATCTCGTCGTAGAGCTCCTGCATGATCCCGAGCAGTCCGATGCGGGGCTTCATTGCGCTCTCCTTTCGGTGTATATGCGCTTCAGGCCGTGGAGCAGCTCGACGTCCGAGCGCCCGAGCAGCTCGTACAGGCTGCGGTAGATCGCGTACACCCGATCGTAGATGGCCTGCGCGTCCGCGTCCGGCGCATAGCTGCGCGCGATCCCCGGCCGGGTCGCGGCGATCGCGGCGGCGATGTTCGGAAAGGCGCCGGCGGCGACGGCTCCGAACAGCGCCGAGCCGCGCGCGGGGATCTGCGTCGAGTCGGGGACGCTCACGCGCAGGCCGCTGGTGTCGGCGAGCAGCTGCATCGTCAGCTGGCTCTTCTCCGCGATCCCGCCGCAGGCGACGATCTCGTTGAGCTTCAGCCCGTGCTCCTCGAAGTTCTCGACGATCCGCCGGCTGCCGAACGCGATCGACTCGAGCAGCGCGCGGTAGATCTGCTCGCGCGTGCTCTGCAGCGTCAGCCCGAACAGCGCGCCGCCGAGGTCGGCGTCGGCGAGGATCGAGCGGTTGCCGTTCCACCAGTCCAGCGCCACCAGCCCGCTCGCGCCGGGGCCGATCGCGGCGGCGGCGCGCTCGAAGTCGGCGTGCTCGGCGCCCGGCGGCGCGAGCGTGCGCACGAACCACGCGAGCATGTCGCCGACCGCCGCCTGCCCCGCCTCGTAGCCGTACAGGCCCGGGAGGATGCCGTCGCGCACGACGCCCGTGATCCCCGGCATGCGCACCTCGCGCGGGTCGACCACGAGGTCGCAGATCGACGTGCCCACGACCATCACGAACGTCCCCGGCGACTGCACGCCCGCGCCGGGCACCGACACGAACGAGTCGACGTTGCCGACCGCGACCGCGACCGACTCGGGCAGGCCGTAGCGCTGCGCGAGCTGTGGCCGCAGCGTGCCCGCGCGCGTGCCGAGCGGCGCGAACCGCGTGCCGAGCTTCTCCGCCGGGCGCTCGAACCCGGGGTAGGCGTCCTGGAAGTACGCGACCGGCGGCAGCCCCTCCTCGGGCGCCCACATCGCCTTGTAGCCGGCGGTGCAGCTCTGGCGGACCTCGTTGCCGGTCAGCTGCCAGACGATCCAGTCGGTCGCCTCGATGAAGCCGTCGCACGCGTCGTACAGCTCGCGGTCCTCCAGCCACAGCTCGATCAGCTTCGGGAAGTACCACTCAGAGGAGATGCGCCCGCCGTATCGCGACAGGAACGCCTCGCCGCGCGCGGCCGCGACCTCGTTGAGGCGGTCCGCGACCGGCTGCGCCGCGTGGTGCTTCCACAGCTTCGGCCACGCGTGCCGGCGCGAGCGCCAGCGCTCCTGCTTGAACAGCGGCAGCCCATCCGCGGCGACCGGCAGCACGGTGCACGAGGTGAAGTCGACGCCGAGCCCGACCACGCGCTCGCGCGCCTCGGGCGCCTGCTCGAGCACCGCCGGGATCGCCTGGTCGAGCACCGCGAGCCAATCGTCGGAGTGCTGCAGCGCCCAGTCCGGGGGCAGCTCGCCATCCTCGGAGCGCCCGGCCTGGAGCGGCAGCTCGCGGTCGATCACGCCGTGGAAGTAGGCGACCTCGCTGACCGCGACCTCCGCGCCGCTGGAGATGTCGAGCAGCAGCGCGCGGCCGGACTCCGTGCCGAAGTCGACGCCCAGCGCGTATGCGCCCTCGGTCACCGCGAAGCCGTCGACGGGGCGCTGCGCGCCGCGCCGGTATCGGCGGCGATCGCGGCCTGGCGCGCGCGGCGGTACTCCTCGACGACGATCTCCGTCAGCTCTTCCACAGAGGTCTCGGCCGTCGGCTTGTCGAACGCGATCACGCCGTCCTCGATCAGGTTGACGCGGTCGCAGGTCGCGAGCACGTGCACGTAGTTGTGCAGCACCATGATGATCGAGACGTTGCCCTCCTCCTTCAGGCGCTCTATCAGCTCGAGGATCATCCCGCCCTCTTTCGCGCCCATCGCCGCCAGCGGCTCGTCGAGCAGCAGTATGTTCGCCTCGCCGTAGACGGTGCGCGCGACCGCGATCGCCTGGCGCTGGCCGCCGGAGAGGCGCGCGACGGGCACGTCGAGCTGCGAGATGTTGATGCCGATGTCGTCGAGCGCCTTGCGCGCCTCGCGGCGCATGATCGCGTTCGCGAGGAACGGGACCGGCACGTGGACCCGCTCGCGGCGCAGGAACATGTTGTGGTAGACGGACAGCTGGTCGACCAGCGCGAGGTCCTGATAGACGGTGTCGATGCCGTGTGCGCGCGCGTCGTCGACGCTTTTCGGCTCGTACGGCTCGCCGTGCAGGAACATCCGCCCGCTGTCCTGCTTGTGAAAGCCGCAGATGATCTTGATCAGCGTCGACTTGCCCGAGCCGTTGTCGCCGAGCAGGCCGAGGACCTCGCCCTTGCGCAGCGTCAGGTTGATGTCGCGCAGCGCGGTGATCGGGCCGAAGCTCTTGGTGATGTGCTCGACGCGCAGCACCTCCTCCCCCGGGGCGCCGCTCGAGGTCTGGGCGCCCTCGGTGCGCGCCTCGTCGCTCGCGACCGTCTCGGCGTCGAGCATGCGCTCGCCGGGTGGCAGCGCGTTCCGCTCCTCGGGCGCGCCCGCGCCGCCGGTCGAGTGCTCAGCCAAGGCCGGAGCCCCTGCGCACGCGCTGGACGTAGACGTTGACGGACATGACGAGGATGATCGCCAGGCCCAGGTAGAGGTCCAGGTAGTCTGCGCTGACGCCCTTGATGATCAGGCCGTCATGCAGAACGCCGAGGAACAAGCCGCCGATCAGGGCGCCGACGACCGTGCCGGAGCCTCCCTGGAGGAGCGTGCCGCCGATCACCGCCGCGGCGATCCCCAGGAAGAGGTATTCGCCCGCCCCCGAGGGATCGGGCGTGGCGGTCGTCGTGCGCACCGCCTCGAGGATCCCGACGAACCCGGCGCAGCTCGCGCAAATGACGAAGTTGCGGATCATCACGAGCTTCACGCGCACGCCCGCCTCGGCCGCGCCCAGGCGGTTGCCGCCGACGGCCACCGTGTACACGCCCCAGCGCGTGAACGCGAGCACGACCTGCAGGATCACGACGATCACCACCGCCCAGATCAGCTCCGAGTAGGTGCCGCCGCCGAAGACCTGCGCGAACGACGTCACGTGGATCGGTTCAGTGCCTTTCGTCCCCGCGAGTTCGGCGTGTGAGATCACGAGCGCGAGCCCGTCGAGCGTGAACATCATCCCGAACGTCGCCACGAACGAGGAGATGCCGATGACGGCGACGAAGAAGCCGTTGACGAGGCCGATCGTCGCGCTGGCGAGCAGTGCGACGATCACCGCCGGCACGAGCGGCAGGCCGGCGCTGGCGAGCTTGTCGAACAGGAACGGCGTGATCAGGAAGACGGAGCCGATCGACAGGTCGATCTCGCCGAGGACCATCACGAACACCTCGCCCGCCCCGAAGATCGCCAGCGGGGCGAAGTAGGGCAGCAGCGCCTTGTAGCTCGCCGCGGTCGCGAAGGTGGGCGTGCTCGCCGCGAAGTACACGAACGTCGCGATCGTGACGACGATGACGCTGCCCTCGCGCAGCGTCAGGAAGCGGCGTCCGAGCTTGACGAGGCTCGCGCCGAGGGCCCGGCTCGTGCTTGCCGGACCCTCGGATGGAGCTCTGGTGGGAGCTTCGCTGCCAGAGGCGATTGCCACGGCTGCAGCCTAGAACGAGCGCTGCTCGACTAGGAGACGCCGGCCTTCGAGGAGGTTCCCTCGTAGCGGCTCTTCGTCGTGTTGTACGGTTCGACGGTTTCCTTGGTCAGGAACTTTATGCCGGTGTCGACGTCAGCGATGCCGGATAGGCCCTTGGAGACATTGTGGAGGTAGAGCTCCACGACCGGCAGGAAGCCCTGCAGGTAGGGCTGCTGGTCGATCGTGAACTCGATGTCGCCGGCCGCGAGCAGTTTCTCGGTGACTTCCACCAGGTCGTAGCCCCCGCCCTTGACGGTCGCGCTGGCGCCGTGTTTCTCGATCGTCTGCGCGACACCCTGCGTCGAGCCGGCGTCGACGGCGAACATGCCCTTCGTGTTGGGGTGACCGACGAAATACGATTCGATCACCGTGAGCTCGGCCGGGACCGCGGCGCCCGTGGCGATCACGTTCGTCTTGATCGAAGGGTGCTTTTTGAGCGTCGTGAGCGCACCGTTGATGCGGGGCTGGATGTTGAGCGAGCCCGGCGTGGCGATGAACAGCGCCACTTCGCCCGAGGGCACCAGTTCGACGATGTGTTCGCCCATCAGTTCGCCCGAGAATTCCAGGTCCTGGCCGATGTACGCCAGCCGCGGGTTGCCCTTCGCGTCGGCGTTGTAGGCCACCACCGGGATCCCGGCCGACAGCGCCGAGGCCACGGGTTTGTTGAACGCCGTCGGGTCGATCAGCGAGCACGCGATGCCGTCGACTTTGGCGGCCACCGCGCTGTTGAGGGCGTTGACCATCTGGCTCACGTTGCTGGTTTCCGAGCCCGTCCACGCGTAGCTGCATCCGAGCAGTTTGCACGCGTCCTGGATGCCGTAGATGGTCGGCACGAAGAACGGGTTCGTGGTCACGTGGTTGACGAACGTGAATTTGTATTCCTTGCCCGCTTCGAAGATGCTTTTCGCGCCGCTGCCGGAGGACGCGCTCGAACCGCACGCGCTCAGCAGGGTGCTCACCGAGCCGGCGGCGATGCCGGTCAGCGCTGTACGGCGCAGGAATGAGCGCCGATCGAATCCCGGCCCCTCGACCTCCTGGCGCCGGTCGATGAAGTCGAGTTGCTCTACTGCCTCATGGGCCTGGTCTGTGTCCGACATGGTGATCCTCCTCTGGCTCGCAGGGTGACAACGGTCTGCACGGCATCCGCCACTACGTTCCCGCCGCTGACAACCATAGTCAACCCACCATGCGGAATGCCCGCTCCTAGCCCTCGGAAAACCCGCAGTCTCCGATCAACGGGCGCGCGCACGCGGCGGGCCGCCCAGGCCAACCTGCCGCCGGGCCGATGGTCGCCCCCTCCCGAGGTATACGCTCGAAGCATGGCCGGAGAACCAGTCGAGCCGCCCGCTTCCGGCGATCCAACGGAGATCGGCCAGCGGACCCGGCAGGACGAGCGAACCGACCAGCACGAGCGCACGGGCCCGGTCGCGATCGCGCGCCACGTCAAAGACGACGGGCGCGCGCTGATCCTCTACACCCGCGACACGCGCGCGCGAACGTGAGCGACCGATCGAAGATCGGCCAGCGCTTCGCCGAGCTGCGCGGCGAGGAGGTCGTCTACGCGATCCACCGCCAGGAGCGCACGTTCCTGCCCGCACGCGACCACTGCCCGCTGGACGCCACCCGGCCGGGCGGGCCGCAGACCGAGATCCCCTTCCCCGCCTTCGAGATCGCCGTCTTCGACAACCTCTTCCCCGCCTTCCAGGCGCCGCACGGCGCGGCCGAGGTCGTCGTCTACACCGACGACCACGACGCCTCCTTCGCCACGCTCGCGCCCGAGCGCGCCGAGGCGCTCATGTGGGTGTGGCGCCACCGCTACGCCGAGCTCGGCGCACGCGCGGACGTCGACTACGTGTTCATCTTCGAAAACCGCGGCGTCGAGGTCGGCGTCACCCTGCACCATCCCCACGGCCAGATCTACGCCTTCCCGTTCGTGCCGCCCGTCGCCGCGCTCGAGCTCGCCGCCGACCGGCGCCTGGGCGGGTGCGCGCCGTGCGCGCTGCTCGAGCGCGAGCTCGACGACGGGCGCCGCGTCATCCACGAGAACGACGCCGTCGTCGTGTACGTGCCGTACGCCGCCCGCTGGGCATACGAGGCGCACGTCGTCATGCGCGAGCACCGGCCGAGCCTGCTCGACTGCGAGCCCGAGGAGCTGCGCCTGCTCGCCGCCGCGCTGCAGGCGCTCGTACGCGGATACGACGCGCTGTTCGAGCGGATCTTTCCCTACGTGATGGCCGTCCACCAGGCGCCCACCGTGGGCGCCTCCGGTGCCGGGGCGGCCCCCGCCGGCGCGGAGACGGGACGCGGCCACCTGCACGTCGAGTTCTACCCGCCGCTGCGCACCGCCGACAAGCTCAAGTACCTCGCCGGCTCCGAGCAGGGCGCGGGCACGTTCATCTCCGACACGCTGCCCGAGGAGTCCGCCGGCAAGCTGCGCGAGGCGATCGAACGTGCCGCCTGAGCGCTGCCGCGCGTTCGCGCCCGGGCGCGTCAACCTGATCGGCGAGCACACCGACTACAACCTCGGGCTCGCGCTGCCGTTCGCCATCGCCGAGGGCGTCACCGTCAGCGCCGAGGCCCAGCCTCCCGGCGCACCCGGCGAGGGACGCGTCCACGCGTACGCGCGCGACCTCGACGAGCGCGACGACTTCGCGCTGGCCGCGCCCGAGCCCGCGAGCGGATGGCGCGCGTTCGTACGAGGGGCCGTCGCCGAGCTCGCCCGCGACGGATTCCCTCTGGTCGGCGCGCGCCTGGAGATCAGCGGCGAGCTGCCGCCCGGCGCCGGGCTGTCCTCCTCCGCCGCGCTCGAGGTCGCGCTGTGCCTCGCGCTGATCGAGCTCGGCGCCCGCGCGGCCGCCGTCCGCGGCGGCCGGCACGACGGCGGCGTCAGGGATCTGGCGCGAACCGACCTCGCGCGGCTGTGCGCGCGCGTGGAGAACGAGTGGGTCGGCGCCCACACCGGCCTGCTCGACCAGCTCGCCTCGCTCTACGGCGCGCCCGACACCGCGCTGTGCATCGACTTCCGCACGCTCGACATCGAGCCCGTGCCGCTGCTGCTCGGCGATTGGCGGCTCGTCGTGCTCGACTCCGGCGAGCGCCACCTGCACGCGAGCTCCGGCTACAACCAGCGCCGCGACGAGTGCGCGCAGGCGTGCCAGCTGCTGGGCGTCGAGTCGCTGCGCGACGCCCAGGCCGCCACCGTCGGGGGGCTGCCCGAACCCCTGCGCCGCCGCGCGCTGCACGTGATCGAGGAGAACCAGCGCGTCCGTCAGTCCGTGATCGCACTGCGCGCCGACGACCTGCACGCCGTCGGCCTCCTGCTAAACGCCTCCCACCTCAGCCTGCGCGAGAACTTCGAGGTCTCCACGCCCGCCGTCGAGGCCGCCGTCGAACGGCTGCGCGATGCCGGCGCGTGTGGCGCACGCCTCGTCGGCGGCGGCTTCGGGGGCAGCGTGCTCGGCCTGTTCGCGCCCGGCGCCCGCTGGCCTGCAGATGCGCTCGAGGTGCGCCCGGGGCCGGGCGCGCACCTCCTTGATGTTTAGGCGCCGCGGCTAATTGGTCAGCACACGGTGGCCTTGTCGAGCGCCCTACAGACCTCCGTCATCCTCTCGGGGCTGAGCTCAGTGATCCGCCTGGTCAGAAGCGCCTTGCGTACAACTGCGATGTTGTCTGTGCTCAGCACACATGCGCCTGGCATACCGTCCTCGCGGTCCAGCGCGACCTCAGATTGCAGGCTGCGGATGGTCCGCGTGGCGGGAACAGCGATCAGCTTCGTCAGGCGGTCGATTGGCTCATTCCGCGGGTAGGGAGCGGCGAATTATGTGTCGTGCCGCGGACCAGCCTGCACGTGATCGAGTGCGAGCTGCCGCGCACCCACGAGCTGCCGCTCTCGCGCTTCTCCCGGGTTGAGCTGCACCGCCTGGTGATCGAGCGCGGCGTCACCGAGGCGTCGGCCTCGACGATCTGGCGCTGGCTGCACGAAGACGCAATCAAGCCGTGGCAGACACGTTCCTGGATCTTCCCGCGCGACCCCGATTTCGCCGAGAAGGCCGCCCGGGCGCTGGACCTCTACGCCCGCAGATTCGAGGGCAAGAGGCTGCGACCCGACGAGTACGTGACCAGCGCCGATGAGATGACGCAGCTGCAGGCGCTCGGACGCCACCATCAGACAGTTGCGCCAGGCCCGGGACGCCCGGGCCTGGTCGAGTTCGAGTACCTGCGCGGCGGGACGCTCGCCTATCTGGCCGCCTGGGACGTGCACCACGCCAACCTGTTCGACCGGATCGAGCACACGACCGGGATCGTCCCGTTCGGCCGGCTCGTGGACCAGGTCATGAAGGTCGAGCCCTACCGGTCGGCCCGCACCGTCTACTGGGTCGTGGACAACGGCTCCAGCCACGCCGGCGACACCTCCGTCAAGCGGATCGCCGAGGCATACTCAAACGCCAGGCGGATCCACCTCCCCGTGCACGCCTCGTGGCTGAACCAGATCGAGATCTACTTCTCGATCGTGCAAGCGCCAGGCCCTGACGCCAAACGACTTCAAGACGCTCCCCGAACTCGCCCGGCACCTGATGGACTTCTGCTGGCCGCGCAACCCCGCCAAATCCCTATGGACCCGACCATGCCCAGAGACGGCCGTGACGTCATCGTCGTTGTCCCACGTGATCGCTACACCAGCAGCGCGCAGCTTCGTGAGAGACTTGAGAAGGGCGGGGCCACACCGCCGGTCGCGTCGTCAGTGCCGACGCTTGCGGCGCGCACGCGAGCGCGTTTGAGTACGAGGCGCCTGTGTGTCCTCGGATGATGAGGCGACGATGCGTTGGCCCCTGAGCGGAAAGGGCGGGCGGCGCTCAGCCGGGTAGTCCTCGACTCGGGCAAGAAATAGCGCGCCGTAGTGTTCTACCTCCATGAAGTTCGCGTATTCGGCCGCCGGCTTATAGATGTCGAATGTACGCATGATCCCAAGAGTGGCCGCGCTCGCGATAGGATCAACAAAGGACGTGTCGCGGTCCAGAAAATATGACTGTTGTGCCCAATGCTTCATCTGCTTAGCATTGAGGAAAAAACACCCGGAGTGAGGATTTAGCGCCCGCTCAAAGACCACCTTCCGGCCAAGGGCAGACGCCTTGACGACCGGCTTTCCGCGTTGGACCACCGCATTCTTGCCCCGGAGCGTGACCGTTTGCTCCGGTGGTATGTGGCCGTCGACATAGGCCTTCCGTCCTCCCCCCAAGCGATCACGCTCGAACCGGTTCGGCTGAAGCAGCGCACCGTCGCCAGCCATGTCCGTAAACCACGCAAGCTTCGCGAATAGCCACGGATCGCGAACCGCAATATCGTCCTCCAGGTAGCAGTAGTAGTCGTATTGGCCGATTGCCTCCTTCAGAACGACCTGACACTCGAAGCCGAGCAGCATCGGATCGGCGTTCGTGCTCCGCTGTGTATAGCTCCCAGAGGGAGCTTTGAGCCGACCGAGGAGGTGATCCCTGCCTGTGGTACAGATAACCACGTCGATAACGTTCGAGTCGCTGGCATTTGCTTGCCAGGCTTGCATATCCGCGAAGTCGAAAGCGTACTGTCGCCCGCCGAACAGCTGGTGCAAGCTCGCCAAGCTAATGCTCAGTGCCGCAAGACGGGGGCGCGGATCGGACGCGCGTGAGGCGAAGATTGCCCCCGGCTGCGGCTTGAAGATATGGGGGATGCTCACCAGAATCCTCACAGATGAGGGATTCTGTCACAGGCACGGGTGGAGTACCGCTCGCTCCCTGGCGGTAGGGGAACGCCAACACGCCGCCGGGGGCGTGTCATCGACCGCGCATGTTCGGCCTATCGAACGCCCTGCGAGCGGGGACCGCGTGAAGACCGATCGCCGTGACGCGGAGCTGCTCGCGCGGCTGCTGATGGCAGGCAAGCTGCATCCGGTCAGGGTTCCGGGCGACGAGGAGGAGGCATTGCGTGACTTGGTCCGCGCTCGTGAGGCGGTCCGTGATGCGCTGCCGGCACAGGCTCTCAAAGCTGCTGCTGCGCCACGGCATCCGCTTCGATGACGGGGCCGCGTGGACGCAGCGC
>JBKQHH010000243.1:0-3667 GCA_052148875.1 Solirubrobacteraceae bacterium
CCTTGATCTGTGCGCCTTTGGCGCCGAGCACGGGGTCGCCGGCCGCGTCGGTGAGCACGCCCTTGGCCGATGCCGTGAACTGCCCGTCGCGCGTATAGCGCACGCCCTGCGGCGTCTTGACGGCGAAGAAGCCGTTGCCCTCGATCGCGAAGTCGAGCGGTTCGCCCGTTTCCTGCATCGTGCCGGGCGTCATGTTGGTGAAGGCCTTGCCGAGCGCCACGCCCTCGTTGACCGAGCCGATCGCCGCGCCGCCCTCCGTGTTGGCCATCAGCACCGCGCCGAAGCTGTGCTGCGGCGTTTCGTCGGGCTTGAAGCCCGGGGTCGACGCATTCGCGAGATCGTTGGCGAGCTGATCCTGGCGGACCTGCTCGGCGACCATTCCCGAGGCGGCTATGTCGAGGCCGAGATCCATTCGTCTGCCTGGGTGTTCGACCGCCGGCGGGGATTCTTTACGCATTGCGTCCGGTGTATCGCCATGGCTATACACTCGACGGCGGCGGCGCACACACGAGGCCTCCGCGGCCCGGCCGCGCCCCAGGTCCGCCCCGCGCGCTCAGCGGATGGCCGTGAACAGCGGCAGCTCGCCGGAGAGCTGTTCGTAGAGGCGACGGCGCAGCTTGGTGTGGATCTGCGAGACACGGCTCTCGGAGACGCCGAGCCGTGCGCCGATGTCACGCAGCGTCCAATCCTCGACGTACAGCAGGACCGCCACCTCGCGCTCCTGCTTGGTCAGGCGCGCGAACGCCCGGCGGAAGCGCTGCTTGGCTTCGCAGCGCTCGGCGCTCGCGATCGGATCGCAGTCGGTGTCGGCGCTCTCCAGCGTGTCGATGCGCTCGATCGTGGCGCTCTCGTCGGAGCGCACGATCCTGTTGAGCGAGCCGACCTCCGCGAGCGCGACCTGGTCGAGCCGGCCGGTGAGCTCGGGCGCGGTCATGCCGACCATGGCCGCGAGCTCCTCGCGGCTGGGCTGGCGTTCGTGCAGCGAGAGGAAGCTCTCACGGGCGGTGTTGATAGCCCGCTCGTCGCGGCGCAGCGAGCGCGGCGCCCAGTCGTGGCGGCGCAGCTCGTCCAGCACGGCGCCGTGGATGCGCGTCCACGCGTACTGCTCGAGCGTTGCGCCCTTGTCCGGGTCGTAGCGCTCGATCGAGCGGATCAGCGCCTCCAGCCCACACGACAGGAAGTCCTCGACATCGCACTGCGCGGGGACCTCGCGGACCTTGCGGTAGACGATGTAGCGGACCATCGGCATGAACATGAAGATCAGCCGGTCGCGCAGCTCGCGATCTCCGCTGCGACGGTACTCGTGCCAGGTCGCCAGCACCTCTGCCGCCGGCGCCCTGGCTGCACGCTTTCCGATTATTTCCATTCTCCTGCTCTGATATCGAGGGAACTGACAGGGGCATGGCCCGCCTGCTGTGGCACTTCGCTCGCGGCCGAGCTTGGATCTGCGGCGGTCTAACCGGCAGTCGATTCGCGGTTGTGACGATATTCCCTGCTCCGGTCATAACGTCAGGCACGCGCGCCGTCGCGCGCGTGCCCCCCGCGGCGGCCCGCGCGGACGCACATCCGCACGCGCATCCGGGAAAAACCGCTCAGATATCGCCGCGCGCGGTCGATGACCGGGCCAGAAAATGCCGCTCAGCTTCACAGCCCCAGCTCCACGGGATGGCACGGGCCTCGTGTTCGAGGAGCCGCCGCGCGCCCAGCAGCTGCTCACCGCCGAGGACCTCGGCGGCTATCGCCGGCTGTTCGAGTGGATCGAGTCGATCGAAGACCCCCACCGCCGCTACTGGGCGGGCGTGAGCCTGATCGAGCAGGGACTCGCGGCGAGCGCGAGCGCCCCCGCGGCGCGCCTGCCCGCGCTGTTCGTGACGCTCGCGGCCGGCACCTTGGAGCTGCTCGAACGCGAGCCCAGCGAGCCCAAGCTGCTGGGCCACGCCGGCACGATCCTGTATGAGCTGTGGAGCGTGGACGCGGCCGAGGCGATGCTCGCGGCCGCCAGGCGCCTGGACCCGCACCTCGAGGACGTCGAGTGCAACCTCGAAGCGCTCGCCGCCCGCCGCCGGCAGATGCGCAGCTCTCGAGGCGGGGCGCCGCTGCGCGCCGCGCTGCCCGAGCTCTCCAGCCGGGCGCTCGAGATCGCCGCGCGCGCCCAGCCGGCCGAGGGCCTGCGGCTGAGCCTGTGCATGATCGTGCGCGACGAGGAGCAGATGCTCCCGCGCTGCCTGGCCGCGGTCGCCGCGGCGGTCGACGAGATCGTGATCGTCGACACGGGCTCGACCGACGCGACGATCGAGATCGCGCGATCCTTCGGGGCGCGCGTGATCGAGCGCGAGTGGACGGGCTCCTTCGCCGAGGCGCGCAACGTGTCCTTCGACGCGGCGCGAGGAGATTGGCTGATGTACCTGGACGCCGACGAGCTGCTCGTGCGCGAGGACGCCGCGCTGCTGCGCTCCCTGACCGGGCGCACGTGGCGCGAGGCGTTCTACGTGTCCGAGACCCACCACACGGGCGATCTGGAGGTCGGCACAGCGGTCAGGCACGACGCGCTGCGGATCTTCCGCAACCGGCCCGAGTACCGCTTCGAGGGGCGCCTGCACGAGCAGATCGCCCACCGGCTGCCCGGGTACCTGCCGGAGCGCATCGAGGCGACGAGCGTGCGCGTCGAGCACCACGGCTACGTGGGCGCCGTGCGCGACGCTCGCCAGAAGTCACGCCGCAACATCGATCTGCTGCGCCTGCAGCAGGCCGAAAGCCACCCCACGCCGTTCCTGCACTACAACCTCGGCTGCGAGTACGCGGCCGCCGGCGATCGCGCGGCCGCGCTCGTCGAGTTCGAACGCTCGTGGGAGCTGATCGAGGCGGCCTCCAACCGCGACGGCTACCTGTTCGCGCCGGCGCTCCTGAGCCGCCTCGTGAAGGCGCTGCGCGTCTGCGGCCGCCCGCAGGAGGCGCTCGCGCGCGCCGAGAGGGGCCTCGAGCGCTTTCCAGCCTTCACCGACCTCGTGCTCGAGCAGGCGCTCGCCGCGATCGCGCTCGGGCAGGACGACCGCGCGATCGAGCTGTGCGAGCGCTGCATCGAGATGGGCGACGCGCCGCGCCGCTACACGGCCACCGTCGGCTGCGGCTCCTATCTGCCGCGGGTCCACCTCGCCGAGCTCAGACGCGCGCGGGGCGAGCTCGAGCAGGCGATCGAGCTGCTCGAGCGCTGCGTGCGCGAGCATCCCGGGTTCGTCGGCTCGGTGCTGCCGTACGCGAGCGCGCTGCTGGAGGACGGCATGGAGCCCGACGCGATCGTGCGCGAGCTCGAGCGGCACATGCCGGATCCGTCGCCGGCCGCTCGCTTCATGCTGGGAACCGCCCTGTACGAGGGCGGCGCGGCGAGCGCCGGCGAGGCGCAGTTCAGGATCGTGCTGCGCCAGCAGCCGCAGTCAGCGCGCGCGCGCGTGGCGCTCGGCGAGACGCTGCTTGCGCAGCGGCGCTACGCCGAGGCGGCGCGCGAGGCGGCGAAGCTCGACGTGCGCGATCCGCTCGCGCCGCTCGCGTGCCGGACCGAGCTGTTCGCGCGCATCGCCGGCGCCGGCGCCGGCGCCGCCCGCCCGGCGGCCGCCCTGGGGCGCGCCCGCGCCGCGGGGATGCCCCCCGAGGAGCGCGACCTGTTCGTCGC
>JBKQHH010000244.1:0-4701 GCA_052148875.1 Solirubrobacteraceae bacterium
CTGACGCACACCCAGCTCTTGACCAGCGGCCCGAAGCGCTCGGGCTGCGCGGGGCCGAACAGCGACTCCAGCTCCGCGCGGCTCAGCAGCGAGATCTCCTCCCAGGCGCCGGCGGCGCCCAGGCGCCAGTAGGGCCTGCGCAGGCGCGCGGGGAGCCAGTGGGCGCCGGGCAGCAGCGAGTGCGGCTCGATCGGGAACGAGCGCGCGGGGGTCTGCACGAACCAGCCGCGCCCCACGCGGCGCACCTCCGCGGCGAACGCCGGGCGGCGCGCCGGCGGCACGTGCTCGATCACGCTCGAGCAGTACACGAGATCGAAAGAGCGGTCCGCGAAGGGGAGACCCTCGGCTGGGTCCGCTCGTACGAACGGCCCCGGATACCCCGGCGCCGCGAGCACGTCGACGCCCGTGATGTCCAGGTCGGGCTCGAGCGCTCGCAAGCCGAGGCTGCCGCAGCCCACGTCCAGCACGCGCGCCCCCGGCTGCAGCCGCGCGAGCCTGAAGAAGCGCTCGTGGCGCCGAGCGCGCGCGCGCGCCGCGAGCGGCCCGGCCAGGCGCGCCAGCGGGCCGCGTGCGGTGGCGTAGACGTCGGGCATCGTAGAATCAGCCTATGGCCTCCAAGCGGCAGATCCACGTGGGCGCTGTCCCCGTCGGCGGCGGCGCGCCGGTAGCGGTGCAGACGATGACCAAGACGGAGACCGCCAATCTGGCGGCGACGATGGAGCAGATCCGCACGGTCGCCGAGGCCGGCGCGGACATCGTGCGCGTGGCGGTGCCGCGCGAACAGGACGCGGAGGCGCTCAAGACGATCGTGGCGCAGTCGCCGATCCCGGTGATCGCCGACATCCACTTCAACCACACGCTCGCGCTGAAGGCGATCGAGGCGGGCGCGCACTGCGTGCGCCTGAACCCCGGCAACATCGGCGGCCCCGAGAAGGTCGCCGAGGTGATCGCGCTGGCCAAGCGGCGCGGCACGCCGCTGCGCGTCGGCGTCAACTCCGGCTCGCTGCCCAAGCACCTGCGCCAGCTCGAGTACGACAACCCCGTAGAGGCGCTGGTCACCGCCGCGATCGAGACCGTGCAGCTGATGGAGAGCCTCGACTTCGAGGACTTCAAGGTGTCGATGAAGTCGACCTCCGTGCCGAACACGATCGCCTCCAACCGCATGCTCGCCGAGCGCATCCCCTACCCGCTGCACCTGGGCGTGACCGAGGCGGGGACGAAGTGGTCGGGCTCGCTGAAGTCGGCCGTCGGCCTCGGCACGCTGCTCGCGGACGGGATCGGCGACACGATCAGGATCTCGCTGTCGACGTTCCACGCCGAGGAGGAGGTGAAGGTCGCGTGGGAGATCCTCAAGGCGCTGAAGCTGCGCGAGCGCGGCCCCGACCTGATCGCCTGCCCCACGTGCGGGCGGCTGCAGTTCGACATGGACAGCGTCGTCGCCGAGGTCGAGCGGCGCCTGGAAGCCTACGCGGACCCGATCGAGGTGTCGGTGCTCGGATGCGCCGTCAACGGCATCGGCGAGGCCCGCCACGCCGACTTCGGCATCACCGGCGCCAAAGACATGGGCATGATCTACTCCAAGGGCGAGCCGCTGAAGAAGGTGCCCACCGAGCAGCTGGTGGACGAGCTGTTCAAGGAGATCGACCGCTACTACGCCGCCGGCAGGACCGTCCAGCGCGACGAGACCGCCGCCGCGGAGGCGCGCGCGTGGCTGGCCGAGAACGAGGACGACACCGCGATGACGCCCGAGCGGATCGCCGCGCTGGAAGCCGCGGCGGCGCAGGAGGACGCCAGCGCAGGCGCCGTGCTCGAGTCGATGCTCACGCCCGCGGGCGCGCTCGACGAGGCGGTCTCCCCGGTCGCGGGGCGGCGCTTCAGCCGCAACTGAGCGCCGCGCCCGCGGGATCGCCTAAGAGGCAGCGGCGAAGCGCTCGGCGACCTTGCCCCAGTCGACGACGTTCCACCACGCGTCGAGGTAGTCCGGTCGGCGGTTCTGGTACTTCAGGTAGTAGGCGTGCTCCCACACGTCCACGCCCAGCAGCGGCGTCTTGCCGTCGGAGATCGGGTTGTCCTGGTTGGCCGATCCGACGACCGCGAGGCCGGAGCCGTCGAGCACGAGCCACGACCAGCCCGAGCCGAACTGGTTGACGCCGGCTTCCTTGAGCTTGGCCTGGAAGTCGGAGAAGGAGCCGAACGTCGAGGCGATCGCGTCGGCCAGCGCGCCGCTCGGCGCGCCGCCGCCGTCCGGACTCATGCTCTCCCAGAAGAGCGTGTGGTTGTAGTGCCCGCCGCCGTTGTTTTTGACGGGGCCCTTCTTGTCGCCGAGGCTGTCGAGGTTCTCGAGTACCTCCTCGACCGGCCTGTCGGCCCAGTCGGTGCCCTCGAGGGCGGCGTTCGCCTTGTCCACATATGCCTGGTGGTGCTTGTCGTGGTGGATTTCCATCGTCGTCCTGTCGATGTGCGGCTCGAGCGCGTCGTAGGCGTACGGGAGCGGCGGAACGGAATAGGCCATGTCGGGGGCTCCTTGTCGGGATGTGCGTCGAAGTTCTGCAGGTCATCGCTGTTCTATCAAAGGCGGCGATCGGCGCTTCGGATTACGCTTCGCGCATGACCTCGCTAGCCGCCGGCCGTCGCGGCCGTCCGGGCCGTCCGGCCGCCTCCACCAGGCAGGAGGCGCTCGGGCTGGCCCGCAAGCGCTTCCTCGCGTGCGAACGCATCGACGTGCAGGCGATCGCGCGGGAGCTGGGCCTCGCGCGGGCGACCATGCACCGCTGGTTCCAGACCCGCGAGCTGCTGATCGGCGAGGTGCTCGCGACGCTCGCCGAAGAGCGGCTGTCCGCGATCCGCCGCGAGGCCGGCGGCAGCGGCGTGCCCGCCCTGCTCGAGACGCTGGACCGCTTCAACCGCGAGGTCGCCGCCACCCGCGGGATGCGCGCGCTGCTCGCGCAGGAGCAGGAGCGGGCGCTGCGGATCCTCACATCCAGCGCCGGCGTCGTGCAGCCGCGCGTGGTGGCGTGCATCGAGCGCCTGATCGACGCCGAGGTGCGGGCGGGCGAGTTTCACCCGCCGACGCCCCCTGAGGTGCTCGCCTACGCGATGACGCGTCTGGGCGAGGCGTTTCTCTACAACGACGCGCTCGCGGGAATCCGCGGCGACACCGAGCGCCTGTATCAGGTGCAGGCGGCGCTGCTCGGGGCACCCGTGCGGTAGGGGCGGGCGCGGCATGGATTAGGCTCTGCAATCCGCGTGGCCCGCCTCTCCCAATACCTACTGCCGACCGAGAAGCAGCCGCCCGCGGACGCGGAGGCGATCTCGCACAAGCTGATGGTCAGGGCCGGCCTGATCAGACAGCTGGGCGCCGGCATGTGGACGTGGCTGCCCGCCGGCTGGCGCGTGCACGAGAAGGTCGTTCAGATCATCCGCGAGGAGATGGACGCGATCGGCGCGCAGGAGATGCTCATGCCCGTGCTGCAGCCCGCGGAGCCGTGGCGCAAGACCGGGCGCATCGAGATCGAGGAGCTGTTCAAGCTCACCGACCGCAAGGGCTCGGAGCTGGTGCTGGCGATGACCCACGAGGAGGCTGTCACCACCCACGTCGCGCAGATCGTGCGCTCCTACCGCGACCTGCCGCTGGTCCTCTACCACTTCCAGGTCAAGGAGCGCGACGAGCCACGCCCCCGCGCGGGCGTGCTGCGCACGCGCGAGTTCATCATGAAGGACGCCTACAGCTTCGACCGCGACCGTGCGACGATGGAGGAGAGCTACGAGCGCCACGTCGGCGCCTACGACCGCATGATGGACCGCACCGGCCTGCGCTGGTACCGCGTCGAGGGCGACGTCGGCATGATGGGCGGCTCGGGCGCGCACGAGTACATGGCGCCGTGCCCCGCCGGCGAGGACGAGGTCGTGCTCACCGACTCCGGCTACGCCGCCAACGCGGAGGTCGTGCGCGCGCAGTTGGGCAAAGAGGATCTCTCCGACGGCGAGATGGTCGCCGGCGAGCCGATCCGCATCGAGACCGCGATCGAGATCGGCAACATCTTCAAGCTGGGCACGCGCTACTCCGAGCCGCTCGGCGCGCGCTACCTGGACGAGCACGGTGCCGAACACCCCATCTGGATGGCCTGCTACGGCATCGGCCCGGCGCGCATCGTGGCCGCGGCCGTCGAGCAGTTCGCCGACGAGCACGGCATCTCCTGGCCGCGCGCGCTCGCGCCGTTCGCCGTGCACCTGGTCGCGCTCGGCAAGCCCGGCACGCCCGAGCGCGACGCCGCCGACAGGCTGTACGAGACGCTCCGCGGCGGTGGCGTGGAGGTCCTCTACGACGACCGCGACGCCGGCACCGGCGAGAAGTTCGCCGACGCCGAGCTGCTCGGCTGCCCGCTGCGGCTGACCGTCGGGCGGCGCTCGCTGGAGTCAGGCGTTGCCGAGGCCCAGTTGCGCCGCGACCGTCGCGAGGCTCCCGGCGTGCCGCTCGCCGGCGAGCCCGACGAGCTCCTGCGGGCAGTGGACGAGCTGTGGCGAAGCGCCCCCTGAGGCTGCTCGGACTCGACCGCTCCGGGCCGCCCCCACCGCAGACGCAGGCCGGCCAGCCGCTGCGGCCGTGGACGCTGCCCAACGCGATCGGCTTCACACGCCTCGCGCTGATCCCGGTGTTCCTGATCGTCGCGCTGTCGTGCGCCAACGGCAGCGGCGCGCCGG
>JBKQHH010000245.1:0-33569 GCA_052148875.1 Solirubrobacteraceae bacterium
CAACGGCACGCCGATCAACCCCGCGGTGCGCGTCCCGCCCAGCGAGCCGATCATCACGGGCGTCAGCGCGATCGACGGGCTCGCGACGCTCGTGCGCGGCCAGAAGCTGCCGATCTTCTCGGTCGGCGGGCTTCCGCACCTGGAGCTCGCCGCCCAGATCGCCGTCCAGGCCAACGTCGCGGGCGAGCCGTTCGCGGTCGTGTTCGCGGCGCTCGGGGTGACGCACGCGGACGCCGCCTCGCTGCGCGAGACGCTGCAGACGCGCGCCGGCGAGCGCGAGACGGTGATGTTCGTCAACACCGCCGACGACCCGGTCGTCGAGCGGCTGATGACGCCGCGGCTGGCGCTGACGGTCGCCGAGCACCTCGCGTTCGAGTGCGACCGGCACGTGCTGGTGCTGCTGGCCGACGTGACCAACTACGCGGAGGCGCTGCGCCAGGTGTCGGCCGCCCGCGGCGAGGTCCCCACGCGGCGCGGCTACCCCGGCTACCTCTACAGCGACCTCGCCTCGCTGTTCGAGCGCGCGGGGCGCATGCGCGGCCGGCGCGGGTCGGTGACGCTCGTTCCGGTGCTGACGATGCCCGCCGGCGACATCACCCATCCGGTGCCCGACCTGACCGGCTACATCACCGAGGGCCAGCTCGTGCTGGAAGCGGACCTGCACGCGCGCGGCGTGTACCCGCCGCTGGATCTGATGGGCTCGCTCTCGCGCCTGATGCGCCGCGGCACCGGAGCGCAGCTCACCCGCGAGGACCACCCCGAGCTCTCCGACCAGCTCTACGCGCTGACCGCGCGCGCGGTGCAGGCGGCGGAGCTCGCCGAGATCGTCGGCGCCGACGCGCTGCCCGCCGCCGACCAGCGCCTGCTCGACTTCCGCACGGCGCTCGAGCGCGAGTTCCTCAGCCAGGGCCGCCAGGAGGCGCGCACGCTCGAGCAGACGCTCGAACGCGGCTGGCGGGTCGCCTCGCGCCTGCCGGCCGCGGAGCTGACGATGGTCAGCCGCCAGACGCTCGCCGCGCGCTACCGACCGGAGGAGGCCGATGCCGAGCACGGGCACGTCGGGTAAGGCGGCGCGACTCGCGCTGCGCCGCCAGCTGGCCGTCGCGCGCCGCGGCGCCGAGCTGCTCTCGCGCAAGCGCCAGGCGCTGCTGGCCGAGCAGCGCCGGCTGCGCGGCGAGGCTGCGGCGAGCGGCGCCGAGTGGACGCGGGCGGTCGCCGAGGCCGAGCGCTGGCTGGCCCGCGCCGCGCTGCTCGACAGCGCCGACGAGACCGCGCGCATCGCCTCCTACGCGCGGCGCCCGCCGCGGCTGACGGTCGCGTGGGAGCCGCTGATGGGCATCGTGCGGCCGCGCGTCGCCGGCCTCGAGCAGGGCCCGGCGACGGACGTCTGCGCGTTGGGCGGAAGCTCGGCCCTGCACTACGCGGCGCTCGCCTACCGCGAGGCCACCGCGGCCGCCGCCGAGCAGGCCGCCGTGCGGATCGCCCTGGAGCGGGTCACCCGCGAGCTGGCCAGCGTCGCCCGCCGGGCGCGCGCGATCGAGCGGCGCTGGATCCCGCGCCACGAGGCCGAGCTCGCCGCGCTCGAGCTCAGCCTCGAGGAGGCCGAACGCGAGGAGGCCGCCCGCCTGCGCCTGCTCACCCGCCGCCGCGCCGCGTCCTGAGCCGCGTCGGCGCCGCTCAACCCGCCGGCTGGAGGATCGACGCTCCCCCGGCACGGCGCGGCGGCCGGTCCACGACATTGGCCCGAGACGCCGGTTGGCCATGTTGAGCGAATCGCGGGACCGCACCCGCCGCGGAGCGGATCGCGCGGTCATAGACCTGTTCGTAGGCTTCGGTGACGATCGTCGCGTCGTAGCGCGAGGCGACGCTCGCGCGGCAGCGCGCCGGGTCGATCGCCTCGAGCGATCGAGTCGCCTGGGCCATCCCACGCGCATCGGCGACGTGGAAGCCGTTCTCGCCGTCGATCACGATCTCGCCGGCGGCGCCCTCCGGAAAGGCGATCACGGGGGTTCCGCAGGCGAGCGCCTCGACCATCACCATCCCGAACGGCTCCGGCCAGCTGATCGGCATCAGGAACGCCTTCGCGCACGCGAACAGCTCCTTGCGGCGCTCGCCGCCGACCTCGCCGACGTATGCGACCCTGCGGCCGTCGACGTGCGGTTCGATCTCTCTGCGGAAGTACTCCTCCTGCCCGGGCTGCACGGGACCCGCGAGCACGAGCCGCATGCCGGCCTCTCGCGCGGCCACGATCGCGCGCTGCGCGCCCTTCGCCGGATCCATCCTCCCCATCCACAGCAGATAGTCGTCCTTCTCCTCGCGAAACGGCCAGTCTTCGACACGAATCGGGTTGGGCACGACATCCGCGACGCACACGCCGGGCGGCGCGTGCTCGAGCTGGAAGTCGCTGATCGCGACGAGGCGCGCCTTGTGGCCGTGACGCGCATAGAACGGACGCGTCTCGTCGTTGAACGGGGCGTGCAGGGTGTGCACGACCGGCACCGATACGCGACTCGCCATCGCCACCGCGGTGAAACCCGAGTGATCGTGCACGAGATCGAACGGCCGGCCCTCGGCGCCCGCGCGGTCGACCGCGTCGTAGGCCGAGCCAACGTGATCGGACTCGTACAGCGAGGAGCCGATCTCCGCGACGTGGGTGCCCTCGAGCGGGGAGCAGACCCGGGCGGTCGAGCGCGAGCCGGGCGCGGCGAACAGCGTGACGTCCTGTCCCCGCGCGACCAGCTCGTCGCATAGCAGCGCGACGACGGCCTCGATCCCGCCATAGCCGGGCGGCGGCACCGGGATCCACGGCGGCGCGAGCACGGCGATCCTCAACGGCGCCCTCTCCGCACAGGGGAGAGTCGCGATGTGGTTTGGGGAGCGCGTGTCCATCGGCTGTGCGAGTCAACCTACTCCCCTCCCGTCGCGCGCACATCCGCATGCCACCGCGCGGCGGAGCCGGAAACTACGGAGCCGGCCGCGCCGGCGCCGTATTGGGACTACGATCGGCTGTTGGTGATGAGAGCGGCGTCGCGGTGAGCCAGGAGGAGACAACGGGGCCGAGCGGCGACCGCGGCCGAATGCGCCAGCCGCGCGGCGCGGCCGCCGTGCCGTCGCCCCGGCAGGCGGTGCTCAGCCCTCGCGGCGAGCAGTTCCAGGTCCTCGGCCGCGCCGGCCCGGTCGAGCTGCGGGGCGCGCCGGCGATTCCGGCCGAGGCGCGCGAGGAGTTGCTCGTGATCAAGGACGGCGAGCTGTTCCTGTGCGCGCGCACGGACGGCGACGTGGCCGCGCCGCGGGTGTCGGGCGAGGGCTTCTACGCCCACGACACGCGCTATCTGTCGGAGATCCGCTTCGAGGTCGGCGGCGCTCCCCCGATCGCGCTCTCCTATGCGGCGGTCGACGACCGCGCGTTCGTCGACTCGACGAACGCCAGCCTGCCGCGCGAGGCGCTGGCGCCCGTGCCGCAGCAGTCGTTGAGCATCAGCCGCGAGCTGATGATCGCCTCGGGCCGGCTGTACTACCTCGTGCGCGTGCTCAACTTCCTGCGCGAGACGGTCACGACAAGCGTCTCGCTCGCTCTGTCCGCCGACTTCGCCGACATCTTCGAGGTGCGTGGAGGGCCGCGCAGAGAGGCGCGCGGGCATGCGCTCGCGCCCAAGCAACTCCAGCGCGGGCTGGTGCTTGCCTACGTGGGCGAGGACGAGCTGTTCCGTGAGGCGGTCATCGAGTTCGACCCCAAGCCCGCCCGGGTCGAGCTGAACCCGGACGACGTGCAGGCGCGCTGGGAGGTGACGCTGGAGCCCGGGGTGCCGGTGACGGTGCTGATGACGGCCGAGCCCTCGATCGGTGGCAGCCGCCGTCCGCGGCGACGCATCGCGACGGCGGCGGCGGAGCTTGCGCAGGCGGGAGCCGAGTGGGAGTCACGCTGCACGCGCATCGCCAGCGACAACGAGCTGTTCGGCGGACTGATCGCGATGTCGAATCGCGATCTGCGAGCGCTGATCATGCCCGCGCCGGGCGGACAGATCGTCTCCGCGGGGATCCCGTGGTACGTCGCGCCGTTCGGGCGCGACGCGCTCGTGACGGCGAGCGAGGCCCTGCTGCTGAATCCCGACGTGGCGCGCGACGCGCTGCGCGTCCTGGCCAAGCTCCAGGCGACCTGCGATGACCCCTGGCGCGACGCCGAGCCGGGCAAGATCATGCACGAGCTGCGCGTCGGCGAGCTCGCGCGGGCGGGGATCGTCCCCCACACCCCCTACTACGGCACGGTGGACGCGACGCCGCTGTTCCTGATGTGCGCCGCCGACTACTACGCCTGGACGGGCGACCTGGCGACGTTGCGCACGCTGCGTCCTGCGCTCGACGCCGCCCTGCGATGGATCGACGAGTTCGGCGACCGCGACGGCGACGGGTTCATCGAGTACGAGCGACGCTCGCCCGCCGGCCTGCTCAACCAGGGCTGGAAGGACTCCCACGACTCCGTCGTGCACGCCGACGGCAGCCTCGCCGAGGGTCCGATCGCGCTCGTCGAGGCGCAGGGCTATGTCTATCGCGCCAAGCTCGCGATCTCCGACGTCTACGCGGCGCTCGGGGACACGGACACGGAGCTGCGCCTGCGCGGCGAGGCGCAGCACCTGCGCGAAGCGTTCAACGAGGCGTTCTGGAACCCCGAGGAGGGAACGTTCGCGCTGGCGCTCGACGGCCGCAAGCGCCGGGTCGCGAGCGTCACCTCCAACCCCGGGCACTGCCTCTATTGCGGAATCGTCGAACCAGACAAGGCCGCGGCGGTGGCCGAGAGGCTGATGGCGCCCGACATGTTCTGCGGCTGGGGCGTGCGCACGCTGTCGAGCAGCTGTCCGGCGTACAACCCGATGAGCTACCACAACGGCTCGGTGTGGCCGCACGACAACGCGATCATCGCCGCGGGCCTGAAGCGCTACGGCCACGACAGCGCCGTCCGCCGGATCGCCGATGCGCTCTTCGACGTGGCCACGAGCAGCCGTGACTTCCGCCTGCCGGAGCTCTACTGCGGCTTTGCCCGCTCCGAGCGCGCGGCGGTCGTCGCCTACCCGGTTGCGTGCATCCCCCAGGCGTGGGCTGCAGCGGCCCCGTTCCTGCTCCTGCAGACGATGCTCGGCATCGCGCCCGACGCACCCGGCCGCGCGCTGAGGATCGAACGTCCGGTCCTGCCCGACTGGCTGGAGCGGGTCCAGCTCGAGTCGCTGCGCGTCGGCGATGCCAGCGTGACGCTCGACTTCAAACGCGACGGCCGTGTCACGGGCTTCGCGCTGCTCGAGCAGCACGGCGAGCTGAACGTGACCATGTCCGCCGCCCCATGAGCGGGGCTCCCGCGTGCTACGCGCCCGCGAGCAGCGCCTGCCGGTCGTCGTAGATCTCGCCGCGCTCGGCCTTCTCGACCAGCGACGCGGGCGGCTCGAAGCGCTCGCCGTAGCGCTCGGCGAGCTCGCGCGCCCGCGCCACGAATCCGGGGAGCCCGGTCGTGGGGGGGCGGTGGGCGGGAGGGTGGGGGGGGTGGGCGGGAGGTTGGTACCCGTTGATGTACTGCAGCACGCCGCCCGTCCAGCCGGGGAAGCCGATCCCGAAGATGGAGCCGATGTTGGCGTCGGCGACGGACTCGATCACGCCCTCGTCGAGGCACCTGACCGCCTCGATCGCCTCGGCGAACAGCATGCGCTCCTCGAGGTCCTTCAGCGAGATCGACGACGGGTCTGCGACCGGCGGGAACGCGTCGCGCAGGCCGCTCCACAGCGCGCCGCGGCTGCCGTCCTCGCCGTATTCGTAGAAGCCCCCGCCGGCCAGGCGCCCGCCGCGGTCGAGCTCGTCGAGCATGCGGTCGATCACCTGCAGCGAGGGATGGCCCTCCCAGGCGAGGCCCTCCGCTTCGGCGGCGGCCTGGTACTGCAGGCGGATCTTGCGCATCAGGTTGAGGTTCAGCTCGTCGGAGAGCTGCAGCACCGGCGCCGGGTAGCCGGCCTGCGAGGAGGCCTGCTCGATCGACGGGGCGGGCACCCCCTCGAGCAGCATCGCGATGCCCTCGTTGATGAAGCCGCCGATCACGCGCGAGGTGAAGAACCCGCGCGAGTCGTTGACGACGATCGGCGTCTTGCGGATCGCACGGGCGACGTCGAGCGCGCGGTAGAGCGTCTCCTCGCTGGTCTGCTCGCCCTTGATGATCTCCAGCAGCGGCATCTTGTCGACGGGGCTGAAGAAGTGCAGCCCGATGAAGTCGGCCGGGCGCGAGACCCCCTCGGCGAGCTGCGTGATCGGCAGCGTCGAGGTGTTCGACCCCAGCAGCGCGCCTTCGGCGAGGTGCGGCTCGATCTCGGCGAACACCTGGGCCTTGACCGCCGGGTCCTCGAAGACCGCCTCGATCACCAGGTCGGCGCCGGCGGCGTCCGCCGCGTCGGCCGTCGCTGTGATGCGCCCGAGCAGCTGCGCGCCCTGCTCCTCGCTGGAGCGCCCGCGCGAGACCGCCTTCTCGACGAGCTTCTGCGAGTAGCCCTTGCCGCGCTCGGCGGCTTCGAGCGAGACGTCCTTGAGCACGACCTCGATGCCCGATTTGGCGCACACGTAGGCGATCGCCGCGCCCATCATGCCGGCGCCGAGCACGACGACCTTCTTCGGCACGAAGCGCTCGAGGCCCTCCGGCCGGCCGCGGTCGCCGTTGACCTGCTGCAGGTCGAAGAAGAACGCCTGGATCATGTTCTTGGCGACCTGGCCGGTGGCGAGGTCGGTGAAGTAGCGGCCCTCGATCTCGATCGCGCTGTCGAAGTCGACCTGCGCGCCCTCGACCGCGGCGGCCATGATGTGGTGCGGCGCCGGGTAGTTGGCGCCCTTCAGCTGCTTGCGCAGGTTGGCCGGGAACGCCGGCAGGTTCTGCGCGAGCTTGGGGTTCGACGGCGTGCCGCCGGGCATCTTGTAGCCCTTGACGTCCCACGGCTGCGCGACCTCCTCACCGCTCGCCGCCTGCGCCTCGATCCACGCCCTGGCGGCCGGCACGAGCTCCTCGCGGCTGGCCACCACCTCGTCCACGAGCCCCATCTCCAGCGCCTGCTGCGGGCGCAGTTCCTGGCCCTGCATCAGCAGCTTCATGAGCGCGTCGACGATCCCGAACATGCGCACCGTGCGCACCACGCCGCCGCCGCCCGGCAGCAGGCCGAGCTTGACCTCGGGGAAGCCGAGCTTGGCCTTGGGGTCGTCGACGATCACGCGATGGTGGGCGGCGAGCGCGATCTCCAGGCCGCCGCCGAGCGCGGCGCCGTTGATCGCCGCCACGACCGGCCGGCCGAGCGTCTCCAGCCGGCGCAGCTGGCTCTTGACCTCGCGGATGCCGGCGGCGAACTCGCCCGCCTGCTCGCGCGTGACGCGCTTGAGGTCGTTGAGGTCCCCGCCCGCGAAGAACGTCTTCTTGGCCGAGGTGATGACGACGCCCTTGATCTCGTCGCGCTCGGCCTCCAGGCGCTCGACGGTCGCGCCCATCGAGGCGATGTACGCGGCGTTCATCGTGTTGGCCGACTGGTTGGGGTCGTCGAGCGTGAGGACGACGATGCCGTCCTCGCCGCGCTCGTAGGCGATGGTGGTGGACTCGGCCATCTAGATCGCCTCCACGACGGTCGCGATGCCCATGCCGCCGCCGACGCACAGCGTCGCCAGCCCGTAGCGCCCGCCGGTGCGGTGCAGCTCGTCGACGAGCGTGCCGATGATCATCCCGCCGGTCGCTCCCAGCGGGTGGCCCATGGCGATCGCGCCGCCGTTGACGTTGACCTTCTCGAGGTCGAGCCCCATGTCCCTGACGAAGCGCAGCACGACGGCCGCGAACGCCTCGTTGATCTCGACGAGGTCGAGGTCATCGACCGTGAGGCCCGCCTTGGCGAGCGCCTTCCTGGATGCGGGCGCGGGGCCCGTGAGCATGATCGTCGGGTCAGCGCCGGAGACCGCCGTGGCGAGGATGCGCGCGCGGGGGGTCATCCCGAGATCGGCGCCCGTCTGCTCGTTGCCGATCGCCAGCAGCGAGGCGCCGTCGACGATCCCCGAGGAGTTGCCGGGCGTGTGGACGTGGTCGATCTTCTCGACCCAGTGGTACTTCTGCAGCGCGACCGCGTCGAAGCCTCCCATCTCGCCCATCGCCTGGAATGAGGGCTTGAGCTTGCCGAGCGTCTCGACGGTCGTGCCCGGGCGGATGAACTCCTCGCGATCGAGCACGACGTTGTCGTTGAGGTCCTTGACCGGGATCACCGAGCCGGCGAAGCGCCCGTCGGCCTCGGCGGCGGCGGCGCGCTCCTGCGAGCGCGCGGCGTACGCGTCGACGTCCTCGCGGCCGAACTCCTCGATCGTGGCGATCAGGTCCGCGCCGACGCCCTGCGGGATGAAGGAGGTGTCGTAGTTGGTCTCCGGGTCCATCGCCCAGGCGCCGCCGTCGGTGCCCATCGGCACGCGCGACATCGACTCCACGCCGCCGGCGAACACGAGGTCCTCCCAGCCCGAGGCGACCTTCTGAGCGGCGATGTTGACCGCCTCGAGGCCCGAGGCGCAGAAGCGGTTGAGCTGCACGCCGGCGACCGTGTCCGGCAGGCCGGCCTTGAGCGCGGCGGTCTTGGCGATGTCGGCGCCCTGGTCGCCGACCGGCGTGACGCACCCGAGCACCACGTCGTCGACGCGGTTGGGGTCGAGCCGCTCGTTGCGGATGAGCATCTCGTGCATCAGCCCGACGACCAGGTCGACCGGCTTGGTGGCGTGCAGTGAGCCGTTGATCTTGCCCTTGCCGCGCGGTGTGCGAATGGCGTCGAACACCAGCGCCTCGGTACCTGCCATGGTCGAAACTCCTTGGTCGAATGGGCCGCTGCGCGGGAGCATAACATTCATTCGCGAACGCAAGTTTGGATACGATCGCCCGACGATGCCCGCCAGGCACGCCACGCCAACCACACCCACCGCGCCCGTGTCGCCCGCGACGCCCGCCACCCCCGCCAACGCCGCGACGCCCGCCGCGCCCGCCCGCCGCAGCCAGGCCGAGCGCAGCTCGACCACGCGCCAGGCGCTGCTCGACGCGACGATCGCGTCGCTGGTGGAGGACGGATACGCCAACACCACCACCAGTCGCGTCGCCGAGCGCGCGGGGGTCTCGCGCGGCGCCCACCTGCATCACTTCCAGACGCGCCAGGCGCTGGTGGCGGCGGCGATCGAGCGCCTCAGCCGCCTGCGCACGGACGAACTGCTCGAGGCCGCCGACGCGCTGCCGGCCGGACGCGAGCGCGTGGCCGAGGGCCTCGACCTGCTGTGGAGCAACTACGCGAGCCCGAAGTTCCAGGCGGCGCTCGACCTGTGGGCGAGCGCGCGCACCGACCCGGAGCTGCGCGCGCACCTCACGCACGTCGAACGCGAGCTCGACCGCCAGACGCTCGAGCTGGCCAGGCGCCTGTTCCCCGACTCGGCCGGCCGCCCGGACTTCGAGCGCCTGATCGAGATGTCGCTGGCCACGATGCGCGGCCTCGCCATGCTGGACACGCTGCACCCCGGCGACGAGCGCAACCGCAAGCAGTGGGCATTCTGCAGGGCGAGGCTCGTGCAGATGTTCGAGCAGGAGGGCTGAGGAGGGCCCGCGGCCCGACCTCTACGCCCGAGCGGTTGCGGGACGGTGGGCGTGGACGACCGCGCGTGCGCCTCGGCTGGGTGTGACAGTGAACCTGCGCCAGCGAACCGGCCGCTCGGGTCTCTGATCGGTCGGGCGCAATCGCACGCATTCGATCGTCGCGCGCAGGATCGTCTTGATCTCGATGACGGCGAAGCTCGCTCCGACGCAGCGGCGGACGCCGCCGCCGAAGGGGATGAGCGCGTACGCGGGCGGCGGTCGGTCGAGGAAGCGCTCGGGACGAAACTCCTCGGGGCTCTCGTATGCGTCGGAGAGCTGCACACCGAGGATCGAGGCCGCGACGATCGTCCCGGCCGGGAGCACGTGGCCGCCGAGCTCGATCGGGCTGGTGAGGGTGCGCACGGCCTGGTCGATCACGGGACGCGTCCTCAGCGTCTCGTTGACGACGGCGTCGAGGTAGGCATCGCCGCCATCGTGTGCGATCTCGTCCCGCAGCCGCTCGAGGCAGCGGGGATGGCGCAGCAAGCGCTCGAAGCACCATGCGAGCGTCGTCGCGGTCGTCTCGTGCCCGGCGACCAGCAGCGTCATCAGCTGGTCGCGAAGCTCCTCGTCGCTGAGCGATTCGCCGTCCTCGCCTCCCGCCGCGATCAGCCGCGCGAGGATGTCCTCCCGCCCGTCGGGCTCGGCGCGATGGGCGGCGATCTCCTCGTACAGCAGCCGCTCGGCCTCGCGACGCGCGGCGATCCACGGCAGGCGCGACCCGAGCGCGCTGTCGGCGAGCTTCGGCATCGTTCCCTCGGCCCAGAATGCGAACAGGTTCGCGCCGGCCACCCGCGGGAGCAGGGTGCGCAGGCGCGCCAGCCTGCGCTCGTCACGCACGCCGATGACCGCGTGCAGGATCACCTCCAGCGTGATCGCCTGCATGCGCGGATGCACCGCGAACGGCCGCCCGAGCGGCCAGCGCTCGACCTCGGCGGTGGTGAGCGCGCTGATCAGATCGATGTGCGCGCGCACGGCATCGCCGTGGAACGACGGGAGCAGCAGGCGACGCATGCGCAGGTGCTCCTCGCCGTCGAGCACGAGCACGGAGCGCGGTCCCGCCGGCGCCTCCAGGAATCGTGCGTTCGCCTCGCCCGCATGCCACTGATCGGGGTCGCCGGTGAACAGAGTCTTGAGCAGCTCCCGGTCGAAGATCGAGACGACCTCCCCCATGCCCGCGACTCGCACCGTCACCAGCGAGTCGAAGTGCCGGCGACAGTGGGCGGCGTAGCGCTCGGTGAAGAAGATCGCCAGGAGCGTCTGCAGCGGCATCGGCAAGCGGGGGCCCGGCGGCAGACCGGGCCGCGGGCCCGGCGCTGCGCGCGGCGCAGTCGCCACTGCACCGCCTGCGGCCGCTGGTATCTGGTTGGACACCTTGTCGTGAGGCTACGCCTTCTCGCGCGTCGCGGCGATTCTGCGTACCTGTCAGCCAGCCGGCGATGTCGGCGACGACCGCTTCGTCGACGTGCTGGGCTGGCTCGTATTCGGCTGGCGTCGACGGGCCTGTGCCGGGGCAGAACATGTGATTGAGGGATGGGTGGACGTGGATCTTCACGTCCGGACGGTCGGCATCATGAGCTCCTTCGTCGGTGAGGCACGGTCCGCGAGGGCGGCGATGGGAGGGTGTCGCCGCCAGGGCTTGCGAGCTGGCGCTCGAGGTCCGTGAACGCATCGATGATCTCCGGCGCCTCGTAGGCGCGATTGCGCCGACCGATCGTGATCTGGCGCAGGATGCCCGCCTGAACGAGGCGCTGGATGGCGGCGTCGGCGGGCTTGAACGTGCGCCCGAGCAGAGCTGCCGCGCTCTCGGCCGTGAGCACAGGGGCTCCGGGAAGGTGGCGCAGCAGGAGGTCGGTTGCGGAGTTGGCCCGGACAGGGCTGACGCGCTCGCGCCATCGCGCCTCCAGGCTTGCGGCACGCGACTCGAAACGAGTGGCGTCGAGGACCGAGCGAATGCAGGCGCCTGCGAAGGTAGCTACCCAGGCATTCACGCCCGCCGTTGCCTTGGGGGAACTGGGTGAGCCGACATAGCGAAATTGCGTGAGCCCATTGATGTAGTCCCGCGCCAGCGTTGCAAGCACGAGCGACACCGGCGGCAGGACGCGCGGAGCCAGGCCTCTGCGCCGCAACACGAGGTGGATGATCGCGCGGCCGGTGCGGCCGTTTCCGTCCACGAACGGGTGAATCGTCTCGAACTGCGCATGGGCGATCGCGGCCTGCGCCACCGCGGGCAGGTCGTCCGTGTTGCAGAAGGCGCACAGGTCGTCCATGAGATCGGCCACGTACTCGTGTGGCGGAGGCACGTACGCCGCCGCACACGGGTTGTGATCGCTGCCACCGATCCAGTTCTGAACGTGGCGGAAGCTGCCGGCGTGCGGCTCCAGGCGAGTGCCCGTGAGAAGGCGTCTGTGGATCTCGAGGAGCAGATCCACTGTGATCTCGTCTCCCAACCCGCTCCGCTCGACGCCGTAGAGCATCGCGCCGATGTTCCCGAGCACCTCCGTGGCCGTCAGGTCAGGCGATTGCTCGCGCACCGAATGAACTGCCTCGGCACGCAGGAGCCGCCGGGCGCCGATCTCGAGCCCCTCGATGCGCGAGGATGCCACGGACTCGGCGCGCAGCAGGATCCGCGCGAGCGCCTCGGTGTCGACGAGTGCGGTGGCCTCGGCGTTCAATCGCACGATTGCCGCCTCAGCATCGGCGACGTCGGCGGCGACATCGCCATCGAGCACGAAGCGGCGGCCGCTGAGCCGGTCGGGCAGGTAGGCCGCGTAGTCGCAGGGGCGCCGGTCTCGTCGCGACAGGCCGGTGGCGCCGACCTCGCTTCGCCAGCGGCGCTTCAAAAGCTTCGACATGGAACCTCCTTGTTGGAGGTTAGTATATAAACTCCCACAAGATCGGCCGAACAATACGGAGCCGAGCCAACGCCCTACGGCCAGACCTCTTGTAGACAGATCAAGCGCCTATATAGTAGACTCAGCGTGTGAGCACCACCATCAGAGTGAGCGAGCCCACCAGAGATCGCTTCGCCAGGTTGGCGCAGGCAACGGGTCGCCCCATGAGTCAGCTGGTGGATGAGGCCGCCGATGCGCTCGAGCGGCGCGTGTTCTTCGATCAACTCTCCGCCCGCTATGAGGCTCTGCGCGCTGACCCGGACGCATGGAGCGAGATCGAGGCCGAGCGCACTGCCGAGAGCGGCGCGCTGCGTGACCGCTCGTCGTGAGCCCTCGCCGGAGCGAGGTGTGGCTGGTCGACTTCGGCGACCCTGTCGGGCGGGAGCAGTCCGGAAGGCGACCCGCCGTCGTCGTCTCGGCCGATGCGCTGAACGAGAGTCGCGCCGGTGTCGTCGTCGTGGTCCCGATCACCACGACCTATCGGGGCCTGCCGTCTCACGTGGAGGTAGACCGAGGCAACTCAGGGCTCGACGAGGTGAGCTACGCAAAGTGCGAGGACGTCAAGTCCGTCTCCGAGCAGCGTCTGATCGGCCGGCTGGGAACGGTGGGTGACGAATTCATGTTCCAAGCGGCTCGCGTGCTGCGTTTCCTGCTCGACCTCTGATCTTGCGCTCCATTCGCCAAGTTGGAATTGGGCGTATGGGAGAATCCGGCGATGCCCGCGCAGCTGAAGCACGTCGACCCCAACCGCCCGCGTAGCTTGTTCAGCCGCGCGTACGCCGCCTTCTCCGGCACCCGCCTGGGACGGTTCATCTCGGCCAAGGTCGTTTGGAAGATCGATCCATACCTGCTGCGGGTGACCAGGGGCCGCCTCGGAATGGGCCTCGTCCTCCCCACCGCCCTGCTCGAGACCCGGGGCGCGAGAAGTGGCGCTGTGCGGCACAACGCGGTCATCTATTTCCACGACGGCGACCGGGTGACGATCATCGCCTCGAAGGCTGGCGCCGAGCGACACCCGGCGTGGTTCCACAATCTCCGCGCCCACCCCGACGTCACATTCGGCGGCATCCACATGCGCGCGACGGTGGTCGACGACGAGGCCGAGCGCCAGCGGCTGTGGACGCTCGCCGACCGCGTTTTCGCCCCCTACGCGACGTACCGTCGAGAAGCGGCGAAGGCGGGCCGGACGATCCCCATCGTCCAACTCACCGCGCGCGAGCCAGACGCCGGTCAAGCCTGATTTGTACAGCCTTCCAGGTCCAATTATGTAGCTGGCGGTTGACCTCGTCTGGATCGGCAGCGGTCAACTCATCACGCTTGAGCGTCCGGGTCTAGCAGGCCGACCTGAAGAGCGGGGCGGGCCGGCCGACTTGTCGGTCGCGCCCCTACTTGCGCTTGGCCTGGTGCTCGATCATTTTCCCGAAGGTGTCTTCCAGCTCGGCGGTCATGTTCTGCTTGAACAGCGCGAGCAGCACCTCGAAGGCAAGGGGCCTGAGCGAGTTGACGGCGTCGGTGAGCTCCTGCCACTGATCGTCGGGTTGGCCGGCTCGCTCGAAGGGCTGCCAGAGCTCTCTGAGGTAGACCTTTGCGAACGCTCGGGAGATCGACTCGCAGTCGCGGTTGACCCGCTCGACGACGGTGAGAGCGGCGTGCAGCGAGATCCCCAGGGCCATCACCTGCTCGGCGGCGCCGAGCAGCGCGGGGCTCGGCGCTTCGAAGCGGCCTTCGCCCAGCGGGATCAGCAGCTTCATCTTGCGGACTCGGGCGATGTCCTTCGCGTCGATCTCGCCGAAGCGCTCGGTCAGTTCCTGGTCGGTGATGAGCTCGGGGGTCTCGGGCTCGAAGGGCGCGGTCACGGCGCTGCGCAGCCCGAGCAGACGCTGAGCCAGCCCGTCCGTTCCGCCAAGGAGCCGCTCGATGGCTGCCAGGTTGAAGCCGTCGGCCTGCAGGTCGAGGATCAGGCGCAGCCGTGCGACATGGTCGGCGTTGTAGTAGCCCACCCGCGCTCGCACCTGCGGCGGGGGCAACAGCCCTCGCGAGTGGTGGTTGCGGATGTTGCGAACCGACATCCCCACCTCGGCGGCGAGCTGCTCGACCGTGAGGTCATAGCCCGACGACGACGCGCCGTTCGCGCGATCCGCACCCTCGATCGTGTCGCTCTTTGCTTGCGCCATACGCCCGTCCACGATACCATCAGATGATGTGACCTCAGTTGAGGTAGCATAGATCGCGGTTATGATTGCCTCGCAAGCCAGCGACCGCGGTCGCAGCGGTTGGCGGCGCCGTGTGCTCCATTCGAGCCTGCTCGAGGCGCTGGCGTACCCGCACGGGGTGGACCGCTACGTCGAGCTGGTGCGCCCGCTGCTCCTGCGGCGCGACGTGCGGGCCGAGGTGACGGCGGTTCGTCACCAGACGCCGAGGAGCGTGACGCTCACGCTGCGGCCGAACGACAACTGGCGCGGCGCGAGCGCGGGGCAGTTCGTGGGAGTGAGCGTGGAGATCGACGGCACCTGGCACACGCGGCCCTACTCGCCGGCGGGCTCCGAGCACGCCGCGCGCGGCGAGCTGGAGCTGACCGTCTCCACGCACCCCGAGGGCAGGGTCTCGCGC
Organism: Solirubrobacteraceae bacterium; assembly: GCA_052148875.1. GTDB lineage: Bacteria > Actinomycetota > Thermoleophilia > Solirubrobacterales > Solirubrobacteraceae > Palsa-744. The sequence continues at coordinate 15,151 of JBKQHH010000245.1, forward strand.
CACCTGCGCGAGCACGCGCGGCCGGGCATGATCGTCGGCCTCACCCAGGCGCAGGGAGAGTTCGTGCTTCCCGACCCACGCCCCGACAGGGTGCTCTTGATCAGCGGCGGCAGCGGCATCACGCCGGTGATGGCGATGCTGCGCACGCTCTGCGACGAGGGCTTTGCCGGCGAGATCGGCTTCCTGAACTACGCGCGCTCGCGCCAGCTCGCGCTCTATCGCGACGCCCTCGATCAGCTCGCGGCGCACCACGAGCGTGTCCGCGTCCTGCGCGGCTTCACGCGCGGACGCGGTCGAGCCGGCACCGGACGATTCAGCCGCGAGCACGCGCGCGCCGTGGTATCCGACCCTGCCGGCGCCGCCACGTTCGTGTGCGGCCCGCCGGCGCTGATCGACTCGGTCCGCGCCGTGTGGACCGAGGACGGCCTGGACGAGCCGGCCGTCGAGATGTTCACACCGCCGGCTCGGACATTCGACGCCGCCGGCGCGCAGGGCGTGGTCCGCTTCGTGCGCAGCGAACGCGAGGCGACCAACAGCGGCCTGCCGCTGTTGGAGCAGGCGGAGGACGCCGGGCTCGCACCAGAGCACGGTTGCCGCATGGGCATCTGCAACACGTGCAGCACCCGCAAGAGCGCCGGCACGGTGCGCAACATCTTCACCGGCGCCATGTCGAGCGCCGAGGAGGAGCAGATCAGGATCTGCGTGTCGGTACCCGTCGGCGATGTCGCACTCGACCTCTAGAACACATCCCAGAGAAGGAGCAAGTCATGCCGAGCCCCGCACCCGACCTTTCCAACGAGCAGCTCGAAGCCTTCGGCCGGGAGCTGGACGCCGTCCGCGCGCGCGTCGTCGCGGATCTGGGCGAGCGCGACGTCGAGTACATCAACAACATGATCCGCGCCCAGCGCGGCCTGGAGGTCGCCGGCCGCGGCCTGCTCTTCTTCGGGCTGCTGCCGCCGGCCTGGATCGGCGGGACGGCCGCGCTGTCGCTGTCGAAGATCCTGGACAACATGGAGATCGGCCACAACGTCATGCACGGGCAGTACGACTGGACCGGGGACGAGCGGCTGAACGGCAAGACGTTCGAGTGGGATACCGCTTGCCCCAGCGATCAGTGGCGCCATTCGCACAACTACATGCACCACACGCACACGAACATCGTCGGCAAGGATCGCGACGTCGGCTACGGCATCCTGCGCATGTCCGAGCAGCAGCCGTGGCATCCCTACTACCTCGGCAACCCCATCTACGCGGCGCTGCTGGCGACGTTCTTCCAGTACGGCGTCGCGATGCACGACCTCGAGGTCGAGCGAATCGCCGGCGGCGAGGAGGACCCGCAGGACAGGCACGACAAGCTGCGAGCCGTCTGGCGCAAGGTCAAGGGGCAGACGCTCAAGGACTACGTCCTGTTCCCGCTGCTGTCCGGCCCGTCGTTGCCGTTCGTGCTCGCGGGCAACGCGACGGCGAACCTCGCGCGCAACCTGTGGGCGTTCACGATCATCTTCTGCGGCCACTTCCCCGAGGGGACCCACGAGTTCACCGAGGAGGAGACCGAGGATGAGACGCGCGGCGAGTGGTACTACCGCCAGCTGCTCGGCTCGGCGAACCTGACCGGCGGGAAGGCGTTCCACATCCTCGCGGGCAACCTCAGCCATCAGATCGAGCACCATCTGTTCCCCGACCTTCCCGCCCACCGCTACGCCGAGCTCGCCGTCGAAGTCCGCGAGATCTGCGAGCGCTACGAAATCCCCTACAACGCGGGCCCGCTGCACAGGCAGTTCGGCAGCGTCGTGCGCAAGATCGTCAAGCTCGCGCTGCCCCCGCTGCCCGGTCGCGGCGGCTCGCAACCGGAGCCCGAGCGGCCCGCCCGCGAGGCGGCGCCACGAGCGTCGGCCGCCAAGGCGGGCCGGCGCAAGCTGGCTGCCGTAGCCTGATCGCATGGGCGACGCCCTGGAGCAGCTGCTGGCGCGCGGGACCGCGATTCCGATCCCGCGCCTGCCGCTCGTGGGCGACCCGCTGCGACGCATCAGGGTGCCGCGCGAGCTCGGCTCGGTCACAGCGCGCGCCGGCGAGGAGGCAGACGTGCAGGCGCTGGGCATGACGGCGGGCGGCGTCGAGCGCATCTGGGCGGGGGCGGAGCGCCTCTACCGCAGCGGCTTCTACCCCGCCATCGCCCTGTGCGTGCGCCGCCAGGGCCAGGTGGTGATCGACCGCGCGATCGGCCACGCCCGCGGCAACGGGCCGGCCGATCGCGAGGACGCGCCGCGCACGGCGGCCACCCCGCAGACCCCGTTCGTGATCTTCTCGGCGTCCAAGGCGATGACCACGGTGGTGACCCACCTGCTCGAGCAGCGCGGGCTGCTGCACGTCGGCGATCGCGTGTGCGAGTACATCCCCGAGTACGCGACCCACGGCAAGGAGGCCATCACGATCGAGCACCTGCTCTCACACCGAGCTGGAGTGCCCAACCTGCCGGCCGACGCGTTCGACCTCGACCGCATCGGCGACCGGCGGTTCCTGCTGGAGATGCTCTGCGCGGCCAAGCCCAGCTCGCGTCCCGGCAAGCTGCTCTCCTACCACGCCATGTCGGGCGGCTTCGTGATCGCGGAGATCGTCCGGCGCGTGACCGGCAGGGACATTCGCACCGTGCTGCGCCAGGAGATCCTGCGGCCGCTCGGCTTTCGCTGGGGCAACTACGGCGTCAGGCCGAAGGACGTGGGACGGGTCGCGTTGAGCTACCCCACCGGGCCGCCGGCGCTGCCGCCGCTGTCCACCGTGCTGCAGCGCGCGCTCGGCCTGCCGGCGGATGAGATCACCAACCTCTCCAACGACCCGCGCTTCCTGACCGGCGTGGTGCCATCCGGCAACGTCGTCACGACCGCGAACGAGCTCTCGCGCTTCTTCGAGCTGCTCCGCGCAGGCGGCGAGCTCGACGGGGTGCGCATCCTCGAGCCCCGCACGATCCGCCGCGCCGTCTCCGAGCGCTCGTTCCGCGAGATCGACTTCAGCCTCGTGGCTCCACTGCGTCACGCCAGCGGGTTCATGCTGGGGGCCAGCGCGCTCAGCCTGTTCGGCCCCGACACCGACCTCGCTTTCGGCCACCTCGGCTTCACCAACGTGCTCGGGTGGGCCGACCCCGAGCGCGCGCTCTCGGTCGGCCTCATAACCAGCGGCAAGCCGCTGCTGCACCCCGCGCTGGGCGACCTCTGGCTGCTCACCCGCGCGATCGGCCAGGAGGCGCCGAAGGTGGCACGGACGGGCATCTGGTTCACGGACGGATGACGAGGCGGCCACCTTGCTCTGGGCGCGCCGAGGAGCTCGGGAACGACGGCGGAGCCGATCCAGCCGGACGCGCCGGTAACGAAACGCCCTGGTAGGGTCGCGCAGCCGCTGGCTGAGGGGCCAGCGGCCTGAATGAGTCGTCGGCGGTGGCACGCGCGGAGCGTCGTGTGTCGCGAAAGTGAGGGATCGTGAAGCTCGTGACCGCGATCGTGCGGCCGGAGAAGGTCAATGACGTGCTCGAGGCGCTGTACCGCGCCGAGGTGCGGGGCATCTCGATGAGCCGCGTGCAGGGTCACGGAGGGGAGCTCGAGCGCGTCGAGACCTATCGCGGCACGACGGTGAAGATGGGGCTGTCGGAGAAGGTGCGCTTCGAGGTGGCCGTCTCCGACGACTTCGTGCAACGGACGATCGACGCGTTCTGCGCGGGCGCACGCACAGGCGAAGTCGGAGACGGCAAGATCTTCGTGACCCCGCTGGAGCAGGCGATTCGCATCCGCACCGGCGAGACCGACGAAGGCGCCGTCACGCCGGTGAGCGAGTCGTGAGCGCGCTCGCGTCGACGATTGCGCCGGCGGCAACGCTCGCCGCGGGAACGATCAGCGCGGGCGACACCGCGTGGATGCTCGCCGCCACCGCACTGGTGATGCTGATGACGCCCGCGCTGGGGCTCTTCTACGCCGGCCTGGTGCGCGCCAAGAACACCCTCAACACGTTCATGATGTCGATCGCGGCGCTGGCGGTGGCAACCGTCACGTGGGCGCTCGTGGGCTACTCGCTGGCTTTCGACAGGGGCGATGGTTTCGTCGGCGGCCTGGGCCACGTGCTGTTGCGGGGCGTCGGCTTTGCGCCCCGAGCCGGCACCCACATCCCGCAGCTGGTGTTCTTCGCCTTCCAGGCGACCTTCTGCATCATCACCGTGGCGCTCGTCTCCGGCGCGGTGGTGGAGCGCATGCGGTTCGTACCGCTGCTCGTATTCTCGGGGCTGTGGTCGCTGCTCGTGTACGCGGTGCTCGCCCACTGGACGTTCGGCGGCGGCTGGCTGCACGAGCACGGAACGCTCGACTTCGCCGGCGGGGTGCCCGTGGAGATGGGCTCGGGCTTCTCGGCGCTGGCGGCGGCGCTGGTCGTCGGCGCGCGCAAGGACTATGGCCGCCAAGCGCTCCTTCCGCACAACAGCGTGTACGTACTGCTGGGCGCGGGCCTGCTGTGGTTCGGCTGGTTCGGCTTCAATGGGGGCAGCGGCTTCTCCGTCGGGCGCAACAGCGAGCTGGCCTTCACCAACACGCTGCTCGCGCCCTCCTGCACGTTGCTCGTGTGGTTCCTGCTGGACCTGCTGCGCGAACGACGCGTGACCGCGATCGGGGCGGCCACTGCGATCATCGTCGGCTGCGTCGGCATCACGCCAGCCGGGGGATACGTCAGCCCCGCGTGGGCGATGGCGCTCGGTGCGCTCGCGGCGCTGCCGAGCTACGCGATCATCCTGTGGCGCCCCCGCACGCGCGTGGACGAGACGCTGGATGTGCTCGCGGCGCACGGCACGGCGGGACTGTTCGGCATCGTGTTCCTCGGCCTCGTCGCCCAGGCCTCCTGGAACGGGACCGCCAACGGCCTGCTGTACGGCAGTCTCCACCAGCTTGCCTGGCAGACGGTCGCCGCGCTCGCCGCCCCCGCCTATGCGTTCGCCGCGACCTTTCTCCTGCTGCGGGCGATCGCCCTGTTCACGCCGCTGCGCGCGAGCGAACACGAGGAGGCGCTCGGCATGGACGTGGTGCAGCACGGCGAGGAGGCCTATGCCTCCGGCGAGGGTGCGATCCTCCTGTCCACCGAGTCCGGACACGAGGCGCCCGCCGCCGTCGCGCAGCCATGAGGGGCACGGAAAGGGGAACCAATGACGATCACTCCCACAAAGGCGCAGATCGAGCGACTGATTGCCGGCGCGAACCTCGACGAGCCCGTCATAATGCTCAACCTGCTTCGCTTCAAGGAGCGCGCGGACGGGATCGACGAGGGCGTCAGCGGGCGCGAGGCCTACGAGCGGTACGCCGCCGCGACCGCACCCTTCCTGTCCCGAGTCGGGGGACGCCTCCTGCTCGCGGCCGACGCTAGACAGATGGTGATCGGACCCGAGGCGCTCGAATGGGACATGGCGCTGACGGTCGAATATCCGTCGCGTCAGAAGTTCCTGGAGATGGCGACGGACGCCGGTTACCTGCAGGCCCATGCGCACCGCGCCGCCGCGCTCGCAGACTCACGACTGATCGCGTGCAGTGCCCTGCCGCCTGCGCAGACCGCGGCGCTCGACCGCTCGGCCGGCGCGTAGGCGGTTTGAACCTGCGCGGTTGCGCCTCCGTGAGCCGCCGTGGCGGGCGAGCGCCATGCCGGCGGCGGAGGCGAGCGCAGGCTTACGGCTTCTTCAGCGTTTTCGTGACGGTGGCCGTGGCTGAGCGGCTGCTGGTGGTGACCGTCACGGTGAACTTGATCTGCTTGCCGGACGGCAGCCCCTCCGAGCCCGGCTTGACAAGGTTTCTTGACAGACGTCGGCTGACAAGGCATCTTGTCATCCCGTGCGCATCGCGCAGACCGCTCGAAAGCACGGCCTCGCAGACGACGACATGTTCCACGCAGTCCGCAACCCCATCGCGGAGATCCAGCGAGCGGCGAAGCGCTCGGCGTGTCGCGTCAGGCAGCCCGCGAGCGGTTCGCTGAGATGATCCGCGCTTAGCCGAAGGTGATCTATTGCTGTGGGGTGTCAGGGTCGTGGTTGGCGAGGATCTCCAGCGCTTCGCCATGCTCTGCCACCAGCCGCCCTCCGACGTGCCGCCGCCGGACGTCCTCGGCCAAGCGCTCGCTCGCGACGTAGCGCGTCGCCCGTCCCCGACCCCGCTGCGTGAGCAATCCAGCGTCCAGCAGGCGGCGCAGATCGTTGCTCGCCGTGGGCGCCGACACGCCAGCCTCAGCTGCGTACTTGGCGCGATCGGTACCGTCGAAGAGGCTCTGCTCCAGCGCGATGACAAGGCGATCCGGCCAGCCCCGCTCCTCGACGAGCCGCTCCAGGTAGCTCCACCGCTCGGCCGCCCGATCCAGCTGGAATAGTCGCCGTCGCGCCTGCGCCAGATGCGCTTCGACGCAGAGCCGCACGAAGGGCGTCGCGTCGCGTTGCGGCCGGTAGGAACCACCTTGGACCTCTCGGAGCGCCGCGTAATACGCCTCGGTGTGCTCCCCCAGGTATTCCTCGATCGTCACGAACTCGGGCGCGAGCAGGCCGCCGAGCGCGAGGACGAGAGACTGAACGATCCGCGAGATGCGCCCGTTGCCGTCCTCGAACGGGTGGACGGACACGACGTGCAGATGCGCCATCGCGGCGCGGACGACGAGGTGCGCGTCGAGATCGCCCGAGCGCAGCCAGCTCGTGACCTCGCCCATGAGCGGCCGGACCTCCTCGGCCGGTGGACCGACATATGCGGGCGGTCGACCTTCGGAGCTCGTGACCTCGATCACAGTCTTGCGGTACAGGCCCGGGTGCTTGTCCTTCTGGAAGCAGCAGGCGTCGAAATGCAGATCGAGGACGGCGCGCTCCACCCACTCAAACCCCTCATCTGCTGCCATCACGACGACGTGGTCCATCGCTCGCGCGTAGCTTGCCAGCGCCATGCGATCCTCGTCTGTTGGATCCGCCGGCTCGGCGCCGCTCGTAAGCGCGAGCCTCTCCTCGCTCGGCACGCTGAAGCCCTCGATCTCGATCGAGCTCTCGGCAGAGGACGCTCGCCACTGCCGCCGCAGACTTCCGAGCCAGGGACCAGCGCCACCCGCCCGGGCGCCCAGCTCGTCGCAAAGTCGGTCGAGCTCGGCAAGGTCCTCTCTCAGCGGCACATCGAGTTGTGGGGTGGCGTAGATCACGGTCCTTAGTATAAACGATTATTCGTATTATCGGCTAGCCGCTAGATATACTAAAGCCGAGGTTGGCCAACGCGCTGGCTGCGACTGAGAGAGGGCTGCTTGCTATGGTCGGCCTCGTCCAGCCGAAGGAGGCGTCCGCTACGTGGGATCCGTTCGCAATCATCGCCCGTCTTCGCCGAGCCCTGACCGCCGGGCGACATCGGGAGACGGTCTGGTCCCGCTGATCGGTCGTTTCTTTCCCGCCCCTGTAGCGGCGAAGGTCCCGGAGGTCATCTTCGTCTTCTGGGTGGTGAAGATCCTGACGACTGCCGGCGGGGAGGCCACGTCGGACTACCTGAAGACGTTCGGCAACTTCGAGGGCGGCGGGATCGAGGTGCTCGTGATCGTCGTGGGGCTGGCGCTGCAGTTCGAAACGCGCCGCTACCGAGCCTTTGCCTACTGGGCTCTCGCGTATGCGATCGCGATCACAGGGACCGGCGTCGCCGATTTCCTGCATCTCGATGCCCATATCCCCTATGCGGGGACGACCCTGCTGTGGGCGGTGATCCTGGCCGCGATCTTCTGGCTGTGGCAGCGCAGCGAGGGCACGCTGTCGATCCACAGCATCACGACACAGCGACGTGAGGCCTACTACTGGGCGACGGTGTTCGCGACATTTGCCCTCGGGACCGCACTCGGGGACTACACCGCGACCTCGCTCAACCTGGGCTACCTGGACTCGGGCATCCTCTTCGGCGTCGTCATCCTGATCCCGGCTCTGGCGCGGTGGCAACTTGGCCTGAACGGCATCGCCGCGTTCTGGATGTCCTACGTCGTCACGCGGCCGCTCGGTGCGTCCTTCGCCGACTACATCAGCAAGCCCCACAACCTCAGCGGGATCAACTTCGGGGACGGCCCCACGGCGATCGTGTTCGCCGTCGCCGTCTTCGTCCTCGTCTCCTACCTCGCCCGCGCCCGCTCGGACATCCAAACACCGCTGCAAGCCCCCGCGGCACAGACACGATCGACGCCTCTGCTGCCCGATTTCCTCCACACAGGCGAACCCGAGATCGAGGTGGACTAGCTCCTCGGTGCGTGAGCGCCGCTCAGTCGGCGAGGCGTCCAATACGCAGCATCCGTCCTCACATGGGCGCCGTCCACGTCGATCAACCGGCTGTGACCCCTCGACGGCTGTCCCTGCTCGCGTGCGCCGCGGTGGCCTCGTATGCGCTGGTCGTGCCCGCGGCAGGGTTCGGACGGGTGGCGCCGGCGGTGTCGGCGGCATCCGCCCGGGGGGCATCCGCACACGCGCCGAGCGTGAAGCCGACCGCCGCCGACTGGGACGCCACGGCGCAGCGCACGGTCGTGGGCGAAGGGTTGATGAGCGAAGAAGCCGACTCGGGCTTCCTCGGCGCCGGGCCGTTGAGCGCGCAGGCGGACAGCCAGGCGCTGGCCGCGCTGGCCGCGCGCGAGGGGACGGCGCCGGTGAGCGTCGGCGCCGACGGGCCGATCACGGTGGTGCGCTTCGACGCGCTGCTGGTCGAGCAGCTCGGCCTGGGCGAAGTCGCCGAGCACGTCCAGCAGGTGGCGCAGGCCGCCGGCCTGCAGCCGCCCGGCTACTTCGGCAGCGAGGTGGTCGCGCGCTATCTGGAACTGCGCTACGAGCATCCGGTCGGCACACAGTCGCTCGACCTCTACCCGTGGAGCCCGATCACCCGCGCCGAAGCGGCGTACTCGTTCGCGCAGCTGCTCGGCTCGGCGCCGGGCTCCGGGCAGTGGGCGATCGAATCGGCGCGCGAAACGCTGTCCGCCTTCTCGCTGCCGCACTACGACGCCGACCAGCTCGAGGTGCTGCGCATCGCCGTGTCCAAGATCGGCATGCCGTATGTGTGGGGCGGGACCACCGACAACACCGCCGACGGCCTCGAACACGGCGGCTATGACTGCTCGGGCTTCGCCTGGCGCGTGTACAAGGTCTCCGGGCTGCCGTGGGGCAAGCGGATCCTCGGGCGTACCGCCGCCGAACAGGCCGGCGAAATCCCCAAGAGCGCGCGCATCCACCTCGAAGACGTCCAGCCCGGCGATCTCCTGTTCTTCGGCTCCGCCCACTTCGACTCCAAGGCCACCGAGGCCAACGTCATCCACGAGGGGCTCGCGCTCTCGAGCCAGTGGGCCATCCACTCCTCCGGCCAGGGCGTGTACGTGCTGCCGCTCGCCTCCGGCTGGCTCGCCCAGAGCTTCACCTGGGCGCGGCGTGTGCTGTAGGCGCTCCTACTCGAACCGCCAGCGCGAGGCCCCGTAGGGCTCCTCGGTGGCGACGCCGAACGCGGTGCGCAACTCGAAGCGATACAGGTGCCACGGCGGCCGCCCGGCGCTGGGCGCGCTGTAGGGCGCGGTGAAGGCATCGCCGTCGACCTGTGCGGGCCAGCCGGCCTCGCGGTATACGGCGGCGATCCGCTCGAGCGTGGGGGCGTCGGCGACGCGCTCGGCACGGCCTTCGAGCACCACGTCGATGCCCGGCAGCCTGCACGAGACAGTGCACTCCGGGGTGGTCTCGAGGTTGCGCGCCTTGCGGGTGCGCGGCCCGGTGACGAACCACAAGGTGTCGTCCACCCAGACGGCGCCCAACCCGGCGGCGTGGGGCGTCGCGTCCGGACGCACGGTGCCGAGGAAGAACGTGACTGCGGGGCCGCGGCTCGCCGCCAACGCGTCGCGGGCGCGGCTCCAGGGGATCGGCGCGGAGCCGTATATGTCGAGGTTCTTGGTATCCATGCGAGTTCAGACCGACTGTATCCCTGAAAGTAATCGGTCACGCTATTGCGAGGCTCCCAACAGGGGACGGCGGAGCGTCGCCAATCCCCCGCCGCTGCCGATGCCGGTCTACGCTCAGCCACGCCGCGGCAGGCAAGCCGAGAGAACCGACAACGTGAGAAGGCTCCTCGGCGAGATCCCACTGGAAGATGCCTGAGCGACAGCAAGAACCGAGGCGGACCGCGTTTTGTGTCGCCAGGACCGCCTGGACTTGATCTCGGAGGTCACGTGATGCCAGAGCCAGCCGCGACGAATGATCACGTCGAGCGGGCAAACGCCCAGTTCTGGACTCCTCCGTCGCTGGAGGAGCTGATGGCCGACGTCGCGCCGCTCGACCCGGACGAGCACTTCGACATCCCCGACGTGACCGACGAGGAGTGGGATGTGTTCGTGGCGGCGCTCGACGAGTGACCGCAACCATCCTCGTCGGCACCAACGTTTTCACCGCCCGTCTGCGGGAGCGCTCCCCCCTCGCCACGAGCTATGCGAAGCACCTGTTCGGGCAGCGCGTCGCGCTCGCTCCCCAGACGGTGGCCGAGGCCCATATGGCGCACTTAGCGCCGGCTGGGGCGCGGCCCGGGTGGAGCGCCTCTCCCGTCTGATTGCACGCGCACGCGTCCTGCCGGTTGACATCGACACGATCGAGGCCGTACAAAGCCCGGCTTTATTATCGGGGCGCCGAGATTCGAACTCGGGACCTCACCGACCCGAATCGGGGGTGATTTGCCCTACTTTCCCGCGGAAATGCCTGGAAACAAACGGTTTTGCTGATGATCGGTTGGGCTGGTGGAACCTCGGATTTTGGGGGCGATTTGGGAGGGTTTAGGCACTGGAATCGAGCTACTGCCCAAACAGCCTCGCGCCCTGCACATGGATCATTTGGATGCTGCCGCGGGATGTCTTCCGAGGCATCCAAGAGGGCGCGCGGGTCGGCTCGACGGAGCCCCCACCCGCACCCGCTAGGTAGCTGCCGGCTCGGCCTCGAGCAAAGCCTCGAGTTCAGCGGGCCCAAGACGCTGGGTTTGGCTGGCTCGGCCGTGTTCGTCGAAGTCGACGCCCTCGCCGATCAGCACCTCGGCGGGATCGCGGGTGTCCCTCTCGTCGTGCCATTGAAAGTTGCCACTGACCGAGCCATCGCCGCTGAGCACGCGGTGGGCGTACTCGATCGACGGGTCTTTGGCGACGTGGTTGGCGGTCGGCTGCGCGGCGGTGCCGACGAGCTCGGCCAAGTCGCCGTACGAGGTCCACCGGCCGGCAGGCAGGGAGCTGATGACCTGGTCGACTAGCCCCCAATCAAAGCCGGCACGTGGCGTGACCACCCCGGGGACCGGCGCTGACCACAGCGCGCTGGCGGCGTCGGCCAGCTCGCTGGCGCGTGCTTCAATCTCCTCCGCGCCCCAGCTGGTGGCGGTGACAAGCGCCTCGTTGAGCTTGAGCTCTGAGTCGCTGAGGATCTCTCGCTTGCGCTCGAACAGCTGGTTGGAGAGCTTGGAGTTCCAGGCGGTAAGCGTCAGGTTGCCCAGCGTGTGCCCGAGACGATCGAAGGTCTCCTGCGGGTTGTGCCCGTTCTCGGACAGCTCGGCCTTCCATTCGGCGCTGAGGGTCTGGGGCATGATGTGCTCGATCGACAGGTTCGCGCTGTCGAAGTCGACGTCGATCTCGGCGCGTAGATGCGACTCTAGGCGCTGAAGCACAAGGCGCTGCTGGTGGGCGCGGCCGTGCGAGTAGTAGGGGACGGTCGCGATCCCCTCGCGCATCTGCTCGTCATCTGGCCAACGTTCATCGCGCGAGAGCTCGCGGCGCAGCGTGACGTCGATCGGCTCACCGGCGGGCAGTGCGGACGCCAGCTGGATGAACAGGCGGTTGAGAACGTTGGTCGGGACGGCGACCAGGTAGCGGCGCACGATGAACGACTCGAGCGCCTCCAGACATGACTCCGCCTGCTCGTGAGTCGCCCGCCCGGCATCGACCTCGCTGTAGACATAAAGCAGCAGCGGATAGGTGGTGCTGGCACCCCAGGTGCGTAGGAACGCGAGGTGGCGGAGCGCTCGCCTGCTGAGTCCCAGCGATGCGGCGGTGCTTTGCGGGTCGGTGGGCTGCAGAAACAGCGCGTAGTAGGCCCCGCGTCGCGCCAGCCGTTGGATGTGCCGCTCGAGTGCGTCGAGGTCGCCGGCTTCGGGATCCAGCTGGCGACGCGCGGTGCGGTACACATGGTCTTGTCGGACGAACTCCCCCGCCGACTGCAGGTCATCGCGAACGAGGCCCTCCAGGCCGTCGGTTCCGAGAGCGCGCTCCAGCGGCCGCCAATACTGGGCGTAGACGCTGTTTGAGCGTTCAGCGAGCGCCATGAACAAGTAGTTACGCAGTAGATCGGACTGGCTGAGGCCCACGCCGGTCGCGTTGATCGACTCGAAGATCTTGTGCGGGCGCTCGCCTTCGTCGACAGTTACGAACACCAGCGATAGCCGGTCCCCGATCGTGGTCGCCAGCCGCTCGACCTGCAGCTCGCCAGCGTCGCGGAGATCAGCGACACGCTTGAAGAAGAAGCGGTAGGCATTGCCGACCGGGGTGTGCCCCGACGCTTTGGCGGGGTCGGTCAGCACCGTCCAGTACGCGCGCGCGTCCTCTTCCCCGGGCACGAGCCTCGCCCAGCGCTCCGAACCCCTCGGCTCGGTTGTGTTGACCAGATACTTGGCGTTGAAGCGCTCGAACTGCTTAGGATCGTCCTGCGCGGCGACATCACGAAGCGCTGCGATCGCGACAGACAGGGTCGTCAGGCGCTGCTGGCCGTCGACGATTCGAAAGTCCCGGAAGTCGTGGAGGGGATCAGGATCGCGCTCGACGGCCACCACGCTGCCGATGAAATGTCGCGGCACGTCGCTGCCGGTCTGCGCCACGGCGTGGTACTGCTCGAGGATGTCCTGCCAGAGATCGTCCTGCTGGTCGGTTCGCCATCGGTAGTGGCGCTGGTACAGCGGCACCCGAAACTGGCGGTCCTGGGTCATCAGCCCCCGGAACGTTCCCTCTTGAGCGCGCATTCACAGAACATTAGATCGTGATCGCCATGTCGAGCTTGACCCGAGCACATCGAAGAGTTCCGAGATCCAGGGGCCCGGTCGTGTCCGATGACGCGCGTGTGGATCACGTGCCTATGCTTCGGCAACCGGCGATTGCTGGGAAAGCCCCGCACATAGCGTGCTCCTCCTCGTTGCCGGTAACGATTCCGTGCGCTCTTGCGCCGCAATGTTGCAGCAGCCTGCTGCCAAATTGGCTGGCCGGCCGGCCCCGCCTGAAGGCCCGGCGCTGCCAGCGGGGCAAAGTGTTGAGAGGCAGCGCGTTTCTCCTGATTTGGTCGCCGTGCGCTCGTATCCCAGAGATCGGCGGCCGCTGGAGTAGCCGATTGCAGCGCTTCGTTCGCGCGCAAGAGAGATGCAACGTTCGCCAGCCATGGCGCCGACCTCGCAAGGGTCCTTCGATCTGAGGGCGCCCGCCCAGCCGAGACTACGTTTGGGCCGACGAGCGCTACGCCTTGTTGCTGGCGAGGGGCGACTGCGCGATCAACACCCGCTCGACCAACCGTCTTTGCAACTCGTCCTTGAGGTCCAAGGGCGTTCGGCCGTAGGGGGTGTCCACCTGTGCATCAATCACCCACTGCAGGAAGATATCCGCCTGCTCGACCCGGCCGACTGCCAGAGGATCCTCGATGTCCGCTCGATCCCAGTGCCGCTCGAGCCGTAGCGCCCAGCTCGCGAGTTCGTCAAGCTCTGTCGCCTTGCCGCCGACATGCGTCGACGGAGCCGCCTGACTGCCAGCCGCGATTTGACGTGCGGCATCAACGTAGCGGCGAAGACGGCCGATCATGTCGCCGCCCTCGCCGACGTACTGCCAGAGGATGGTCTCGATCCTCTCAAGTGGCCAACGGTCCTCGCTCCATTCAAGGGCGGTGAACCGGTAGACGCCCGGCCCGTCGGGCATGCCAAAGCAAGCCCCATCGAGAGTCCACGGCGTCGAGGACAGTATCCCACCGACGATGCCACGAGGAGGACCTAGCGTCAGCTCGAAGGACATCGGGAAGCTCGCAAGCTTCGAGCCCTCAGAGCACCACGGCGATGACTCGGCTTCCCACGAGGACGGAACCAGATCACCCAAGGCCATGGAGCGAATAATCTCGCTTCGCCACTGGCGAAGTGGTCCAGACTACAAAGCCGCCTGGATCGCCGACTTCCTTGACGTGCGGACGAGCGCCCGACAGTGCTGCTATCCGGCCGAAGCTCCGGCTACTTCGATCTACCCCGGGTTGAGCTCGAGGTCCGCTCCTTGCATGAGCGCCTTGAGCATTGAGAGGTAACGCGTTGTCTGTTTACTTATCATCTACCCATCTGAAAGGGTGCGGACATGACCGGGCTCGCTCGCACGCCCTCGACCAGACGCACACGATCTCGGCCGGGGATCGGCGCACGGGCGGGCTGTGGCGTCGGTCCACCAGGTGATCCGCGGGAGCCGCAGCCTCGCCGGTACCGGTCGACACCCGCAAACGCACCGGGCGCGCGCGAGCCGTGACGCTTGACGCGCTTGCCCACGACGACGAGCTGTTGGATCGGCTCGCCGATCGGCTGGCTGACCGGGTTCTCGAGCGCTTGGCGCCGCACCTCGGAGCGACGTCCGGGCGACCGGAGGGACTGATAAGCGCGAGTGAGGTCGCGCGGATCACCGGGAAAACACGCCGGTGGGTCTACGACCACGCGGGCGACCTCGGCGCCGTACCACTCGGCTCTGGCCCACAGCCCCGGCTCGGTTTCCACCCCGCTCGAGTTCGCCAGTACCTCGACCAGAGCGTCGCCGATCCACCGCCACTGCCGATGCCGGCCTACGCCAACCCACGCCGCCGCAGGCAACCCGAGAAGAGCGATGCCGTGAGAAGGCTCCTCGGCGAGCTCCCGCTCTACGATCCCTGAGCGATAGCAAGAGCTGCAGCGGACCGCGTTTTGTGTCGCCAGGACCGCCTAGACTTGGGTTGGAGGTCACGTGATGTCAGAGCCAGCCGCGAGCAACGATCAGATCGAGCGGGCAAACGCCCGGTTCTGGACTCCTCCCTCGCTAGAGGAGCTGATGGCCGATGTCGCGCCGCTCGATGCGGACGAGCACTTCGACATCCCGGACGTGACCGACGAGGAGTGGGATGTGTTCGTCGCGGCGCTCGACGAGTGATCGCAACCGTCCTCGTCGACACGAACGTCTTCACCGCCCGTCTGCGGGAGCGTTCCCCGCTCGCCACAAGCTATGCCAAGCACCTGTTCGGGCAGCGCATCGCGCTCGCCCGCAGACGGTGGCCGAGGCCCGCTATGGGGCGCTCAGCGCCGGTTGGGGCACAGCCAGGGTGGAGCGCCTCTCCCGTCTGATCGCACGCGCACGCGTCCTGCCGGTTGACATCGACACGATCGAGGCCGTCGCACAGCCGCGAAACGAATGCCGGCAGATCGGGCACGGCCTGCACCAGCGAGGCCACAACGCCGACCTATGGATCGCGGCGACAGCGATCCGCTGGCGCATCCCGCTCGTCGCCCACGACGCGATCTTCGACGGCTGCCCCGGCCTCGAGCTCCGCACAGAACTCGACACGCAGCCCGCCGACTGAGCAAACGCCGCAGCGATCAGCGTGGCACCCGATTAGCGATCGCGCGGTCCATTAGAAGGCAACCGACCGTCGCCTCCCAATGTCTCCCCATGCACGCAACATCCGACATTTTCGAGCACCGCCGCCGCGCCAGCTCCGAGAACGGGTCGCAGCCCACGCAGGCCGCCCAGGCCAGCCTGGTCGACGAGCGGCTGATCGACGAATTCGCCCGACGGCTGGCCGACAAGCTCGCGCCGCTGCTGATCGAGCAGCTCGCCGATCGCCTCGGAGTGACCAGCGAGCAGCTCCGTGCACGGCTCGCCGGCCCAGCCCCCGGGCAGCCTGAGGCGCTGGTAGACGCGAGCGAGATCGCGCGGCGGACCGGCCGCTCGCGCTGGTGGGTCTACGAACACGCCGGCGAGCTCGGCGCCGTCAGGCTCGGGTCAGGGTCAAGGCCACGACTCGCGTTCTGGCCAATGCGCGTCGACGAATACCTGCAGGCCGCGGCAGAGCTGCGCCAACCGATCCCAGCGCCAGCGCGTGCCCGCCCGCAGCGACGCCGGCACGCCAGGCGCACCTCGACCGGTGTGGAGCTACTCCCGATCCGAGGCCACGATGGGTAGAGGACCCCTCCCGCTCGCGATCTGCTCGCCACGGCAAGCACTGGGCGCCGCATACTGACCGCCATGCCCGCTCAAGCTGCCAAAACTCCACCGGGCGGCGGTCACCTCCGGCGGACGGGACGACCGGCGACCGGGCAGGTGCTCAAGCCCGGCAACGGGCAGCGAAGCTTCGCGCTGCGCTTCCGCGCATATGGCAAGCGCGAGTACATCACGCTCGGGCGCCCCGAGGACGGCTGGACCACCCAACAGGCTGAGCGCGAGCTTCAGATCGTGCTGCGCGACATCAACCTCGGCGTCTGGAAACCACCACAGCGAGAGCCAGCAACACCAGAGCAGGACCCGCTGTTTCACGAGTTCGCCTCCGCGTGGTTCGCAGCCAAGCAACCAGAGCTCGCGGCGAACACCGCGCGCAGCTACCGCAACGATCTCACCAAGCACCTCTTGCCGTTCTTCGCCGCGCACACGCTCTCGCAGATCACGATCAGCGAGGTCGACCGCTACCGCCAGGAGCAGGTCCACGAGGCGGCGCGCCTCGCGGCAGCCGCCGAGAACGGCAAGGCGCGGACAGTGGTCGTCGTCGACGGGCGCGGCCGACGCTATCGCCGGCGCGAGCGGCCGCTGTCGAACCGCTCGATCAACATGCACCTGTTCCTGCTCGCCCAGATCCTCGAGGTCGCCGTCGAGCACCAGCTCATCCCAAGCAACCCCGCCAAGGGCAAGCGCCGCCGGCTGAAGGTCACAAAGCCACGCCCCGTGTACCTGGACAGCGCCGAGCACATCGCGGTGATGCTCGAGGCCGCCGGCGAGCTCGACCGCGACCCGAAATCAAGAACCACGGGACGCCGCGCGGCGATCGCCCTCTTGATGCTCGGCGGCCCCCGAGCCTCCGCCGCCGGGTCGCTCCTCGGACGCGACCAGGACCTCGCGAACGGCCGAATCGAAGTCGGTCGCGACAAGACAGACGCCGGCGTCCGCGAGATCGACATGCTCCCGTTGCTGCGCGAGATCCTGACCGAGCACAAGGCCG
Organism: Solirubrobacteraceae bacterium; assembly: GCA_052148875.1. Taxonomy (GTDB): domain Bacteria; phylum Actinomycetota; class Thermoleophilia; order Solirubrobacterales; family Solirubrobacteraceae; genus Palsa-744. The sequence goes on from JBKQHH010000245.1 coordinate 32,384, forward strand.
ACAACGCCACCGGGCCTGATGACCCGATCCTCACCACCCGCCACGGCAACGCCCGCGACCGTCACAACCTCCGCCAACGAGTCGTCGCCCCCGTAGTGGCCAAGGCAGAAGAGCTGCTCGCCGAGCGCGGCGGCCAGCCGCTCCCTCACGGGATCACCCCGCACAAGCTCAGACACACGTTCGCCTCAGTGCTGTTCGCGATCGGCAAGGACCCCACCTACGTGATGCACCAGCTGGGGCACACCGACCCGGCGTTCACTCTGCGCGTCTACGCGCACATGATGCGCCGCGGCCCCGAGGAGCGCGAAGCGCTCAAGGCGCTCGTCGAAGGCCACAACTGGACACTCGGCGAAGAGCAGGCCGAAGAGTCGGCCGAGCAGCGGTAGGCCCGCACACCATCCGCGATCGCCCGCAACGCCTCCGCAGCGCCGTGGCGAGGCAGGGCACACTGCGGGCTCAGGGCTGGAGTTTCAGGCTGCCCCGGAGCCTTTGCTGGACGTCTCGCCAGGCTGCGTCGAGAGCCTGCGGCGGAGTCTTGCCAGCCCCCTGGCCTAGTGTCGTTCCGAGAGAATCAGCAGCCGTGACGGAGAAATCCCCTCCGTCGCGGTTGCGACACAGCGTGAATCTGACAGTGACCGTCTTCTTCTCGTTGGGCGTCAACGCGGCCGAGGTCGGGCTCGCTTTCATCGGACCTCGGCCGGTACCGAAGATCGCGGCGAACAATTCCTCGGAAGACACGATGGAAGCCTTTCACATGGCTCACCCAGAGAGCGGAGTGAACCGCCCGTCAGGACCCCGATCGTACCGCTGACCTCACCGAACAGGTCGGACAGCACCACTGACAAGAAGACCCCGCAAAGAGCCCGGTTCCCCGGGGTTTCCGACGTCCCGCCTCGCTGCAATCAGCAGCCACGGACCACACCGATCTCATCAAACGGCGCACTGGCCAGAAACCCCTGCAAATAAGCCGCTCTCAGCCGGATCGAGACACCTACAAACGCCCTTACTGCCTGTCTACTGCCCAACCGCGAGGATCAACAGCGCGCTCCGGGCAAGAAAAAACCGTAGGCGTTCAGCGCCCTGGGGGACATAGTCCGGTGGTGTCGAATGTTTCTGTGTGGAGCGCTCCGATGCGGAGGCGATCTATGCACAGGGTCGTGAGGTCGTGGCGCGCGTGCTGGTTGAG
>JBKQHH010000246.1:0-19080 GCA_052148875.1 Solirubrobacteraceae bacterium
CGGCTCCTGGTCCGATTACCGCCGCTATGTAGCTCCTGTCACGAGTAGTATTCGTCCTAGAGCAATAAGTGGAGACGGTGGGAATCGAACCCACGTCCGCGATAGCGTGATGATGGCTTCTACGAGCGTATCCGGCGCTCTGATCTCATCCCTCGCTCGCCTCGCCGGCGGGGTTGCGGGGGACCAGTCTCCTTAGCTGTCCCCCGCTTGGCGAAGACGGACCGCGCGGGGTGAGCCTGCTTTCTGATCCCGGCCTTCCCCGCCGCAGGCAAGCGGGGCCCGAGACCTCACGGCTTAGCTATTGACTAAGCGGCGAGGGCGTACTCGTGAGAGTCCGCACTTATGTTTTTCCCGGGTGTTTTACGAGGCCGCCCGGGACCTCGACTCGCCACCACCCCCACGAGCCGACCACGTCGAAGCCTGTCGTCCCCAGGGATGTACTGCCCTTCCAGTGTACCGCGCTCCCGGCACGGCCCTGAACCGGCTGGGCGACACGACGCCGAGCCCGGCGGGCGCGCCAGGCGCAGCCGAACGCAACCGGGCACAGACACCTGGCGCAGCCGGGCGCAGGCAAAAAGAGACGCGGTTCCAAGCCACTTCGAGGAACCCGGTGGGTCCGGCCCGAGGGCCTTTCCTTGCGGGTGGCGCGGCCTCACACCTCAGTGGCCTCGCTCTTTGCGGCTCGGTTCCGCGTCTGGATTCAAGGTAGCTCGCGCCCCGACGGTTTGCAACCCCGCTGGACGTTCGATCCCGCACGTTCCGCAAAAATCCCATCGCGCGCGCGGGCGCGGGCGCGCGTACCGGCGCGCACGAGGCGCAACCGCGCCCGCCCGGTCGGCGATGGCCGCACGCGAACCGCGCGCGAACGTTAGGCAAGGCTTAGAAGTGCTGCGACAATGGAGAGATGGACAATCACGAGCTCTCCCTGTCCGCGCCGCCCGCGCAGGCGGTGCCGGTCGCGCAGGTGACCCCGGGCGCGTACCCGACCCACGCCTCGGCGCACCCGGGCGCAGGCCCGTTCGCCGACGCGAGCCCGTTCGGCGAGGAGGACGGCCGCTCCCACCCGGTGCGCAGCCTGCGCAAGCGGATCAGCAGCATCCTGGCGGCGATGGGCGCGGCGATCGCAAAGTTCTTCGCGGCGATCAAGGGCTTCCTGCTGCTGCTGCCGAAGCTGAAGCTGCTGACGACGTCGGGCACGGCGCTGGTGTCGGTGGCGGCGTACAGCCTGTTCTGGGGCTGGGAGTTCGCGGCGGGGTTCGTGGTGCTGATGTTCGTGCACGAGATGGGCCACGTGATCGCGCTGCGCCGCGAGGGCATCAAGGCGAGCACGCCGATGTTCATCCCGTTCCTGGGCGCGGCGATCTTCTCGAAGTCGCTGGGCGACAACGCGCTGGCGGAGGCGCGCGTGGGGCTGGCGGGCCCGATCCTGGGCAGCCTGGCGGCGGCTGCGGTGGCGATCGTGGGCGCGATCATCGGCAGCTCGTTCCTGCTGGCGCTGGCGTACGTGGGCTTCCTGCTGAACCTGTTCAACCTGCTGCCGGTGGTGCCGCTGGACGGCGGGCGGGCGATGGCGGCGATGGCGCCGTGGATGTGGTTCCTGGGCTTCGGCGGGCTGGTGGCGCTGGTGTTCGTGTACCCGAACCCGATCCTGCTGATCATCATCCTGTTCGGCGGCATGGAGACGTGGCGGCGCTGGCAGCAGCGCAAGACGCGCTCGCTGGAGCAGGCGGCGTACTACCGCGTGGCGCCGCGCCACCGGATGCTGGTGGGTGCGGTGTACATCGGCCTGATCGCGGCGCTGGCGTTCGGGATGTACGAGACGCACATCCTGGTGTACGGCGGCCACAGCTTCGGCTCGATCTAACGCCGCGCCGTACGCGCGCCCGGCGCCCTCACCGCCGCGCTTCGCGCAGCCCGCGTTCCATGTCGCGCTTGGTCTCGCGCTCGCGGATGGTCTGGCGCTTGTCGTACAGGTCCTTGCCGCGCGCGAGCGCGATCTCGACCTTGGCGTGCGCGCCTGAGAAGTAGATGCGCGTGGGCACGAGCGTGAGCCCGCGCTCCTGCACGCGCTGGGCGATGCGGTCGAGCTCGCGGCGGTGCAGCAGCAGCTTGCGCGGGCGCTCGGGTTCGTGGTTTTCGCGCGAGGCGGGGCCGTAGGGGGGGATGTGCACGGAGTGCAGCCACAGCTCGCCGTCGCGGATGGCGGCGTAGCCGTCCTTGAGCTGCGCGCCGGACGTGCGCAGCGCCTTGACCTCGGTGCCCTCGAGCACGATGCCGCACTCGAGCCGCTCGATCAGCTCGTAGCGGTGCGACGCGTAGCGGTTGGACGCGACGTCCCCCGCCCCCACCTTGCGCTTGCCCTTGCCCTTTGCCATCACGGCGAGCGTAGATGGTCCGGCGCGAGGCCGCCGTCGAGCGGCGACCGATATCTATGGGCTCCGCCCTATCGGGCTCCGCTGCGGCGTTCGCGGTGACCGTTACGGGGCGGGCTCCAGGTCGACGCGCCCGCGGATCGAGTCCACGCGCGCGACGCGCACGTCGATGTCGTCGCCCAGGCGCAGCGTCGCGCCGGTGCGCTCGCCGTGGAGGATCGTGCCCTGCTCGTTGAGCTCCCACCACTCGCGCCCGCCGTCGCGGTCGGGCGCGCGCAGCAGCCTGACGGGCAGCATGCCCTCGAACTGCGGCCCCGCGTCCTGGCCCTCCTCGTCCCCGGCGAGGCCGAAGGCGACGAACGCGCCGGCTGAGATGAGCCCGGCGATCTCGCCGGCGAACGCCTGCTGGTAGCCGCGCTCGTGCAGCAGTCGCTCGAGCGCGAAGCAGCGGGCGACGTCGTCTGCGTCGCGCTCGATGATCATGGCGTCGCGCTCGCGTTCGGACGTCCACGCCCCCAGCTCGACGAGCTCGCCGGCGCGCGGGGCGGCCTCGCCGCCGCCGACGGCGGACAGCAGCGCGCGGTGGCAGACGATGTCGGGGTAGCGGCGGATGGGCGAGGTGAAGTGGCAGTAGGCGGTGGAGTGCAGGCCGGCGTGCCCGATGTTCTTGGGCGAGTAGTAGGCCTGCTTGAGCGAGCGCAGCACGAGCGAGCTGAGCGCCTGGCGTCCGTGGCCGGTGCGGCGCACGTGCTCGTCGACGCGCCGTGACATCTCGCCGAGCAGGTCGGCGGCCTGCGTGGAGGACATGTGCTCCCCCTTCGGGGACTTCGCGGGCAGCGACGGCGTGGGCACGTCGAGCGTTGCGAGCTGGTCGGCGAGCCGCTGCACGCGCTCGGGATCGGGGCGCTCGTGCACGCGGTACAGGCACGGCACGCCGCGCTTGTCGAGCAGGCCGGCGACGGCCTCGTTGGCGGCGATCATGAGGTGCTCGATCAGGCGATGGGACTCGGTGTGCACGCGCCCGAGGATGCCGAGCACGTTGCCGTGCTCGTCGAACTCGAACTCGGGCTCCTCGGAGTCGACGACGAGCGCGCCGCTGCGCTCGCGCTCGCGCTCGAGCGCGGCGGCGGCGTCGCGCGCGGCGCGCAGCGACGCCCCCCAGGGCTCGGCGGCGGACTGGGCGCCGGCGAAGATGCGGTCCACCTGCTCGTAGTCCAGGCGCGCGTCGGAGCGGATCACCGAGCGGTAGAAGGCGGCGCGGGCGAGGACCGCGCCGTGCAGCTCCATCTCGACGGTCACCGCGGCGCGGTCGACCCCGGGCATGAGCGAGCAGGCGCCGCTGGAGAGCGCGTGCGGCAGCATCGGCTCGACGGCGCCGGGCGCGTACACGCTGGTGGAGCGCGTGCGCGCCTCGCGGTCCAGCGGCGAGCCCTCGGGCACGTGCGCGGCGACGTCGGCGATGTGCACCCAGATCCGGATCCCACCCGCCCCCGTGCCGTCGCCGGCGCCGCCGATGGGCTCGGCGGAGATGGCGTCGTCGAAGTCGCGTGCGCTGGCGGGGTCGATCGTGAACGTGGGCAGCTCGCGCAGGTCGCGCCGCTCGCCGGGCGCGCGCTCGACGCGCTCGCCGGCCGCGCGCGCTTCGCTCTCGAGGGCCGGATCGAAGCCTCGCGACAGGCCGCGGTCGAGCATCAGCGCCTCGATCACGTCACGGGCGACGTCCGGGCGCCCGAGCACGCGCAGGACGCGCGCGCCGCGGCCGCGCGCGTCGCTCTGCACGAGCACCACGTCGCCGGCCGCGGCGTGGACCCTCCCCCCGCCGGCGCCCCGCGCGGGCCCGAGCGTCAGGCGGGCGCCGCGCACGCGCGGCTGCTGGCTGTCGCGATCTTGGGGGAACAGCGGCTCGGCCATGAGGAACCGCCCTCGGCGCTCGATCACGGCGACCAGCGTGCCGGCGGATGCGGGTCGGCTCACTTGACTTTGGCGGCGAGCGTGCTCAGCGCTACGTCCAGACCGCGGGCGGTGTCGACGACGCCGCTGGGCACGAGCACTTCGGGGATCACGCCGGCGCCCTGTTTGACGCCGCCGCCGCCGAGGTTGCGCCCGTCGGGCGTGAAGTACTCGCCGACGGTGATGTCGAGCGCGCCGCCGTTGGACAGGGGCTGCTCCTCCTGGAAGACGCCCTTGCCGAACGTGTGCGTGCCGACGACGGTCGCGCGGCGATGGTCCTGCAGCGCGGCGGTGACGATCTCGGAGGATGAGGCGGTGTTGGAGTCGACGAGCACGACCATCGGGATCGACGCGGGGATCGCGCCGCCGGTGGCGTCGAGCACCTGCGTGGGCACGGTGCGCCCGCGGGTGGTGACGATGACGCCCTTGGCGATGAAGACGCTGGCGATCAGCTGCGCTTCGGCGACCAGCCCGCCGCCGTTTCCGCGCAGGTCGAACACGAGCCCGCGAGCGCCCGCGTGCAGCTCGTGCTCGACGGCTTCGCGCACTTCCACGTGCGAGCCGGGACTGAAGCTCGCGAGCGCGACGACGCCGAGCTTGACGCCGTGGACGGTCTTGGTGGCGGATTCGACGACCGGCTCGGAGACGATCGCGCGCGTGATCTCGACGCTGCGCAGCGTCCCGTGGCGCGAGCGCCCGGCGGGCGGCGGTTCGACCCCCAGCTGGACGTCCGTGCCGGGGAGCCCCTTGATCAGCGCGATGGCCGCTTCGGGGGTGCTGCCCTCGAGCTTGCGTCCGTTGACCGCGACGACCAGATCTCCAGCCCTCAGCCCCGCGCGGGCCGCGGGAGAGGAGTTGAACACGCGCTCGATCAGCAGCCCGCGGTTGGCCGCCAGCTGTGGGTCGACGGCGACGCCGATGCCGGTGAAATGCGGCGGGGCGCTGAATTCGCGGTATTCGCTGGGGCTGAGGTAGTGCGAGAAGCGGTCGCCGAGGCTCGCGACCAGGCCGCCGATCGACGCGCTGTCGAGCTTGCCGGTGGAGATCGGCCGATAGTAGTCGTCTGCGATCCGCTCGATCGCTTCGTCGACGACCTGCGTCTGCGGGCTGCTGACGAACGCGCTGCGCAGGAAGCCGGGCAGGTCTTCGGGGTGCCCGCCCAGCCACAGTCCCGCGGCGAGCAGCAGAATCGGGAGCACCAGCGCGAGCGCGGTGGTCAGCGGCTGTCGGCGCGAGGGGGACATGGGCTCGGGGCTAGCGTAGCGAGGCGGCCCGGCCGGCTGCGAACCTTCTAGGCTGGGGCGATGGCGAAAGTGAGCACGACGACGGTCCCGGCGAACGGGCTGCCGATCCACCGGATCGAGCTGCCGGGCACGCGCGCGCTGACGGTGCTGGTGGCGTTCGACGCGGGCGCGCGCAACGAGCGCCCGGAGGAGAACGGGATGGCGCACTTCCTCGAGCACCTGGTGTTCAAGGGCGGGGAGAGCTACCCGACGTACAAGGAGGTCAACGAGACCGCCGAGCGGCTGGGGGGCGTGCTGAACGCGTACACCAGCCACGACCTGGTGGCGTTCCACATCACCGTGCGGGCGGAGAGCGCGGGACCGGCGATCGACCTGCTGAGCGATTTCGTGGGGCGCCCGCGCCTGGACGCGGAGGAGCTCGACCGCGAGCGCGGCGTGGTGATCCAGGAGATCAACCGCGCGTACGACCAGCCGTCGATGGTCGCCGAGTACCTGATCGACCGGGCGGCGTTCGGCGATCACCCGCTCGGGCGCACGGTGCTCGGCCCGGAGGAGAACCTGCGCAGCTTCAGCCGCGAGGGGATCGTCGCGTTTCGCGAGCGCCGCTGGGCGGGCGCGCGCGGCGGGGCGTTCCTGGCGGGCAACCTCGAGCACGTGCCCGCGGAGGATGAGCTGCAGGAGCGCTTCGCGCGCTTCCCGTCGCTGCCCGACCCGGAGCCGTACGCGCCGGCGCCGGAGTTCGCGCCGCAGACGCTGGTGGAGGAGCGCGACACCAACCAGTCGCACCTGCGGATGATCTACCGCCCGCACGTCGCCGTCGGCGACCCGCGCGAGCGCGCGGCGCTGTCGATCTACTCGACGCTGCTGGGCGGCTCGATGGGCTCGCGGCTGTTCGACGAGATCCGCGAGAAGCGCGGGCTGTGCTACTCGGTGAGCGCGATCAACCACGCGTTCGCGGACGTGCCGATCCTGCAGCTGAGCTCGGGCCTGGAGTCGGGCAAGTGCGTGGAGGCGTACACGCGCATGCGCGAGATCGTCGACGAGCTGCGCGCGGACGGCCCCACCGAGGAGGAGGTGGCGCGGGCGCGCGCGTACGCGGCCGGCCGGCTGGTGCTGGCGTTCGAGAACTCGGGCGCGGTCGCCCGCTACGCGGCCAACCAGCGGATCGTCTTCGGCGAGGACATCGACCCCGACGCGGCGATCGCGGCACTCGACGCGGTCACCTACGACGAGGTCACCGAGGTGGCGGCGGGCGTCGCCGACAGCCTCGCGGTGGCGTGCGTCGGCCCGCACACCGCCGAGGAGTTCTGAAGCAGCAGGCCGGAGTGTGGCTCTAGCTCGAGCGTCAGCCCGCAGCGCGGCCGTCAAAATTCAGCTAGTTCATTGTCACCTGCGCCCGGACCGCCGGCGTTCTTAGCAAACAGACGGTAGTCGTAGCCCCCTCCGAGACCGGACAGCTTCGCCGAGACGAGGACCGGGCCGGTGCCGGCGCCCGGGGAGGGAGTGCATTTGACGCTATGCCCGTATTCTCTCGTGGCTTCGTATTCTTTCGCGGCTGCGTACTGGAACTCGCATTCTTCCACCTCTACGCCGTTGGGGTTCACGCTCCCGTTCAGCGTCACCCCGCCCTCAGTGGGTTCGGTGAACCGCCCAGTGGTGACGGTGGGCTTCGGCGCTGGCGTCGTGAATTCCCAGAAAGAGCCCATCCTTGTCCCGGCGCTGTTGGTCGCGACAAGTTTGTACTGGTACAGCAACCCGGGAGCCAGACCGGAGAGCTGCGCCGAGACAGCGACCGCGCTGGTGCCGGCGCCCGGGGAGGGAGTGCATACGACACTCGCCGGCTGGGCTCTCGTGGCGATGACGTGTTGCACAACCGAATATTCGAACTGGCACTTTTCCACCTCTGCGCCGTTGGGGTTCACGCTCCCGTTCAGCGTCACGCCGCTCGCCGTCAGTCCTCCGTACGATCCGGTGATCACAGTCGGCGCTGCCGCGGGCGTTTTGAACGATTGCTGTTCGCCGTCGCCGGGGCCACCGGCGCTCGTCGCGACGAGCCGGTAGTAATAGATCTGACCGGGGTCCAGACCGGTGAGCCCTGCAGAGACGGGAACCGCACTGGTGCCCGCTCCCGGGGAAGCGCCGCACTTCACCTGCGAGCCGTATTCCTTCGTGGTCCCGTATTGGAATTCGCACTCTTCCACCTGTGCGCCGTTGGGGTTGACGCTGCCGCTCACGCTGACGCTACTCGACGTTGACTCACCGGGCGCTCCCGTGATCACGCTCGGCTTCGGCTTGGTCAGCCCTTCGGACGTCGTGAACGTCTGAGGTTCGCCGTCGCCAGGGCCAGCGGCGCTCGCGGCGACGAGGCGGAAGTGGTAGATCGTGCCGGGAGTCAGGCGAAGGTGCTTCGCGGATACGGCTTCTGGGCTGGACCCGGACGACTCGTAGGATCCGCAGGACGCGGTCTGTCCGTACGCGGCGCTCGCGCCGTATTCGAAGTAGCACTTCGTGACGGTGACGCCGTTGGGGTTGAGCGTGCCGTTCAGGGTCGCGCCGGTGGCGGTGACTTCGCTGGCCGCGCGCGTGGCGGCGATCGGGGTCGATTGTATCTCCCACTGAACGGTGACTGACTTGCATACGCGTGTCGTCGCGCAGGCTTGGACGGTGTCTTCGACGGCAGCGGTCCGTGCGCTTGTGAAGCTCAGCGTCGTCTCCGCGTCACCTTCGGCGTTTGTGGTCGCGGAGTGGGATGAGAAGCTGCCGTCTTCCGGCTTGACGGCAAATCTCACCGTCTGCCCAGATATCGGTTCGCCGTCGGCGTTGAGCGCTCTTGCCGTGATCTTCGATGCCGCCGTGCCTCCAGGCACGGTACTCGGCGTCGCGGTGACTTCGACGGTCTTTGGCGTGATCGATGCCGCTGCCGTCTCGCCAGCGCTTGCTCCGCTCACGACGATCCTCCGGGTCCCGCGGCCGGCCTCCGCGCCGCGCACGCCACTCACGCTGACCGTCGCGGTGTAGACACCGGGGGACTTGTACACGTGCGTCGGATCAGCGCTGCTGGCGCGTTCGCCGTCACCGAACTGCCAGGCGTACTGCGCGGACGGCCCACCGTCTTCGACGGCGGCGCGGAACGCGACGGGCTCTCGGGCTCTGGGCGAGGTGGGAGCGATCTCGATTTCGACGGCCAGCGACTCATCGCTCGTCACCCTGACCCGACCGCCGCGGCCGCGGATGACGGCACCGGCAACGCCCCCCAGCACCAGCAGCAGCACCGCCAAGACCAGCGCCGGCAGCGGCCTGCGCAGGAGCCGCCAGTGCGGGCGCGGTGGCGGCGTCGGCTTGTGAAGCTGCGCCCGCAGCGTCTTGCACAGCACCTGCAGGTTGTGATCGGTCATCCGCAGGCCGGATCGGTCCTTGATCTCTTCGCGCAAATCATGCGCTTTGACCAGTAGGCGGTCCGCCTCGGCGTGGTTTCCGGCGGCGAGCTGCAGGGTGCCCTGTTCGTGCAGGACCCACGCCTGGCCACTGACGTCCTTCAGCTTCTTGGCGGTGCCCAGAGCCTTCTGCAATGACCGCAGCAGCTCGATCCACCGCTCCAGCAACGCCAGCAGCATCGCCAGCACACGCGTCACTCGCAGAGCCTCTTCCCAGCGTTCGTCGAGGTCGAGTCGCAGCAGCAGGCCGGTCAGAGTTTCGACCGCGCTGTCGATCACTGCCACACTGGGGGGACGGCCTTGCGCGACCTGCACGAACAGGCTGCGCCCGAGTTTGATGGCGCTCGCCACCTGCGAGGCGTCTTCGATTGCGCCTTCGAGCGACGCGACGCCTGTCTTCTCCGGCTCGTGCTCAGCGTCGTCGAGCTGTGCCATCGCCTGCGCGAGCGCGGCCGGGTCCTTCCCCCCGTCGACAGCTTCGATCTTCGCGCCGGCCGGATCACCGAGCACGAGGACGTAGCGCCCGACCGTGACCTTCCCGGGCACCACCTCGGGTCCGGTCGGCGCGTCGGGGGCGTCTGCCGACAAGCGCCGGCTACCTGAGACGGATTACGGCGGTTATCGAAATGCCGGACATTGCGCAGATACTAACGAACAGAATCCACAATTGTCCACCCGCCTGGGCGCGCTCAGCCCGCGCTCGGCAGTTCGATCGACTGCAGGTGGTTGAACACGTCGCCGGGGTCCCAGCGCTGCTTGACGCGCTGCAGCCTCGGGTAGTTGTCCTTGTAGTAGAGCTGCTGCCAGTTGCCGAGGTCCACGTCGGGGTAGTTGACGTAGCAGCCGTCCATCACCTTGTCGGGCACAGGGCCGTGCGGCCCGTACATGTCTTCGTAGAAGTCGCGGATCCAGGCGAGGTTCTGTTTGTCTTCCTCTGGCGTCGTCCAGTACGCCTGGAACTGGAGCTTCATGATCGAGGAGCGCTGCGGGATGGCGCTCGCGTCGGGGGCGAGCGCGTTGACCTGGCAGCCGTAGGAGTCGACCTGCAGCAGCGAGTGGGGGTTGGGGTGGCTGGGTTCGTGCAGGTGCGTCCACATGGCTTCGATCTGGCGCTTGGGAAAGCGCTCGAGCATGTACGCGGACTTGTACTTGCCGCGCTGGTTGGGCGTGCCGCCGTCCAGCTGCTGGGTGGCCCACAGCCACGACAGCGCCTGCACGCTGCCGCCGGCGGGCGGCGGCGGACGAAGGTGGCCGACGGGCGCGAGCTGCGCGGTGGCGCTCGGCATCGTTTGCGCGACCGCGCGCGCGAACCGCTCGAGCAGCTGAGGCTCGTCTCCGACGTACTGCGCGGTGAGCACGATCTGCGAGCTGGCGGACGCGTTCTGGGAAAGGTGCAGCAGCGCGAACAGGCCCGCGTAGGGGCTGTCGACGGCGCTGTTGGCGGCGAAGAAGCGGCCGAACGCGTCGATCAGCCCGGTGAACGTCTCGAGGCTCAGGGCGCGCCAGTTCCACGCAAGGCTCAGGAGGTGCGCTTCGCTGGGCGCAGGCGGCGGGTCGCGAAACCAGAAGCGGGTGACGATCCCGAAGCTGCCACCGCCGCCGCCGAGGTGCGCCCACAGCAGGTCGCGCTCGTCGGGGTCGCTGGAGTCGCGGCTGACCCTGATCGCGCGCGCGCGGCCGGCGGCGTCGACGCACACGACCTCGACTTCGTACAGGTAGTCGACGATCAGGCCGTGCTTGCGCGAGAGCAATCCGTAGCCGCCGCCGGTGACGTGACCGCCGGCGCCGACCGAGTAGCAGGACCCGCCGGGGAGCGTGACCGCGTGGCTGCGGTAGAGCTCGGAGTACACGTTCCACAGCGTCGCGCCGCTTTCCACGCAGTACAGGCCCGAGTCCTGCTCGCGGTGCACGCCGTTCATCAGCGACAGGTCGACGATCACGCCGCCGTCGTTGCCGCACGCGAAGTCCTCGTAGCAGTGCCCGCCGCTGCGCACGGTGATGCGCAGGCCTTCCGCGAGCGCCAGGCGCACGGCGTCGAGCACCTCCGCGGTGTCGCTGCATAGCGCCACGTAGCGAGGGCTCCCCACCCAGCGCGGGTTGAAGCCGCGCACCAGCGTCGAATAGCGGCTGTCCGACACGGGGATCCGCTGTCCTGGGGAGTCGTGAGCTGCGCCGCTGGCTGGAGCGTTCATGGCGGTGCGTGGAGCCTAGCCGATACGAAAGGACAGAACGAAACCGAGGAACGCACACCGCGCGAGGCGCGGGGAGATACGGCGCACCCGGTGAGCGCAGCGGGCGAGCTACGCTCGGCGTGACCACGAAGCCATGAGCGGACCCCGACACTACAGCGAGCAGCAATTCGAGGCACTCGTCAGCTCAGCGCTCGACGAGCTCCCGATCGAGTTCCAACGAGCGCTGGAGCACGTGGCGATCGTCGTTTCCGACCGCGGCGCCGAGAACCACGCGTACGGCATGTACGTCGGCTCCAGGCTGCTCGGCACCCCTTACTTCGGGGGCGGCGGCTTGCCAGACGAGATCCTGATCTTTCGCGACACGCTCGTGCGCGACTTCGGGGACGATCCCAACCGCCTCCGGAAACACGTCGTCCAGACGGTGCGTCACGAGGTCGGTCACCACCTCGGCTTCAACGAGGCAGGCGTTCGCAAACTCGGGCTCTGATCAGCCCAGCGCGACCATGCGGTCGATCGGCACGCGCGCCTTCTTGGCGATGTCCTCGGGCACGCGCACCTCGAACTTCATGTCGCGCAGGGCGTCGCGCAGCTTCGGCAGCGTGATCATCTTCATGTACTTGCACGACGCCTCCGCGTTGGCGGGGATGAAGTCGACGTCCGGGGCCGCCATCCGCAGCGGGTACAGCATCCCGATCTCGGTCGCAACGACCACCTCGTGCCGCACCGGGCACGATGCGCCACCCGCGTCCGCGCCATCGCCCGCGCCGGCGGCGCCGTCCGCGCCCGCCCGCATCTGGGACGCCTCCTCGACGGCCTCCCGCTCGGCGTGCTCGGCGTACTTGATCATGCCGCCCGTCGAGAGCATGTGCACGCCCTCCGCCGACACGTCGCCCGCGGCCACGTACTCCATGACGCTCGTCGTGCACCCGCACTCGGGGTGGATCAGGAAGTCCGCGCCCGGGTGCGCCGCGCGCGTCGCCTCGATGTCCGCCGGGCGGATGCCCGCGTGCACGTGGCACTCGCCGTCCCAAACGTGCATGCGCCTGCCGAGCTCCTTCTCGACGTACGCGCCCAGCCACATGTCCGGGCCGAACAGGATCTCCGTGTCGGGTCCGTGCTTGTCGTAGATGTGGCGCACCACGTCCACCGCGTTGGCGGACGTGCAGCAGTAGTCGGTCAGCGCCTTGACCTCCGCGGTGGTGTTCACGTACATCACCACCACGCCCTCCGGGTAGTTGGCCTTCCACGCCGCCAGCTGGTCGAAGTCGATCGAATCCGCCAGCGAGCAGCCGGCGTCGAGGTCGGGGATCAGCACCGTCTTCTGCGGGCACAGGATCGACGCGGTCTCGGCCATGAAGTGCACGCCGCAGAACGCGATCACCTCGGCGTCGGCCGCCGCGGCCTTGCGCGAGAGGCCGAGCGAGTCGCCGACGTAGTCGGCCACGTCCTGGACCTCCGGCACCTGGTAGTTGTGCGCGAGGATCACAGCGTGGCGCTCCGCCGCCAGCGCGCGAACCTCCTCGTGCAGCTCCGCGATCTCCGCCTCCGACAGGGCCGCAGATCCCTGGCTCGGAGCCATCGGCAGGGTAGGGGCCATCGGGAGGTTCATGGCTGTGCCTCCATGATCAGCGACAGGTCGAGGGCGGGCGCCGAGTGGGTCAGGGCGCCCATCGAGATCCATTCTATCCCCGTCTGCGCCAGCGGCCGGAGCGTCTGCAGCGTCACACCGCCGCTCGCCTCGAGCTCCGCGCGGCCGGCCACCTGCGCCACCGCCGCGCGCAGCTGGGACGCGTCCATGTTGTCCAGCAGCAGCCGCGGCGCGCCCGCCGCGAGCGCCTGCTCGATCTCATCCGGGTCGCGAACCTCCACCTCCAGCGTGCCCGCCAGCTCGGGCGCCTGCTCGCGCGCACGCCGCACCGCCTCCGTGATGCCGCCCGCTGCCGCGATGTGGTTCTCCTTGATCAGGATCGCGTCGTACAGCCCCGCGCGGTGGTTCGTCGCGCCGCCCGCCGCCACCGCCGCCTTCTCCAGCGCGCGCAGGCCCGGCGTCGTCTTGCGCGTGTCCAGCACGCGCGCGCCCGTGCCCTCCACCTCACGCGCCGCGCGCGCCGCCAGCGTCGCCACGCCCGAGAGATGGGCGAGGAAGTTCAGGGCGGTGCGCTCGCCCGTCAGCAGCGCCCGCGCGCGGGCCTCGATCGACAGCACTGGCCCACCCTGCTCGCGCCACACGCCCTCCTGCACATGGCGCTCGAAGCGCGCATCGGGGTCGAGCAGCGCGAACGTCGCCTCCGCCGCGTCCAGGCCGAAGATCGCGCCCGGCGCCTTCTGCGTGATCAGCGCGCTGCCCCGCGCCTGCGCGTCCACCGTCGCGAGCGTCGTCACGTCGCCCGCGCCGACGTCCTCGGCGAGCGCCCTCCGTACGAGCGCGGTCAGATCGTCCACCGCTAGCCGCCCGAGGACGCGCTCTGGAGCAGATACGCGCGCACGAATCCGTCGAGATCTCCGTCCAGCACGCGCTGGACGTCGCCCATCTCGAACCCCGTGCGGGTGTCCTTGACGAGCGTGTACGGGTGCAGCACGTACGAGCGGATCTGCGAGCCGAAGTTGACGTCCTGCGCCTCGCCCTTCTCGCGCGCGATCTCCTCCTGGCGTTCGCGCTCCTTGCGCTCGAGCAGCTTCGCGCGCAGCATCGCCATCGCCGTCGCGCGGTTGGAGGACTGCGAGCGCTCGTTCTGGCACTGCACCACGATGCCCGTCGGGCGGTGGGTGATGCGCACCGCCGAGTCCGTCTTGTTGACGTGCTGGCCGCCCGCGCCCGACGCGCGGTACGTGTCCACCTGCAGGTCGTCCTCGTTGATCTCGATCTCGCCCGTGTCCTTCACCACCGGCGCCACCTCCACGCCCGCGAAGCCCGTGTGGCGGCGGTGGGCGGAGTCGAACGGCGACAGGCGCACCAGCCGGTGCACGCCGCGCTCGGCGCCGAACAGCCCGTACGCGTTCTCGCCCGACGCGCGGAACGTCGCCGACTTGATCCCCGCTTCCTCGCCCTCGCTCACCTCCAGGATCTCCACGTCGAAGCCGCGGCGCTCCGCCCAGCGCATCAGCATCCGCAGCACCATCTCCGCCCAGTCCTGCGCGTCCGTCCCCCCCGCCCCCGCGTTCACCGTCACCAGCGCGTCGCCCGCGTCGTAGCGGCCGGAGAACAGCCGCTGCTCCTCCAGCGTCGCCAGGCGCTCCTCGACCGACGCGATCTGCTCCTCCACCTCGCCCTCGAGCGTCGGCTCCTCCGCGGCCATCTCCGCCAACCCGTCCAGGTCCTCCACGTCCGACTTCAGCTGCGTGAACATCTCCAGGCGCCGCGACGCGCGCGAGTGCTCGGCCGACACCGCCGCCGCGCGCTCGGAGTCGTCCCAGAAGCCCTCCGAGCCCATCTCGCCCTCGAGCGCCGCCACGCGCTCGGCCAGCCCAGCCGGGTCAAAGATAATCCGCGAGCAGCTTCATCTGCTCACGGATTGCAGCCAAGCGCTGAGGGGTCGACTCGCTGGGGGCGGCTGTGGCCATGGGCTCACGCTATCAGCGCCGGCCGCCGCGGCACGGCCCGCCTCGCGTGGCGCTGTGCCGCCGGGCGTTGCGGGGGCGGGGCGGATCACGTCTGGACGCTCACGGAGATCGCAGCGCTACTGGACTAATGCCAGCGACCGGCGGTACATTGGTCCCGTGAGGCTGCGAAAGCTTCCCCCGACTATGCGGACCTTCTGGCTGCTGGTATTCGTGGCGGTTATTGGGCTTCTTCTCGCCAGCACGATCCACGGCGTGCCGAACTACGTTGGCACAGGACTGTTCGCGGGCTGTACCGTGGTCGCCTTCCAAGTGTGGCGCCACCTACGCGGGTCGAATCCAAACTGACCCACTACCGCGGCGGCAGCGAAAGAACAGAGGCGCCCCGCCAGAGCAACCGGGCGCTGAGCGGGGCGCCTCCGCGTTCCTAGAGGCCGGGAGCAGTGGACATTCAGCGCCCGGCGCAGCGCAAGCTAGCCGGTTGCAGTCCGAATGGGGTTGATGGGTCATAGCCGCTGGCGTCTTACGTGGCAGTCAGCGTGAACTTCGATCGTGCGCGCCGAACAGACGCTCAATCTCCTCGTCCGGCTCGTTGAAATCGTCGCTCATCCAGATCTGCCCGCGCAGATCGCCCATCTGGCGGCGGACTGACGGCTCGTCGTAGCGGATCAGCTTCGCCACAGGCCGCCGCCCGCGGCGAATCACGATCTCCTCGCCGTCGGTCGCGCGCCTGATCAGACTCGACAGCTGCGCTTTGGCCTCGGAGACCGCCACGGCCGCCGAGATGCGAATCTTCGTCATGCATCCATCCTGTCAGATCTCGCTGACCTGTTCTGTTCTATGGACCAACCGGCCGCGCGATCGTGAAACCAATCCGCATATGGCGACCGATCTCGTGGAGCGATCTATGTGCGGTTAGGGCAGTTATGCTAGGATCATCTGATGAAGACCCTGCACCTCGACCCCACTGCTCGTGACCAGGCTGCGCTTGTGGCCGAGGAGATCGAGAGGATGCTCGCGGATGGCAAGCATGTCGCGGTGACGCTCGCAGAGGAGCGGGAGTTGCTTTCCCCCCAGCAGGCTGCTGATCGGCTCGGCTTTTCCCGCCAGCACGTGATGCGACTGATCGGCTACGGCGACCTCGTAGCGCAGCGGCTGCCCGGGTCCAGCCACTGGAAGATCCCGCTCTCCTCGGTGCTCGCCTTCGAGGAGCGCAGAGCGGAGCACGAGCACCTGACGGCGCAGTGGTCGCGTGAGCTCGACGCGATGGGCGCACCGCCCGAGTGAACGAGCGCCGGCGGCCACGCGCGGTCCTCGATACCGACATCATCTTCTCGCGCGTCCTGCACGAGCTGATGGGACGCATCGCCGCCGAGCTGCGCCTGCTGGACCTCTTCTGGAGCGAGCAGCTGCTGGGCGAGGCGCAGAGGTCGCTCGTGGAGAAGAAGCAACTCCCGTCTGAGGCAGCCCGGCGCTGGGTCGACTACCTGCGCCTCAGCTTCCCTGCCGGGCGCATCGACGTCGATCCGAATACCTTTGACTTCGCTGACCTCACTCGCGATCCAGCGGATGCCCACGTGTGTGCGCTGGTGGTGGCCGCGCACGCCGACTACCTCTTTACGAAAGACCGCGGTTATCTGCTCGACGGTCTCAACCGGCGCGGGGTGCAGGTGCTCGCCCCTGATGAGTTTCTCGTCGACGTGCTGGACTCCGATACCCGTGGAGTGCTCGAAATCCTGGAACTAACGGCGGGCACCTGGGCCGGCGGCCAGCCGGTCGGTGAGCTGCTCAACGCCCTTGAGCGCGCAGGCGCCGCGACCTTCGCGCGCAAGGCACGCGAACTCATCTGACGCGCACGCCAAGGCGCGTGCGGCACATTCATAGCCGAGCGATGAACTGGCTCAAGACCCATATAGCTGGCCTTCAAGCAGGTCCGCGAACAGCCGAGGCGTTCAGGCGCATGTAGTCAAGTGGCAGGCGCACACTCGCCACGACTGCCGCCGCAAACGGCTCCCGGCGCTCCTCGGGCAGGCGCTCGAGATGCGCCGCGAGGATCGACGTGCGCACGAACGCGTCCACACCCTGCGGATGCGTCGGGCGCTCCTCCAACCAACATCGGGTCGCCGTGAACCCGGCGTCGCGCAGGCGCCGCTCCGTCTCCGGCGGACCCGCGAAGATCCACGGCGACCAGCCGACGAGCTCCGGAGCGACATCTTGGGCGACCGCGTCGATGACCTCGCGTACGCCATCGATGTTGCCCTCTCCCCCACACTGGATCTCGAGCACGCCGCCCGGACGCAACGCTTGCCCCAAGCGCGCCCACAGGCGATCGTGGTCCGGCACCCAGTGCAGCGTCGCCGTCGACACGATCGCGTCGACCGGCTCGTCCAGATCGAGCTCGAGCGCGTCCTCACACCACACCTCCGCGCGCTCGCCGAGTCGCTCGCGGGCGAGCTCCACCATGTCCGTCGACGCGTCGATCGCCAGCACGCGGCCTCGCGGCACCAGCGCCAGCAGCGCCTCCGTCACGCGCCCGGTGCCGCAGCCGACGTCCAGCACCGTCGCGTCCTTCGCGATGCCGTCCAGGCGTGCGAGCACCTCCGCGGCCCACGCCTGCTGCGGCTCGCTCGACCGGTCATACGTGTGTGCGTCCCAGGGGGTGCCCGCCACGGTGAGGTCAGGCTAGCGGCCGAGACTCGGTCACCGCTCAGCGGCGAACTGAGCTCGTCGCTGAGCTATGAAAGGCTTGAAAGATGTTCGAGACGAGCGAGGACCTTCGGGCGCTTCAGCAGCTCCTGGATACGAGCTACGCACGCGCCGGGGCGCACCTGCGCTCGATCTGGGGCGAGGAGACACGGCTCGACGCCGCCGCCGTCAGTGCGGAGCTGGCGGGAGTGCAGGTGCTCGACCCTGCGACCGTCACACCTCGCGGGGAGCCGCGCGTGGCGCCGGTCGACGGCCTCTTCCTCCGCAGCCAGTTCTGGTTCGGCTCCGCCGAGAACTCCGCCCGCTTCCGGAACATCCGCGCCAACCCGGCCGTCAGCGGCGCCGTCACGCGTGGGCTCGAGACGTTCCTCGTGATCGTGCACGGGCGCGCCGTCGAGACCGACCCGCGCAGCCCTGAAGCCGGCGGCTTCGCCGACTATCCACGCGCGCTGTACGACTTCGATTGGGACGCTGCGCATTCAAACTCCCCGTACGCGCGAATCGAGGCGAGCACCATGCTCGCGTTCAAGCGGCGCTGAGCGAGGCCTGCTTGCCGGCATGAGGCCGTTCGGAGGCGTGCCACGCTTGGCTGTAGCAGTCCTCGAAATGCTCCGTTCGCAGCACCACCAGCACCGCCAACGCCGGCAGCACTCCGAGCCGAACTGCTACGCGCCGTGGCACTTCTTGAACTTCTTACCGCTCCCGCACCAGCAAGGATCGTTGCGCCCGACCTGGTGCTCGTCGTCGAGCACGCGCTGCTCGACCACCGGCAGCGCTTCCAGCTCGTGGTCGCTTTCGCCGTAGCCCCCCTGGGCGCCCGCAGCAACGCCGGCTGCCGCGGCCGCCTGGGCCAGCGCACCGGCGCCGGCGGCGCTGTGGCCGCCCGAGTAGGACACGCGGCCCGCGCGCGTGGAGCTGCCCGCGGCTGAGAACGCCGGTATGGGAGGCGCTCCGCCGCCTCCGTTCTGGCCCTCGACGTTGACCTGCACGTTGTAGATCATGCGCGCGTAGTCCGACCACACGCTGTTCATCAGGTCGCCGAACAGCGTGAACGCCTCGTTCTTGTACGCCACCAGCGGGTCGATCTGGGCGAAGCCGCGCAGGTGGATGCCCTCGCGCAGGTAGTCCATGTCGAACAGGTGCTCGCGCCAGCGTTCGTCGATGATCTGCAGCAGCAGGAAGCGCTCCAGCGCTTCCATCAGCTCCTTGCCCAGCGCCTCTTCGCGCGCGTTGTAGCGCTCGAGCGCCTCCTCGACGATGCGATCGGTCAGCGCGTTGCGGTCGACGGTGTCGCGGTCGAGGTCCTCGTCGCCGAGATCCACCGGGAACAGCTGGCCGAGCGCCGTGAACAGGCCGTCCATGTCCCAGTCCTCGATGAAGTCGCCCGGCGTGTACTGGTCGATCGTGCGCTCGATCACCTTCTCGACTTCCTCGCGCGCCTCGTCGCCGATGCTCTTGCCTTCCAGCACCTCGTCGCGGTACTTGTAGATCACGCGCCGCTGCTCGTTCATCACGTCGTCGTACTCGAGCACGCGTTTGCGGATCAGGAAGTTCTGCTCCTCGACCTTCTTCTGGGCTTTCTCGATCTGTTTCGAGAGCATCCCGGCCTCGATCGGTTCCTCGT
>JBKQHH010000247.1:0-5186 GCA_052148875.1 Solirubrobacteraceae bacterium
GCCTCCACCACGGCCGCGGCACCGGCCAACGGCGCCACGGCCACGGCGCCCGCTCCCGGCGTGACGCCGATGAAGGGTGGGGCCGCGGCGCTGGCCCGCTACATGGAGGAGTCGCGCGCGATCCCCACGGCCACGAGCTTCCGCACGCTGACCGTGACCGCCCTCGAGGCCCGCAGGCGCGAGCTGAAGGAGGCCGGCAAGAAGGTTTCGTTCACGCACCTGATCGCCTACGCGATCGCTCGGGCCGTCGACCACATGCCGGTGATGGGCGCCCACTTCGCCGAGATCGATGGCAGGCCTCATCGGATCGACGACGGCCAGGTGAACCTCGGCCTGGCGGTGGACGTGGAGAAGCGCGACGGCTCGCGCACGCTGATGGTCCCGGTCATCCTCGACGCCGGCCGCCAGCCGTTCGACCGCTTCCTCGCGGCCTATGACGCGCTCGTGGAGAAGGCGCGCACGAACAAGCTCACCGCCGATGACCTCGTGGGAGGCAACGTCACGCTGACCAACCCGGGCGGGCTGGGGACTGTGGCCTCGGTGCCAAGGCTCATGACCGGCCAGGGAACGATCGTGGCCACGGGCTCGATCGCCTACCCGGTGGGCCTCGGCAACATCGGCACGATGATCGGCGCCGAGAAGGTCATGACGATGACCTCCACCTACGATCACCGGATCATCCAGGGCGCCGAGTCCGGGCGCTTCCTGGCGCAAATCGAGGCATATCTGCAGGGCGACTCGGGCTTCTACGAGGCGGTGTTCTCCTCGCTCGGCGCGACGCTTGCGCCGCCGCCCGCGTCGACCGCGGCGGGCGCCGCCCGGCTGCTCGCGGCAACCGCGCCCGCGACCGTTCCGGCCGCCGCTGGGGCACGCGCGTCGGCGGCGGCACCTGGCACCGGCGCGCTGGACGACCAGATGCTCTCCGCGGTGCTCGCCGGCAACGCGCTCGTGCAGGCGCACCGCACCCACGGCCATCTCGCCGCGCACCTAGATCCGCTCGGCCGCGAGCCGCACGGCGACCCGTCGCTCGACCCGGCGGAGCTCGGGCTCACCGAGGAGCTGATGGCGCGGATCCCGTCCTCGATCCTGGCGATGCACGTTCAGGGTGCGACCCTCGCCGAGGCGCTGCCGCACCTGCGCGAGACCTACTGCGGTCCGATCGCCTACGAGATCGAGCACATCGGCTCGCACCGCCAGCGCGAATGGCTGCGTCAGGTGATCGAGACCGGTCAGTTCCGCACCCCGCTCAGCGCCGAGGAGCAGCGGGCGCTGCTGCAGCGCTTGACCGAGGTCGACGTGCTCGAGCGCTTCATGCACCGTGCTTACATCGGTCAGAAGCAGTTCTCGGTCGAGGGACTCGACATGACCGTGCCGATGCTCGACGAGCTGATCACGCTGTCGGCTAGCAGGGGAGCGCGCGAGGTGGTGCTCGGGATGGCCCACCGGGGCCGCCTCAACGTGCTGGCGCACAACCTCGGGCGCTCCTACGGGTCGATCTTCGCCGAGTTCGAGGGCTCCTCGACGCTGGAGCCGATCACCACGATCCCGCTCGGCGGCACCGGCGACGTCAAGTACCACCACGGCGCGCAGGGCTCCTACCAGCTGGCGGACGGCGAGTCGATCATCGTGCGCCTGCAGTCCAATCCGAGCCACCTCGAGTTCGTCGCCCCGGTGATCGCCGGCGCCACCCGCGCGGCGCAGACACGCCGCCAGGGCTCGCACGCGCAGCGTGACACCAACCGAGCGATCTCGATCGTCCTGCACGGCGACGCCGCGTTCCCCGGCCAGGGTGTCGTGGCCGAGACGCTCAACTTACAGGCGCTCGACGGCTACACGGTCGGCGGCACCGTCCACATCATCCAGAACAACCAGATCGGCTTCACCACCGACGCCGAGGACTCGCGCTCGACGACGTGGGCCTCTGATCTCGCGAAGGGCTTCGACGTCCCGATCGTCCACGTCAACGCCGACGACGTCGCGGCCTGCATCTCGGCCGTGCGGCTCGCGTTCGCCTTCCGCCAGGAGTTCGGGCACGACGTGCTGATCGACCTGATCGGCTACCGCCGCTTCGGGCACAACGAGTCCGACGAGCCGGCGTACACGCAGCCGGAGATGTACGCGAAGATCAAGACGAAGAAGCGCGTGTACGAGCTGTGGGCCGACCGCCTGGTGACCGACGGGGTCGTGTCCAGGGAGGAGGTCGACCGTCAGGCGCAGGAGGTGTGGGACAACCTGACGCTGCTGCACCAGCGCCTGAAGGCGAAGATCGCGGCGGCGAGCGAGCACGAGGACGAGCACACGACGGGCGAGTACCAGCTCGACCGCTCGCCGAGCCCGGAGGTGGACACGGCGGTGCCGGCGACGCGCCTGCGCGAGCTGGGCGAGCAGCTGCTGCGCGTGCCCGAGGGCTTCACGGTGCATCCGAAGCTGGTCAAACAGCTCGAGCGCCGCCACGAGGCGCTCGCCGAGAGCGCGGCGTCGGAGACGCACATCGACTGGGCGCACGCGGAGGCGCTGGCGTTCGCGTCGCTGCTGACGGAGGGCACGCCGCTGCGGCTGACCGGGCAGGACACCGAGCGCGGCACGTTCAGCCAGCGCCACATGGTCCTGCACGACGCGAAGACCGGCCAGACGGTGTGCCCGATCCAGAACCTGCCGGACGCGCTGGCGCCGCTGGAGCTCCACAACAGCCCGCTGTCGGAGCTCGCGTGCCTGGGCTTCGAGTATGGCTACAGCCAGGAGGGCCCGGAGACGCTGGTGCTGTGGGAGGCGCAGTTCGGGGACTTCGTGAACTCGGCGCAGGTGATCATCGACCAGTTCATCACCTCGGGCCTGGCCAAGTGGGGCCAGACCTCGCGCCTGACGCTGCTGCTGCCCCACGGCTACGAGGGCTCGGGGCCGGAGCACTCCTCGGCGCGCCTGGAGCGCTTCCTGCGCGCGGCGGCGGAGGGCAACATCCGCGTGGCGAGCCCGACGACCCCGGCGCAGTACTTCCACCTGCTGCGCCGTCAGGCGCGCATCGCCAAGCAGCGCCCGCTGGTTGTGATGACCCCGAAGTCGCTGCTGCGCCTGCCGCAGGCGGCGAGCTCGATCGCGGACATGGCGGAGGACACGCGCTTCCACCCCGTGCTGGCCGAGCCGGGGGTGCAGGACGAGCAGGTCACGCGGCTGGTGCTGTGCACGGGCAAGATCTACTACGACCTCGTCGGGCACCCCGAACGCGCGGCGCACACCGGCCTGGCGGTGGCGCGGGTGGAGCTGCTGTACCCGTTCCCGGAAGGCCAGATCCTCGAGCTGATGGGCCGCTACCCGAACCTGCGCGAGGTGCTGTGGGTGCAGGAGGAGCCGCGCAACATGGGCGCGCGCGCCCACATGTTCCCGCGCCTGATGCAGATCATGCCCCAGGAGATGCACTTCGGCTACATCGGGCGCCCCGAGCGCGCGAGCCCGGGCGAGGGCTACCCGGCCGCGCACATCGACGAACAGAACCGCATCGTGACGACCGCGATCGACCTGCGCCAGCCGATCTCCCAGTACCCGCGCAAGACGCCGGGAGAGCGCTGATGCTGATCCTGTTCAAACGGTTCCTGCAGATCCTGAAACAGCGCAAACGCAAGCGGCGCGGGCTCTAGCGGCCTTTCCATACGGGCTCGCGCTTCTCCTTGAACGCGGATGAGCCCTCGCGGGCGTCCTCGGAGATGAACACGGGTCCCGTGATGGCGGCCTGCTTGTCCCACATGTCGCTGCTGGACCAGTCGAACTGCTCCTGCAGAACCTGCTTGGTGGCGATCAGCGCGAGCGGCCCGTTCGTGGCGATGGCGCCCGCCAGCTCCAGCGCGACGTCGACGGCGGCGCCGGGCTCGGCGAGGCGGTTGACGAGGCCGAGGTCGTGGAAGCGCTCGGCGGGCAGCGGATCGCCGGTGAGCGCGAGCTCCATGACGACGTGGTAGGGCATGCGCCGCGGCATGCGCAGCAGCGCGCCGCCGGCGGCCACGAGCGAGCGCTTGGCCTCGGGGATCCCCATCCTGGCGCCCTTGGCGGCGACGATCAGGTCGCAGGCGAGCGCGATCTCCATGCCGCCGGCGAGCGCGAAGCCCTCGATCGCGGCGATCAGCGGCTTGCGCGCGGCGCGCTGGGTGATGCCGGCGAAGCCGCGGTCGCCGAACCACGCGGACTCGCCCTTGACGAACGCGCCGAGGTCCATGCCGGCGGAGAAGAAGCCGCCGGTGCCGGTGAGCACGCCGACGGACAGGCCGTCATCGCCGTCGAGCTCCTCCAGCGCGCTGGCGAGCCCGGCGGCGAGCGCCGCGTTGACGGCGTTTCGCACCTCGGGCCGGTTGAGCGTGATCAGCAGGACGTTGTCGCGTCGCTCGGTGAGGACCACCGCGGTGTCTTGATCGTTCATGCCGGGGACTATGCCGCAAACAGCTTCAGCTCGGGCTCGCGCTCGCCGCGCAGCACCTCGGGATCGACCTCCACGCAGTCGATCCCGCGCGACTCGGCGAGCACGCGCGCCTGCGGCTTGATGCTCTGCGCGGCGAGCACCCCGCGGCAGGACCCGAGCGCGGGGTCGAGGCGGATGCGCTCGAGGTAGCGGGTGAGCTGCTCGACGGCGTCGATGGTGGCGACGCGCTTGATCTCGACGGCGATCCACTCGTCCTCGCCATCCCTGCACATCAGGTCGACGGGCCCGATGTCGGTGGGCCACTCGCGCCGCACGAGCCGCAGCCCCTCCCCGCACCACTGCGGCGCGTCGGCGAGCAGCTCCTGCAGCTCGCGCTCGAGCCCCTCCTTCTCGAGCGAGGCGAGCGCGTCGAGCTCGTGCTCGACGTCGGAGAGCACCTCGGCGATCGAGATCTCGAGCAGCTCCTCCTGGCTGCTCTTTCGCACGCGCAGCCCGCGCAGGCGGCCGTGCTCGTCGGCCTGCTCCTCGATCACGGTCGGCGCGGCCATCCAGTTCAGCGGCTTGACGGCGGAGCCGCCGCCGTCGGCCCACACCATGAACGTGCCGTCGCTCTTGATCATCAGCAGTCGCACCGCCTCAGGCAGGACGGTGCTCAGGCGGCCGGCGTAGGAGACCTCGCAGCGGGCGACGATCAGGCGCACCGCGGGAACCTAGCGTGAAGCGCGGACCGCACGCGTGGTCAGCGGTCAGCCGGCGGCGAAGACCGTCGAGAGCTCGATCA
>JBKQHH010000248.1:0-17204 GCA_052148875.1 Solirubrobacteraceae bacterium
CCGGCGCGCCATCGAGCCGCTCTGAGGGCGGCGTCTCGGCGGCCACCCACGTGAAGCAGTTCAGCCCGTCCTCGCCGGCGGCGCGGTCGGCCGCCGCGCGTGCGCGGTAGGCCTCGAACAGCTCGCCCGCCGACAGCGACCACGCGGCGATCGCGTCCGCCGCCTGCGCGGCCGACAGCCCCAGCACGTCGGTGGCGCTCATGCCTGCGGGCTCGGGACCAGGAAGCCGTTGTCGCTGACGGCGGGCGCCTGCGCGAGCGCGACCTCGCGCGGCAGGCACGGACGCGGCTCGTCGGGGCGCAGCGCGGGGTGGGTGGGCATCGCATCACCGATCACGTGCGAGGTCGGCGCGACGCCGTCCAGGTCGAGCTCGCCGATCCGCGCCACGTGGTCGAGCACCGCCGAGAGCTCGCGCGCCATCGGCCCGATCTCCTCCTCGGCCAGCGCCAGGCGCGCCAGCCGGGCCACGTGCAGAACCTCGTCGCGTCCGATCACAGTGGCGCGCATTCTACGGCGCGCCCGACGCGCTCCCGCCGCTCAGGCCTCGCGCCCGCTCATGCGGACGTGGCGTCCGGCGGCTCGGGCGCCGGCGCAGCGGCCGCAGGAGGGATCGGCGGCGCGGCCGGATCGGCCGATCCCGCGCTCGCCGGCGTTGGCCCCGCGCTCGTCGCGGCGGACAGATTGCTGAACGCGCCACTGGCCTGCTCGCGCACGTCCGCCAGCGAGGTGCCTTCGTCCTGCATGCCGAGATAGCCGCCGTAGGTGACGCCCACGGCTGCGATCAGTCCGAGCCAGATGCCGATCTTGATTCCAGCGGAGGCGGAGTAGTGAACGCCGGCGATCGTGCCGCTCGCGCCGGCGCTCGGGTGATCGAGGATGCGGTAGACGATGAAGATCACCGAGAGGGCACCGAGTCCGGCCACGAGCACGCTCGGCTGCACCGGGCTTTTGAGCTCGAGCACGCCCGCGGAGATCGCAACCGCCCCCAGAGCCACGACGATCGTGATGATCCAGATCCAGCGGCTGTTGGTGAACGTGTGCCAGCCGTTCGCGCTGCTGCTGTAGCTCACCCCGCCGATCGAGGCGCTGGAACTGACCCCGTACCACTTGAAGATGAACAGGAAGATGAGAAACGCGATCGCGCTGCCGCCGATGATGCGATCGGAGCGGCGCAGACGGCTGATGTCGAAGTTCATTGCGGTGACCCCCCGTAACTCGTGGTGAATGCGACCGGTCAGCCCCAGCCAACGACGGCCGGAGCTTGCATCCGTTATCACAAGGTTCCTCACCTTCGCCGTCACTCCTGCACGAATATCCGGGAAGGGTGAGCCGACCCGGCGTCGAGCGCCCTACGGCCGGGGACGAGGCTCCGGCCGCGCGGGCTCGTACAGCGAGGGCCGTTCGTCGCGCAGCGCGAGCCAGGCGCCGAGGAGGATCGCGACGGCGCCGGCCAGCGCCAGCCAGGCGCCGAAGCAGACCTCGGTGGCGTGATCGGGTCGCTCGAGCGCCCTGACGAGCGCCGCGATGACCGCGACGAAGCCGAGCAGCACGCACCACACCGCCGTGGACACCGGCAGCGCGGGGCTGCGCTCGGTGATCGCGCTGAGCACCATCGCCAGCGCGGCGCATACGGCCGCCACCAGCAGCACGACCCCCGGGCCGAACGTGTTCCACGCGTCGAGGTTGCCCGCGGGACCGTAGTAGTCGCGCACGAACAGCGACACGATCACGGCGATCGCGCCCACGAGCGCCAGCGTCTCGCCCACGCGCAGCTGCCTGAGGTTCATGCGCGTCTCCGCGGCGCGCGCGTCATGCCACGCCCTCGTCGACGTCCACGAGCAGCGCGTCGAGGTGAGCCTGATAGCGGGCGGCCTGCAGCGTGTTGCGCAGCAGCAGCGCGATCGTCATCGGGCCGACGCCGCCCGGCACCGGCGTGATCGCGGAGGCGACCTCGACGGCCGCCGCGAAGTCGACATCGCCCACCAGCCCGCTCTTGTTGCCGGCCTGCTCGGGGGTGAGCCTGTTCATGCCGACGTCGATCACGACCGCGCCCGCCCGCACGAACTCCCGTTGCACCAGACGCGCACGGCCAACCGCGACGATCAGCACCTCCGCGCGCGAGCACACCTCGCGCAGGTCGCGCGTGCGCGAATGGCACACCGTCACGGTCGCGTTCTCGGCGAGCAGCAGCTGCGCCATCGGCTTGCCGAACAGGTTCGAGCGCCCGACGACGACCGCCTCGGCGCCCTCGAGCGCGACGCCGGTGTCGGCCAGCAGCTCCATCACCCCCAAGGGGGTCGCCGGCCGCAGCCCCGGACGCCCGAGCGAGAGCAGCCCGGCGTTGACCGGGGTGAGGCCGTCGACGTCCTTCTCAGGGCTGATCAGGGCCGTCAGCGCGGGCCCGTCGAGGTGCTCGGGCACGGGCAGCTGCAGCAGCACGCCACTGACCGCGCGGTCGGCGTTCAGGCGTTCGAGCTCGTCGGCGACGTCCTCGAACGACGCGTCCGCCGCCAGCCGCCGGTCGAACGGCACCATGCCGACCTCCGTGCACGCACGCTGCTTGCCGCCGACGTACACCGCCGAGGCCGGATCGTCGCCCACGAGCACCGTCGCCAATCCGGGCGCCCGCCCGAACTCGCTGGTGAAGGCGTCGACCTCGTCGGCCACGCCGGCGCGCACCCGCGCTGCGATCGCTTTGCCGTCGATGATCGTGGCGCTCATGGGCAGATGCTATGTGTTTGCGCCCGGCAGCGAACCACCCGCCTCAGCGCCGGCTGACCGGGGCGTACTCCGCCATCAGCTTACGCTCCGAGCCGTCGTCGGCGAAGCGCACGACGATCACTCCGCCCGGCTCCACGCCCGTCACGACGCCGTCGCCGAAGGCCGCGTGCACGACGTCCTCGCCCAGGCGGAACTGGCTGGCGAGCAACGCGGGCTCCCGCGCCTCTCTCACCGCCGAGCGATCCCCGCTCGACGGGCCGCCCCAGCTGCCCTGTGTGGAGCCGCGGCGCGCCGTCACGGTGGGACTGCTCCCCGTGCCCGACCAGCTGACGCCCGGGCGAAATGCCCTCTCCTCGTGCTCCTCGAGCAGGTCTGGCGGGATCTCGTCGAGGAAGCGGCTGCGCATCCCGTACGTCGCCGCCCCGAACACCGCCCGCCGGCGCGCGTACGTGAGGTACAGCTGGCGCATCGCGCGCGTGATCCCCACGTAGAACAGACGCCGCTCCTCCTCCAGGGCGCCCTCCTCGATCGCCCGCGAATGAGGGAAGACGCCCTCCTCGCAGCCGGCGATGAACACGATCGGGTACTCCAGTCCCTTGGCGTTGTGCAGCGTCATCAGCGTCACCAGGCCCTCGTCGTCGCTGCGCGTGTCGGCGTCCGCCACCAGCGCGATCTGCTGCAGGAACACGTCGAGCGCGTTCTCGCCCTCGGCGGCGGCGGCGTCGAACTCGCGGCCCACCTCGACCAGCTGCTCGAGGTTCTCGATGCGCCCCTGCGCCTCGATCGTCCGCTCGGCCTCGAGCGCCTCGACGTAGCCTGTCTGCGCGAGCATCGCTTCGAGCAGCTCCGCGATCGGCACCTGTCCGCTGCCGTCGCCCGCGCGCGCTGTGCGATCCTCGTCCTCGCCGGCCCCGCGATCGTCGCCCGGCAGGCCGGCGATCGCGCGCAGCTCTTCCATCGTGCCCATGAACCGCCCCAGCGCCTTCACCGCGGCCGCGCCCAGGCCCGGGATCTGCTCGGGCGTGCGGGCGACCTCCCACACCGAGACGCCGATCGCCGCCGCGTGGGCGAGGATCCGCGACAGCGACGTCTGCCCGATGCCGCGCCGCGGCGAATTCGCCACGCGCGTGAAGCTGACCACGTCGAAGGGATTGGCGAGCAGCGACAGGTACGCGATCGCGTCCTTGATCTCGGCGCGCTCGTAGAACTTCGTCCCGCCGATCACCTGATAGGCGATCTCGCGGCGCACGAGCGTGTCCTCGATCACCCGCGACATTGCGTTCGTCCTGTACAGCACCGCGATCTCCGCGCGCGAGGCGCCCTCGTCCACCAGGCGCTCGATCTCGCCGACGACGAAGCGCGCCTCCGCGTGCTCGTCCTCGAGCGCCCGCAGCTGGATCTGATCGCCCTGCCCGAGCTCGCTCCACAGCCGCTTGGCGATCCCGCCGCGGTTGTTCGCGATCACCGCGTTGGCCGCGCGCAGGATCGTCTCGGTCGAGCGGTAGTTCTGCTCGAGCTTGACCACGCGCGCGTCCGGGAAGTCTTCGCTGAAGTCGAGGATGTTGCGGATGTCCGCCTGCCTGAAGCTATAGATCGACTGCGCGTCATCGCCGACGACCGCCAGGTTGCGATGCCCGACGGGGCCGCTGTATGTGGGGCGATCCCCGGGCTCGGCGCCGCCGCGTCCGACGGCATCGCCGCCCGCCCGCCCGCCGCCGACGAGCAGCTGCAGCAGCCGGTACTGGGCATGGTTGGTGTCCTGGTACTCGTCGACGAGCACGTGGCGGAAGGCGTTGGTGTAGCGCTCGCGGACCTCCTCGAACAGCTCCAGCAGGTTGACCGTCCTGAACAGCAGGTCGTCGAAGTCCATCGCGTTCATGCGGTGCAGGTCGCGCTCGTAGACGTCGTACACCTCGGCGATCATCTCTTCAAACGGTGAACCGGCGGACTGGCGATAGGTCTCCGCGTCGATCAGTCGGCTCTTGGCGGCGGAGATCTGGTTGTTGATCGCCGCCGGGGTGAACCGCTTGGGGTCCACGCCGACAACGTCGGCCGAGCGCTTGGTCAGCCGCCGCGCGTCCGCCTGGTCGTAGATGGTGAACTGGCGCGTATAGCCCAGGCGCTCGGCCTCTGCCCGCAGGATGCGCGCGCACGCGGAATGGAACGTCATCACCCACATGCCGCGCGTGCTCCTGCCCAGCAGCCTCTCGACCCGCTCGCGCATCTCGTTGGCGGCCTTGTTCGTGAAGGTGATCGCCAGGATCTCTCCCGCCTGCGCCTGGTCGGTGTAGATAAGGAACGCGATCCGGTGCGTGAGCACGCGCGTCTTGCCGCTGCCCGCGCCCGCCAGTATCAGCAGCGGGCCCTCGCCGTGCGTGACCGCCTCGCGCTGGGGCTCGTTCAGGTTCTCCAGCAGCTCCCGGAGGTGCTCGGCGTGGGGATTATCGGGCATCGATCCCCAGCATAGATGCGCGCTCGGGCGGCAGAGCCTGTTTCGCGGGTGTCTATCCCCCGGCGGGGTTCGGTCCCCTGACCGTCCGCAACGGCCTGACCTCGGCCGCCGGCTCGGGCTCGGTGTCCGAGAGCTCGGCGACCATCCGTTCCAGCGCGGCGATGCGGCTGGAAAGCGCCTGGATCGCCTCGGCGATCGGGTCGGGCAGGTGGATCCAGTCCGCGTCGGGACCCTCGACGCGCCGCCCGTCGACGCGCACCGGATGGCCCGGGTTGCCGACGACCGTGGAGTTCGCGGGCACGTCGGTGATCACCACGCTGTTGGCGCCGATCTTCGCGCCGTGGCCGATCGTGATCGGCCCGAGCAGCTTCGCCCCGGAGCCGATCGTCACGTTGTCCTGCACCGTCGGATGGCGCTTGCCGGTGGCGAAGCCGGTGCCCCCGAGCGTCACACCCTGGTAGAGGGTCACGTCGTTGCCGATGTCGGCCGTCTCCCCTATCACCACGCCCGCGCCGTGATCGATGAACAGCCCCTGGCCGATGCGCGCGGCGGGGTGGATCTCGATGCCGGTGACCGCGCGCGTGAACATCGAGATCAGCCGCGGCGCGACCGGCACGCCGGCCAGCTTCAGCGCGTGCGCGACCCGGTAGGCCAGCAGCGCGTGGATGCCCGGCCACGTAGCGAGGATCTCGGCCGGCGAGACTCCGCGCGCGGCCGGATCGCGGTCGCGCGCCGCGAGCACGTCGCGCCTGACCTCCTTGGCGACCGTCGCGAGCTTCCCGAAGCCGGCCATGTCAACAGAGTAGCGGGCGACTGCGCATTTGGTTGACTACGCAACCGAATCGTCACGGCGCGAAGAATGCCTGAGAGACGTAGCGCTCGCCGGAGTCGGGCATGATGACGACAATCCGCTTGCCCTTCGATTCCGGGCGGACGGCGACCTGCAGGGCGGCCCACAGGGCGGCGCCGCAGGAGATGCCGGCGAGCAGCCCGGCGCGTTTGGCGCAGCTCCAGGCGGTCTGGATCGCATCGTCGTCGCTGACCGTGATGATCTCGTCGATCAGCTCACGGTTGAGCACCGGCGGCACGAAGCCCGCGCCGATGCCCTGGATGCGGTGCGGGCCGGGCGGGCCGCCCGACAGGACCGCGGAGCCGCGCGGCTCGACGGCGACCACGCGCAGATCCGGATTGGCGTGCTCGCGCAGGTACTCGCCCACGCCGGTGATCGTGCCGCCGGTCCCGACCCCCGCCACGAACACGTCGACGCGGCCCTCGAGCGCCCGCTCGATCTCCGGGCCGGTGGTGCGCCGGTGGACGTCGGGGTTCGCCGGGTTGGAGAACTGGTCGGGCAGGAACACGTCCGCGTCGCGCGCCAGCGCGCGCGCGGCCGCGACCGCCTCGCCCATCCCGCCGAGGGACTCGGTGATCTCCACGCGCGCGCCGTACAGTCGCAGCAGGCTCTCGCGCTCGCGGCTCATGCCCTGCGGCAGCGTCAGCACGAGCTCGTAGCCCTTGGCCGCACACACGAACGCCAGCGCGATCCCCGTGTTGCCGCTCGTCGCCTCGACGATCAGCGTGCGTCCCGGCTCGATCCGGCCTTCGGACTCGGCGGCCTCGATCATCGCCACGCCGATGCGGTCCTTGACGCTCCCGCCCGGGTTGAACGCCTCGAGCTTTGCGAACAGCTCGACGCCGTTCTCGGCCGCGGGCGTCCCCTCGAGCATCCGCGGGAGCCCGACCAACGGCGTGCCGCCGACCAAGTCGGCAATGTTGATCGGGATTCGCGGCATGACCGCCACGACAATAGTGCAGCCGGCGCGGCGCCCGCCCGGCTGTGGGATGGGCAAGCGCCCACCCTGCTGCGGGCGGCTACTTCGCCTTGGTCTTCGGCTTCCTGCGCTGGGGCGCCAGCCGCACGCTCGCCGTATGCGACACGAACGGGACCGGCGACTGCTTGACGAGCAGCAGGCTCGCGTTCAGCCGGCCGTGACCGGCCTTCAGCAGCGCCCGCCCGGCGGCGTTGAGCTTGACGCTGACAGACACCCGCTTGCCGGCGGAGATCGAGAACACCGCGGTGCCGATCGTCTTGAGCTTGAAGCGCCTGTGCGCGAGCTTGATCTTGACCCGCAGCCTGAGCTTGCCGCCGCACTTCCCGGCGCCCGTGCCGAGCAGCCTGAACAGCGCACGATGGTTTGGCTGCACCGCGATCTTCTTGCTGATCAGCGACGCGCCGCACGCGCCGCCGGAGATCGGCCCGGCGGCTAGCACCGCCTGGGTCGCGCCCGTGCCACCGAAGGTGCCTCCGTTGGGCGAGCCGTTGGGGGCACCACCCGGCGGTGGCGGTTCCGGTTCTTTTTTGCTCTTTTTGTGAGCCGGGGGCACATACATGAACTGATCGTGTTCGTCCTCGGCGCTCGTACCAAACGGGGTTTCCACCGTGACGTTGACTGTGCCTGTCCCTTCGGGAGAGACCGCCGTGATCCAGTCTTCCGAGCCTTCCGGCCCCGCCGCATGCACTTCGAAGCTCGCGGCCTCGCTCACGCCGAAGCGGACCGCCGTCGCGCCCTTCAGGTGTGCCCCCGCGATCTTGACCTCGGTCCCGCCCAGGGTCGAGCCTTTGGCGAGTTCGTATTCGGAGCCGGGCTCGCATTCGTGTGATCCGACCGATTCGACACATTCGACCGATGGACCCGGACCGAACACCCACGCCGTCCCGGATTTGCCGCTTTCGCCGGGACCCCCGACGAGCACCGTTTCCCCGTCGTCGGGGGACATCGCGACGCTCGAGCCGAACCGCGCCCTGTCTAGCTCCTTGCCCCCGCCTTCGAGCTTCCTCGCGGCCGCGCTCCAGCCCGTCCCGGAGCGTTCATACAGCCATGCGGCTCCGCGTCCGGCTTCGAAATGGGGGGCGCCCACGATCGCGCTGTTCCCGCTGGCGGAGAGCGCCACGCTGTAGCCGAACTGTTCGCCCGCCTCCCCTTCGCCCACGAGCTTCGATCCAGGCTGGCCCCAGGTCGAGCCGGACTGCTCGAACACCCAGGCGGCGCCCGTGCCGTCGTCGACGCGCCTGGCGCCCACGAGCGCGGTGCTGCCGTCTTCGGAGAGCGCGACGCTGTAACCGAAATGCCCTTCGGAGCTTTCGCCGCCATCCGTGAGCTTGGGGCCCTGTTCGATCCACATGGGCCCTGAGCGCTGGCGTTGGAACACCCACGCCGCCCCGACGGAACGGTCGTCGTTCGGCCCGCCGATCAGCGCGACTTCGCCGTCGCCGGACAGCGCGACGCTGGCGCCGAAGCGCCCTTCTCCTTCCTCCCCAGATCCCGCGAGCGCCCCTCCCTGCGCGGCCCAGCTCGAGCCCGAGCCCGTGAACACCCACGCCTGGCCATGACCGCCGTTCTCCCCGGGCGCCCCCACGAGCGCCGTTTCACCGTTCGCCGCCAGCGCGACGCTCCGCCCGAAACGACCGCCGCGATCCGGTTTCGGACTGGTCAACTCGGTGCCCGTCCAGCCCGATCCCGTGTGGGTGAACACCCACGCGGCCCCTGCTTGCACGATTGCTTCGGGTTCTGAGGGCGCGCCCACCTGCACGTCCACCCTGGGGGCTCCGATCAAGGCCGTTTCGCCGTCGGCCGAGAGCGCGACGCTCCGCCCGAAACCGCATTCGTTGCCTTCCTCGCCCGCTTCGCCTTCAGGATCTTCGACGCATTCTGTCGCTTCGCCTTCAGCGACAGGGATCGCGATCGGCTCGGGGCTCCGCACCCATTCCGAGCCCGAGCGCTCGAAAACCCACACGACGCCGCCGGCGGGCCCCTCGTTGGGCGCGCCGACCAGGGCGGTGTTCCCGTCGGCGGCCAGCGCGACGCTGAGGCCGGCGTGTTCCCCTTCTTCGCCCGAGGGCGCGAGCTTCGCTTCCGGCTTTTCCACAATCGGATCGATCCGCAGCGGGAAGCGCGCGCCGTCCGCATCGACTCGCAGCAGCAGCTCCCCGCCCTCGAGAGCCATCCAGCTGTGCAGGACTCGCCCGCTCGCGTCGCTCACGCTCAGGCCCCCGTATCGCAGCGAGCCGCCGCGCGCGCCGCTGAACGTCACGCTCTGCCCGCCCGCCGCCAGCGAGGCGCGCGCGTTCCCCGACAGCGCGATCGCCAGCGTCAACGGTCCCGCCGCGCCGTGCGCTGGAGGATGCGTGAGCGTGAAGCCCTGCTCGAGGCCGAGCGGGCCGTTGACGTACCACTCGTCGATCGCAGCGCGCGCGAACGTGGCCCTGTTGGCCTCGCTGCTCGGCTGCACCGCGCCCACCGCGCTCAGCGAGCTCCCATAGCCGACCGCGCGCAGGCTCAGCCCGAGCTCGAGGCTGCGCGAGCGAAGCAGCGCTCCCGATCGAGCTATGCCGATGCCCAGATGCTCGGCCGGGTTGGTTGCGTGGAAGCCGCCCGGCGCGACGTCGAAATGGTACGCGGGCTCTTCGGCCCCGAGCGCGGCCGAGATCGACGCGCGCGCCGCCGGCGGGAGACCGGCCAGACCGTCGCGCGAGGCGCCGGTCGCGCTCGCGGACGCGGAGGACGCGCCCTCCTGCGCCCGCAGATACTGGCCGAGCCCCGCCGCGCACAGCAGCGACAGCAGCGCGGCCAGCGAGAGCTGGCGCACTGAGAGCCCCCTCGCGGCGAGCGCAATGCGTCCCGTCATCGAGAATCCCTTCGCGTTATTCGCAGAACGCCGGCCGGCCCGAGCACTTGCAACCCTCCATAGTCGCCACTGACGAGCCCTGGCGCGTGCAGCGCACGCACACCGACTGTCTCATCTCCACCATCACATTACCTTGACGAAGGCTACACGTACGCCGCGTCAAGTCAATAGCCAAGCCAGATCTTGGCCGGCTGACCAGCCAGGCGCACCTGGCGTTTGGTCAGATGTGGTACATGCTCGCGCCGGCGTCGCGCATCTCGCGCTGGATCACATCGGCGATCGTCGTCTGCCCCAGCACCTTGCGCGCGGCCTCGGCGGCGTCGGCGAACACGCCCTGGGCATCGCGGCCGAGCGGGCCGTCGAGCATTTCGACGACCTCCAGCACGGTGATCGTGGACGGCTCCCGCGAGAACCGGTAGCCGCCCTTGACGCCGCGCTGCGAGCTGACGATCCCGCCGCGGCGCAGGACCGCGAACAGCTGCTCGAGGAACTGCACCGGCACATCGCGCCTGCGCGCCAGCTCGCCGATCGGCACCGGCTCGGTGCCCGGGTTGCGGGCGAGCTCGGCGAGTGCGAGCACGGCGTACGGGGACTTGCTGGTGATCGAGATCATTACCGCGCGATGCTACGCAACGACGCGTCTAGGACGGTCTCTGGTCAAGCGAGACAAGGACGCACTGAGCGGAAGTGTGCTGCGCACACGAGCGAGGGAGGACGCAGTATCGCGCCGGCCAGCGGCCGTCCTAGAGCCAGCCGCGCTCGGTTGCGATGAGGACGGCCTGCGCGCGGTCGACGGCGCCCAGCTTGCCGTAGATGTTGTGCAGGTGCGTGCGCACCGTGCTCGTCGAGAGCGTCAGCTCGTGGGCGATCTGCTTGTACACCTTGCCCTCGGCCAGTCGCTGCAGCACGCCCAGCTCCCTGCCCGACAGCGGGCACGGATCGACATGGCGCTGGCGCTGGCTCGAGGGGCTCGGCAGTTCGTACATCACCCGCCTGAGCTCGTCGGGCCCGAGGCCGATGCTGCGCGCGGTGTGGAGCATCTCCGTCGGCGACACGCGCGCGCCCTGCTCGTAGTGGGCGAGCATGTCCGCCAGGCGGATGAAGGCGGCCTCGCCTTCCACGTCGGGATTGTGGTGGCGCTCGATCGGCGTCGCCAGCGAGCCGGGAAGGCCCCAGCGGCGGATCAGCACCCCGCCGACCAGCGCGTGGTCGACGCCGAGCTCGCGCCGCTCCTGGTGGATGCGCTCCTCGGGCGTGCGCGCGCCGCGGTGGACCTGGGAGGGATAGCCGGGGTAGGCGTGGAGCAGCACCAGCTTGCCGATGTCGTGCAGCAGGCTCGTGACGGTCAGGCGATCGCGATTCTCGTAGCCGACCTCCGTCGCGATGCGGTCGGCGGCGTGCTGGGTGGCGAGCGCGTGCAGCCGGAAGCGCTCGGGGGCCGCGTCCCACACGCTCGCCCGCTCGAAGAAGTCGAACGTGCGCATGCGGTTGGCGACCGCCTGCACCGTGTGCGAGCTGAGGACCTCGACGGCTGTGACCGCGGTGTCCACACGAGCGCGTCCGTCCTGGGCGCGGTTGGCCAGGCGCAGGACGGCGATGATGAGGGCGACGTCGGACTCGACCGCGGACACCACGTCGGCGGTGGCGACGTGGTCCTTGGAGACGACCGCGAGCAGGCGGTCGCGTGACTCCGCCAGCGCGGGAAAGGCCTCGAGCGCCTCGAACGCCAGCGTCAGGCGCCGGCCGTGGCCCTCGTTCTGGTGGCGCTCACCGGAGCCGGCGCCGGGCGCGTTGGGGCGTCGCTGAGCTTGGGAGGACGAGCCCGTGTTCGGGCCGCTCGACTTCTTCGCCGGTGACGGCGTCTTTGCTGCTGTCCTCTTGTTCGCTGTGGTCAGCTTGTTCGCTGCGGTCAGCTTCTTCGCTGCGGCGGTTGCCTGCATGCTTTCTTGACCCCTTCCTTGGGTTCGCCGGCCATCGGAGCCGTGATTCCTCTTGAGGCCCTATCGGCATTCGCCGAGCAAACATTTACGGGGTATCCACGGACTTTGCAATCAGGCGTCGGCGAGCGCGCGGTCGATGCGCCGCAGCGTCTCCTCGCGGCCGAGCAGCGCGACGCTCTCGAAGATCCCCGGCGAGATGGTCGCCCCCGTGAGGGCCACGCGCAGCGGCTGGTAGACCTCGCGCGGCTTGGCGGCGCGGCGCGCGATCACCGCCGCGAGCGCCTGCTCGACGGACGCCTCGTCGAAGCTCTGCGTCCGCGCGAGCGCGTCGCGCGTCTCGGCGAGCGCGGCACGGCCCTGCTCGTCGAGCCAGCGCGCACGCGCCTTCGCGTCCGCGACGGGGCCGTCGAGCAGCGAGCCCGCGAGCGGCCAGAAGTCGGCGAGCGTCTGGATCTTCTCCTGGCTGATCCGCGCCGCGTCGCGCAGATCGGCGCGCCCGGTGAACGCTTCCAGGCGGCGCGTGAGCTCCTGCGGCGGCAGTTTGCGGACGTACAGGCCGTTCAGCCATCTCAGCTTGACCTCGTCGAAGCGCGCCGGATTGCGGCTGACGCGCTCGAGCGTGAAGCGCTCGATCAGCTCGTCGGTCGACAGCACCGTCGCATCGTCGCCAGCGCCCCAGCCGAGCAGCGCCAGGTAGTTGCGCACCGCCTCGGGCAGGTAGCCGGCGTCGCGAAGCTCCTGCACGGAGGCCGCGCCGTGGCGCTTGGACAGCTTCTTGCCGTCGGGTCCGTGCAGCAGCGGCAGATGCGCGTACGCCGGCAGCGGCGCCTCCCCTCCGAAGCCGGTCGCCCGCGCGGCCTCCAGCACGAGCAGCTGCTTCGGGGTGTTCGACAGGTGGTCCTCGCCGCGGACGACGTGCGTGATCCCCGCATCCAGGTCGTCGATCGCGACGGCGAAGTTGTAGAGCACCGAGCCGTCGGCGCGCGCGATCACGGGGTCGTCGAGGTGCACGTGCTCGAAGCGCGTGTCGCCGCGGATGACGTCGTGCACGACCGTGGCGCCCTCGTCGGGCACGCGCAGGCGCACCGCGCCGTCGCTCTGCCCCTCGCCGCGGAACCCCCGCTCGGCGCCGTGCACGCGCTTGAACTCCTTCACGTCCTCGCCGGTGGCATGCGAGCGGTAGGCGTGGCCGGACTCGAGCAGGGCCTCCAGCGCCTCGCGGTGGCGCTCCGAGCGCGCCGTCTGCAGGGTCGGCCCCTCGTCCCAGTCGAGCTCCAGCCAGCGCAGCGCATCGAGGATCTGCTCGATGTTCTCCGGCGTCGAGCGCTCGCGGTCGGTGTCCTCGATGCGCAGCACCAGCTCACCGCCGCAGTGACGGGCGAGCAGCCAGTTGAACAGCGCCGTGCGGGCGCCGCCGATGTGCAGCGCCCCCGTCGGCGAAGGTGCGAAGCGAACCCTCATAGGATGCGCCGCATGCTAGTCGCAGCCGTCCCCCGGCACGCGCAGTGCTGATCGGAGCGCACGTCTCGCCCGCGGGCGGCCTGCCGAAAGCGATCCAGCGCGGCACCGAGCGCGGCTGCCGGGCGATCCAGATCTTCAACCAGTCGCCGCGGATGTGGCGGGCGAGCGTCTACGGCGAGGAGGATGTCGCCGCCTTCCGCGAGGCGATGGCGGCGAGCCCGATCGACGCGGTGCTGATCCACGCGGTGTACCTGCTCAACTGCGCAAGCGAGGACGCCGACATCCGCGCCAAATCGCTCGCCTCGCTCACGAACTCACTGCGGGTGGGCGCGGCGATCGGGGCGAGCGCGGTGATCCTGCATCCCGGCTCTGCCAAGACCGGGGACGTCGGCGAGGCGATCGACCGCGCCGGCGCGGCGATCGGCGAGGCCCTGGCGGAGAGCGAGGGCTGCGAGCTGCATCTGGAGAACACCGCTGGCGCCGGCGGAACGCTCGGGCGCTCGATCGACGAGCTGGCGGCGCTGATCGAGCGGGCGGGCGGCGGCGAGCGACTCGGCGTGTGCCTCGACTCCTGCCACCTGTTCGCCTCCGGGTATGACATCCGCACACCCAGGGGCATGGCGGCGGTGGTGCGCGAGGCCGGGCGCAAGCTTGGGCGCGAACGCATCCGCTCGCTGCACCTCAACGACTCCCAGACGCCGCTGGGCTCCAACCGCGACCGGCACGCGAACGTCGGCGCCGGCGAGCTGGGCGAGGAGGGCTGCGCCGCGTTCCTGTCCGCGCGGGGGCTGCAGCGGCTGGCGTGCGTGCTGGAGACCCCCGGGGAGAACCGCGAAGGCGCCTCGCGCGAGGAAGTCGCGCTGGCGGTGGCGCTGCGCGAGCGGGGACTCGCCGCACGCGCCTGAGGCGAGCCGGCGGCTCAGCCGGTCGCGGCGGAGGCGGCCGAGGGCAGCGCGGCGACGGGCGCGGCGCTCGTCTGGGGCAACGCGCTTTCGAGCTCTGCGACCAGCGTGGGGGTGTGGCGCACCCGGTACTCCTCGCCCAGGCGCACGTGCTGGGTGCTGCCATCGCTGTAGTCGATGTCGACGAACACCTCGGCCGTTCCCGGGCATTCCTCGATCATCGCCTTGAGCTCGTCGATCGCGCTCTCTGAGAGGTCCGCGGCCGCGACTCGCAGACGCACCGGCTGGGCCAGCGCGGTGGCGGTGCGGGCAGCCGCGCTCGCCTGCGCGCGGGCGCGCTCGATCTCCTCCTGCGAGGGCGCGAACGCCTCGACGCTCTGCACCACCAGGCAGGTCTTGCCGGCTTCCTTGTGATCGACGCGGCCCTTCACGAGCACCACCTCGTCGACCGCGAGCGTCGCCTCGTGCTCGGCCAGCGCCTTGCCGAACACGAGCATCTCCACGGCGCCCGCGAGATCGTCGAGCGTCGCGAACATCATGTGATCGCCGTTGCGGGTGCGGATGCGCTTGGTCTCGGTGATGATCCCGCCGACCGTCACCCAGTCCTTGTCGCGGCGGTCCTCCAGTGAGGAGATCGGGCAGTCCACCCGCGCGCGCAGGGCGTCGCGCAGGGGCTTGAGCGGGTGCGCGGAGACGAACAGCCCGATCGCTTCCTTCTCCGCCGCCAGCAGCTCGGCCTGCTCGAACTCCTCGGTCGGTATCGCTGGGTGCACCGGCTTGGCAAGCGCCGCCAGCGCGTCCGCCGAGGCGGAGCGCGAGCCGCCGGGCGCATCTTCCTGCAGGTCGAAGATCGAGCCCTGGCCGATCTGCGCGTCCTGCTGGATCTGCTGTCCGTTGGCCTGCGCTTTCTCCAGGACTTCGAGCATCCCCTTGCGGCTCGCGCCGGTCGAGCCGAACGCGCCGCACTTGATGAGCGCCTCGATCGCCTTCTTGTTGACCGTGCGGCTGTCCACGCGCTCGCAGAAGTCCCACAGCGAGGTGAACGGGTGGGCGGCGGGGTGGGCGGGATCCGATCCTCCGCGCGCCCGCTTGATCGCCTCGACCGCCTGGTAGCCCACGCCCTTGACTGCGTCCAGGCCGAAGCGGATGTTGCCGAGCCCGCCCTCCTCGCGATCCCCCCCGCCCGCGCCGACCGTGAACTCGTGGTCTGAGAGGTTGACGTCGGGAGGCAGGATCTCGATGCCCATCTCCTCGCAGCGCGCGACGAAGAACGGCACCTTGTCCTTGGTCGACATCACCGAGGAGATCAGCGCCGCCATGTACTCGGCGGTGTGGTTGGCCTTCAGCCATGCGGTGCGGTATGCGATCAGCCCGTAGCAGGCGGCGTGGCTCTTGTTGAACGAATAGTCGGCGGACTTTTCGTTGGTGTTCCACAGGAACTCGATCACCTCGGGCCTGGTGCCCGACGCGCGGCAGCCCTCGACGAACTCGGGCTTCAGCGCGGCCATCGCGGCGCGGTTCTTCTTGCCGATCGCCTTGCGCAGGTCGTCGGCCTTCGCCCCCGAGAAGCCGGCGAGCTCCTTGGAGATCTGCATCGCCTGCTCCTGGTAGAGGATCACGCCGTTGGATGACTCGAGGATCGCGCGCAGGCGCTCGTCGGGATAGGAGATCGCCTGCGGGTTGTGCTTGCCCTTCGCGTACACCGGGATCTGGTCCATGGCGCCGGGGCGGTAGAGCGCGTTGAGCGCGACGAGGTCGTTGAACTCGTCGGGACGCACCTTCTTCAGCGCCTCGCGCATGCCCTCGGACTCGAACTGGAACACGCCGGTGGAGTCGCCGCGCGCCAGCATCTCGTACGTGCGCTGATCGTCGAGCGGGACCTCCGTCCAATCGGGGCGCGCGCCGGTCGAGCGCTCGATGATGTCGAGCGCGTCCTCGATCACGTCGAGGTTGCGCAGGCCCAGGAAGTCCATCTTCAACAGGCCGATCTCCTCGATCGGCTTCATCGAGAACTGCGTCACCGTGCGGAACGCGCGCTCGCCGCTCTCGTCGGTGCCCGCGTCGGCCAGCTGCAGCGGCACGATGTCGGTCAGCGGGCGGTCGGCGATCACCACCGCGGCGGCGTGGATCGAGGAGTTGCGCACGATCCCCTCCAGGCCCTGCGCGACGTCGACGATCTGCTTCGCCGTCGGGTCCTCGTCGCAGGCCTTGCGCAGCGGCTGTCCCGGCTTCAGGCATTCCTCGAAGGACGGCGAGCGGCCCATGATCGGATCGGGGATCAGCTTCGCCAGGCGGTCGCCGGCGCCGTAGTCGTGGCCGAGCACGCGCGCGGCGTCGCGGGTGGCGGCGCGCGGGAACATCTTGCCGAACGTGACGATCTGCGCGACCGACTCGCGGCCGTACTTGTCGGTCACATAGCGCATCACCCGCTCGCGGCCGCGCACCGAGAAGTCGATGTCGATGTCGGGCATCGACACGCGCTCGGGGTTCAGGAAGCGCTCGAACAGCAGGTCGTACTCCAGCGGGTCGATGTCGGTGATCGCCAGGCAGTAGGAGACGATCGAGCCCGCAGCCGAGCCACGGCCCGGCCCGACCGCGACGCCGTTGTCCTTGGCGAACGCGACGAAGTCCCACACGATCAGGAAGTACGCGTTGAAGCCCATGCGATCGATCACGTCGAGCTCCATCTCCATGCGCTCGACCGCCGCGGCGGGCGGCGGGTCGCCGTAGCGAAGGCGCAGCCCCTCCTGCACGCGGGTGCGCAGGTAGGCGCGCTCGTCGCTGCCGTCCGGCGTCGGATAGCGCGGGATCAGCTGCTTGCCCAGCTCGATCTCGACCGAGCAGCGCTCGGCGATCTCGAGCGTGCTCGCGATCGCCTGCGGCCACTCGGCGAACGCGCGCGACATTTCCTCGCTGTCGCGCAGGTAGAACTCGTTCGTGTCGAACGTCAGCTTCGGTGCCGCGATCGTGCTCTTGGTCTGCACGCACAGCAGCGCCGTGT
The DNA here is from genome assembly GCA_052148875.1 of Solirubrobacteraceae bacterium. Classification (GTDB taxonomy): domain Bacteria; phylum Actinomycetota; class Thermoleophilia; order Solirubrobacterales; family Solirubrobacteraceae; genus Palsa-744. The sequence goes on from JBKQHH010000248.1 coordinate 17,161, forward strand.
GGTGCTCGTAGTCCTCGCGGCCGAGATAGTGCACGTCGCCGGTA